>DASYML010000113.1:0-15065 GCA_036009045.1 Pyrinomonadaceae bacterium
GCCCTCTGTGTCTCTGTGGTGAATCTCATTTTCCATACATTCAATTGACAAGTAATTTCGATAATCTTCGCAGACCATAAGAGCAGTGACAAGTGACGAGTGATGAGTCATGAGTAAAAGCTTGCCTCTCATCACTCATGACTCATCACTCGTCACTGCTTTTTCCTGCTTGTCACTTGTCACTCGTCACTGGTCACTGCTTTATGTTAGCATCGGCCTCGGTTTGAAATCACATGGCGTGTCCGCTTTGCAGGCCCTCGCGGGGTTTGGGGAAGGGCACGTTTCTGTTTGGCCTCTGGAGGTCTTCGGCTCGTCTTTGCGCATCCCTTTTTTAGCTCTCAACAGGTTCGCTTCTCCGGCGTTCGCGTGTGCGGCGTTATGGTCCCTGCTGGCTTTCGGCTCACACACGGCGTTGGCCCAGCAGCCGAATCCCGTTGAACGCCAGGTGGCGAATCCGATTACGGACACGCCCAACGTCAACCCGCTGACGCAGGACCAACCGATTCGCCCGCGCCTGCCGGTGACGAAGGCGGACGCCGCTCTCTCGACCGACGAGTTGAGGATTGACGCCGATAAGCAGACCGTCTCAGGGCCGAAGGAGGCGCGCGTCTTTACTTACGAAGGCAACGTGGACGCGCGCATCGGGACTTATCGTTTGCAGGCGGACAAGGTAACTGTCTACGAGGCGACGAACAAGGTCATCGCGGAGGGCAGCGTCGTTTTCGATCAGGGCGACGAGCAGCGCATCACAGGCTCGCGCTCGGAGTGGAATTACAGGACCAAGACCGGCTTCTTCCTCAACTCGACGGGCTTCACCAATCGCACGCAGGACGGGACGCGTATCTACTTCACCGCAGACAGGGTGGAGCGCGTCAGCCTTGACACCATCATCGCGGAGAACGCGGAGATTACCGCCTGCGAAGACGAAGTGCCGAAGTGGAGTTTCAGGTCCAGGAGAGTGGAGGTCAAGACGGGCGACCGCGTCAGATTCAAAGGCCCCACGTTTCGCGTCAAGGGCGCGCCGATTGTTTACCTGCCGTATGCTTCCATCTCGCTGAAGAGGGGCGACCGCGCTTCCGGCTTTCTGACGCCGACCTTCAGCGGTTCGGGCAATAAAGGTTTCCGCGTCTCGAACGCTTACTACCAGACGCTGGGTCGTTCGGCGGATGTCACCGTGCGCAACGACATCTACACGTTGCGCGGCGTCGGTCTTGGGATGGACGTGCGGACGCGCGCCAACTCGCGCTCGTTTCTCAACCTGGGTTTCTATACCGTCAAGGATCGCATTTTTGGTCCACACCAGGACGCGACTCATCCGAATCAGGGCGGCTCTAATTTTTACGTGGAGGGCGTGCATTATTTCCCGAACGGCTTTATCGCCGCCGCCGATGTCAACATCACTTCCAACCTCGCCTACAGGCAGGTCTTTTCGGACACGCTTCAACAGGCCATCTCGCCGGAGGAGCGTTCGCAGGTTTTCGTCAACAAAAACTTCGGCGACTACAGCTTTAATTTCCTGGCACGCTCGCAGGTCACTTCGCTCGTCAACTCGCGCATACGCATCCGCGAATCTCCGAGCGTGACGCTCGACAAGCGACCGTCTGCCCTGCGCTACTTCGAGCGCGTGCCCGTCTACTTCTCGTTTGAAGGCGGCCTCGAAGGCGTGAGCCGCAAAGAGACGCCCTTCGATACGGGTCTCTTCCAGACGGAAGCGGGCGGGTTGCCCATCGTCACGCCCTCCATCGTGCAGCGTCTGGATGTGCATCCGAAGTTTGCAGTCCCCTGGCATTTCAACAACGGCTGGTCCGTCACGGCCACGGGCGGCATCCGCGCGACTTACTACTCGAACTCGATTGACCCTGCGACCAGATTGGTCCTGAGCCGCGACGTGGTGCGCGGCTATGGGGAGTTTGAACTGGACGTGAGGCCGCCAGCCCTGGCGCGCAACTTCCGCCACCGCGATAACAACTTTTTCTTTCGTCATGTCATCGAGCCGTATTTCACTTATCGCAAAATCGGCGGCGTGAGCAATTTCGAGCGGCTCATACGCTTCGATTACGTGGACACCGTCGCCGATACCAACGAGATTGAGTTTGGCGTGGCGAACCGTTTCTTTACGCGCCGCTCGACGGAGAATGTCAGCAGCGCGTCGGCGGCTCGCGCTGCTGCCGGTCAGAAGAACCCGCTCTCCACGCAGCCTTATGAAGCCCTCACCATCACCGTGCGGGTCAAGTATTTCTTCGACCCGACGTTTGGCGACGCCTTGCAGCCCGGCAGGCGCAACCAGTTCTATCCCATCAACACTTTTTCCGGTTTCTCCTACGGCGGCGTGCCGCGCCGTTTCTCTCCAGTCAACCTCGAAGCGCGCTATCGTCCGAGACGCGACCTCTTCGCGGACGTGCGTATGGACACGGACACGCAGGGCGGCGGCCTGCGCAACATCGCCGCGACCTTCGGTCTCACGCGCGCGCTCATCCACGCCTATCAGACTTTCTACTACACGCGGGCGATAGAACTCTCGCCGTCCCTCCGACGCTTCGCCGATGCCAACGGCAAAGAGCCTGGCACGATACGCGGCTCGCAGTGGGTTCCGTCCGTCTTTCTCGGCAAGACCGATAGAGGACTCTTCGGCGGTCTCTCGCTCTTCTTCAACTTCCGCGATCAGGAGAGCAAAGGCACTCGCTCGCTGCTCAGTTCGACGGCCACGCTCGGCTATGCCTGGGACTGCTGCACCATCACCGCTCAATACAACAACTATCACTTCGGCCTGCGCGCCGAGAATCGCGTCGTCTTCAGCTTCCGCCTCAACGGCATAGGCACTTTCGGCACGGAGCAGTTCGGCCAGCGTTTCCGTTAGCTCCGTGTCAAGAGGACTCAGTCTTGACCGAAGATTGATGTTGTTGTACAGTCATTCTGTACAGCTAATTTCGCGGAGTCATGCATGTCAAATCAGACAACGTATACAAAGGCGCGGGCCAATTTAGCCAAGCTCTGTAATCAGGTCACGGCGAACCGGGAAATCATCATCATCAACCGGCGCGGCGCGGAAGACGTGGCCCTCGTCACGGCGTCGGAACTCTCAAGTTTACTGGAAACGGCTCATTTGCTCCGGTCTCCGAAAAATGCACAGCGTCTGCTGTCTGCCTTGAATCGCGCCACGGCACGAAAAGTTAAACCCCGGAGCGTTAAAACATTACGCCGGGAGATGGGCGTTGACGCAAAAGAATAAACCGCAGGGCCGGACGAAATCTGAGCGAGATGCGGTCTTTCATCCAGAATTCCGGGAAGACTTACAGTACTGGGTAGAGAAAGATCGGAAAGTCGCCCTTCGAGCCTTTGATTTAATCGAAGCCATCATGCGCGACCCTTTTGCCGGAATCGGTAAGCCTGAACCGTTGAAATACCTGGCGTCGGGCGCGTGGTCACGCCGCATCACACAGGAGCATCGCCTGGTCCACCTGGTCAGTCATGATCGGATAGATTTCCTGCAAGCGCGCTATCATTACTGAGACGCCGCGCCCGCCTCAAGCATCACAAACATCTCGCAAAAATTGCTCGGCAGATGCATCCCCTGCGCCGGATTTCGCATCAGATTAATGTTTCGTGAGTCCCCTTGATATTGGCTTCTGACTGTCGCATTTTCCCCATTATTGTCGAAGAATTTTTGACTAACTTGCGGCTCCTCGCAAAAACCCCGCCGGTGTGCGATGAGCCGTGTGTAGTGGTCCTTTAATTTTCTCAACTTTCAGGAGAAGTACGGATGCCGCGTGTCCCTCGCAATCGTTCAAGGTTTTCGCCCCGCCATCAACATCATCGTTCAAGAGCCGTTGTGAGCCTTCGCTTTCAAGTCATGCTCGCGCTCGGCCTCGTCGCCTTTATCGTTTTCAGCGCGTTCATAATCCCGGCCCTGGCCCAACAGGATGATGCCGTGGGCCAAAGAGAAGCCGCGTTTGCGAAGAAAGCTGACAAACTGCTCAGGGAAGTTCGTCGCGCCTCAGAGACAGACCGCGTCGCCTCCGAGAAGGGACGTGTCAGGGATGCGGAGTCGGAGGTCTCGCGGCTCTCTCAGGTGGCGGGCGTGAGGCGCTTGAGCGATGGCCGGACGAGCGTGGGCGTCAATGTCGAGTTGACGAGCCGGAGCGATGAAGAATTAAAGGCTGCGGGGTTCGCGGTGCGCGCGCGCTTGGGCGATGTGGCGACGGTCGAGACGGAAGTTGAGAGGCTGCCGGAACTGGCCGCGCTCGGCTCCGTCCGCAAACTCTCGGCGGCGACTTTCCTGCACCCGCTCAACGACCGCGCGCGTTTTCAAGTCGGCATTGATAATTTTTTGAACCAGCGCGTCGTCTCGCAGACGGGGCACGGCGTCGTGGTCGGCATCATTGATAGCGGCATAGATTTTCGCCACCAGGATTTCACTGTTCCCGGCACGGGCGGTCGCCAGACGCGCGTCAAGGCGTTGCTCGACATGACCTCTTACGGGACCGCTCAGGCGGGCCAGCCCATCCCCGCCGATCCGGGCTGGGATTACACTCTGCCGGGCGCGACCGCGACCATCGGCCACCTCTACACGGAGGCAGACATCAACACCGCCTTACAGTCTGCGAAGCCAGCCAGCCAGACTTCGGATGTCGTCAAAGAGAGAGACAAGAACGGTCACGGGACGCACGTCGCCGGGACGGCTGCCGGTAACGGGATGTCCAGCCCGACGCCCGGCACTTACGCGGGGATGGCCCCGGATGCGGACCTCGTCATCGTCAAGGCTTCGCGCCAGAACGACGGCACTGACAACTTCGGCAACGACGACATCATCAACGCTCTCAAGTTTGTTCAGCAGAAGGCGGCGGAGTTGGGCGAGCCTTTCGTCATCAACCTGAGCCTCGGCGGACACGGCGGCAGCCCGCACGACGGCACCGACCCCGACGAAAGGGCGATAGATAATCTCATCAACGGAGGCGCGGGACGCGCCGTCTGCGTCGCGGCGGGCAACGAGGGCGGCTCAGGCATACACGCGAGCGGCAACGTGCCCGCTGGCGGCGACCTGGCGCTCGGCCTCAACGCCCAGAGCAACCCCGGAAGTTTCACGCTTTACTACGCCAACTCTGACAGGTTCAGTATGACCATCAGACTGCCCAACGGCACGACCGTCAACTCCGGCACTTTCAACGGCGAGCCTGTCGAGAATACCTACCTGACGATTTACAACGGGACTGACGACAAGCAGGACTCGGACCCGTCCAACGACCAGAGTTCTCTCTTCGTAGTCTTTAAGAAAGGCGCGGAGAACCTCGGCACTAATTGGACCTTTACGCTGCATGGCACAGGCGTGGCGAGCGACGGCCACTTTAACGCGTGGGTTGACGACGGCAGCTTTACCTCTTTCGCAGACGATTCGAGACTGGTCGGGACGCCCGGCACTGCGCGCGGCGCGATTACCGTCGGCGCTTACGTGACACGCTCCGCCAGCCTGACGCTCGGCAGCATCGCTCCCTTCAGCAGCCCTGGGCCGACCGCCGACGGCAGGCAAAAACCTGACATCACCGCGCCCGGTTATTACCTCTACTCGTCCAGGTCCACGGATGTCTCAGGCGTCTTCGGCACTATCGGGACGGGTTCCAACGCTCCGACGGACAGCACGCATTACACCGGCCTCTTAGGGACGAGCATGGCGACGCCCGTCGTCACTGGCAGCGTCGCGCTTATGCTCCAGGCGAACGCGGGTCTGACCGGCGAGCAGATTAAAGATTCCATCAAGGCCAGCGCCGATTCGCCGACCGGCGGAACGTGGGACGCGCATTTCGGCTTTGGCAAATTGAACGTTCCCGGTGCCATCGCGCTCGGCGGCAAGACGGCCTACAGCATCTCCGGCCATGTCAACGTTGTTGGTGGAGATGTTGGCTGGGTCAATGCGAAGCTGACAGGCCCGCAGCAGCAGGTTGCTTTCAGCAGTCTTGATAGCAACGGTAACTACTCGTTTAAGAAATTAGCGGCGGGCGGCAACTACACTGTGACGCCTTATAGCATTTACGGCGATCCGTACACGTACTCTCCGACGAGCCAGACCTTCAATAATTTAAGCTCAAACCAGACGGCTGATTTCACCGCCACGCTCACGACCTACAGCATCAGCGGGCGCGTGACGGATACCAGCGGCGCGGCGCTGGCGAATCTTCAAGTCTTCCTGGGCTTTCAGAAAACGACGCTGACTGACGCGAATGGCTACTACTCTTTTCCCGGTTTAAAGGCCGGGCAGAGTTATCAAGTCAACATTTCTAACCCCGATTACTACTTTCCACAGGGCGGTGTGAGTTTCGCCAGCCTGAGTAAAGATGAGGTCGTCAATTACACGGGCACACGCTTTTACAGTGTCAGCGGGCGCATCACGGATGACAGGGGGGCTGGCCTGGACGGCGTCTCGTTCACGGTGAGCAGCCCTTTTACGCCCGATACAAAGACGGACAGCAACGGCTATTACACTCTGAAAAGTATCCTCAACGGCTCAAGCGTGACGATCTGGTTCAACGCGCCTCAGGGCTACAAGATTAATCCCGCCAGCGTCACCATCGCCAACATGAGCGGCAACCAGACGCTTAACGTCACGGCCACGCGCATCTTCCTCCTTTACGGCAAAGTCTTGAATGCCAATGGGCAGGGCGTGAACGGCGTGACGATGACCGCGAGCGGTTCGCAGGCGGCGACCGTCATGACCAACAACAACGGGGAATACTTTTTATATCTGCCGCGAGACGGCACGTACACCATCACGCCGTCCGTCACAGGCTTCGGTTTCAATCCCGCGAGCCAGACTTTCAGCAACCTGAACGCGGACACGACGGCCCCCGGCTTCGCTCCCATCATCGTCAACCCGATTGACGATTCGCAGAACTTCGTGACCTGGCACTATAGAGATTTTCTTGGACGCGACCCGGACGCGGACGGCCTCGGATACTGGAGCGGCGAACTCGGCAAGTGCGGGACGGACCCGGCCTGCCTGAGCACGAGGCGCGGCGGAGTCTCCGCAGCCTTCTTTATCGAGAACGAGTTTCAGTTGACGGGCAGCTTCGTTTATCGTCTCTACAAGGGCGCGCTGGGCCGTCAGTTGACCTACACGGAATTCACCACGGACAGGCCGCTCGTCGCGGGCAACAGCGCGGACCTCAATGCGAGCAAGGCGGCCTTCGCGGATGCCTTTGTCCAGCGCGCCGAATTCACGCAGAAGTATCTGGGCCAGACGGGCGCGGACTCCTTCGTGGATGCGCTCATCGCCAACGTCAAGGCATCATCCGGCACGGACCTCTCAAGCCAGCGCGCGACGCTCATCAGCACCTACAACACCGGCGGCACTATGGACCAGAGCCGCAGCCTGACGGTGAGGGCGGCGATAGAGGATGCGGGATTCAAACAGGCCGTCTACAATCCGTCGTTTGTGTTGATGCAGTACTTCGGATATTTGCACAGGAACCCGGAGCAGGGTGGTTATGATTTCTGGCTCAACGTCCTGAACAACAAAGAGCCTGGCAACTATCGCGGGATGGTCTGCTCTTTCATCACCTCCGCCGAGTATCAACTGCGCTTCGGCCAGACCGTCACGCGCACGAACCGCGATTGTAAATAGTTGTGTGCGAGATTGATTGTGAGATTGATTAAAGGAGTATTGCTGACGACTGTTATTGAGTGGGGAAATAGTATATATTCTCACGGAACGAAGGGCTGGTCTGACGGGATGAAAGACAGCCTTTGACCGGAAGCTTCCGGTGATTGTTCCCGGTGAGAATTTGAGTCAGACGGTTTGAGAAGTTTCCGACGCTTTCAAGCCTCGCATGTGAGATAGAGAACCGCTCCACTTTTGAGCAGTAACAACAATCAACACACTCCCTAAGAAGCCTTTTGCTTCAAATAAATTTTAGCCCGCCTGACCGTCACACGTTCATGACGCGATGGGTGTGGTTTTCACTCGGTCAATCGTTACCTGGAGAGTTCCCCTTATGCCTGTCTTGCAGTTGAGCAAAAGGCTGGCGCGCGCCGTCAAAGCGCACTGCTTTGCCCTCCTTCTTCTCCTGATGTTCCTCCTCGTCTTCGCGCTCCCGCACGTCTCGCGTGCGAAGCTTCAACCCTCTACGGTCGCGCAGGGCTTGTCCGCCGCTAAGGTCGCACGCGAATTTGTGCCCGGCGAAGTCATCGTGCGCTTTCGTCAAGAGAGCGCCGCTGGTAAAGGAGAGGCGCGCGTCGCCTCCGTCCAGAGCGATAAGGGGGAACAGATTCCCCTCTCTATCGAATCGCTGGACCGCACGCGGGAGATGGATGGATTGCGACTGGCGCGTGTCGCGCCGGAGAACACCATCAGCGCGGTCGAGGCTCTGAGGGCCAGACCGGACGTGCTTTACGCGGAGCCGAATTACATCCGTCACAAGGAAGCTGTGCCCAACGACCCGCTCTACTCGCAGCTTTACGCGCTGAAGAATACGGGCCAGTCTGGCGGGACCGTCGGCGCTGACATCAAGGCCGAAGCGGCCTGGAATATCACGACCGGCAGTCGCAGCATCGTCGTCGGAGTGATAGATGAAGGAGTGGACATCACGCACCCGGACCTCGTCAATAATATCTGGACCAATCCGGCGGAGATTGCGGGCAACGGGATAGATGATGACGGCGACGGGTTGATAGATGATGTTCACGGCTGGGACTTTCTCAATGACGATAATAACGTCTATGACGGTTCAAGCGTCTCCGTCCACGGCACGCACGTCTCAGGCATCATCGGGGCAGAAGGCAACAACGGCATCGGAGTGGTCGGGGCCAACTGGCAAGTCACTTTGCTGCCGCTGAAATTTCTGGGCGACGGCGGCGGCGATGATGCGGATGCCATCCAAGCGATTCTCTTTGCGAAGAAACTGCGCGATATGTGGGTCTCTTCGGGCGGCACGAAGGGCGCGAACATCCGCGTCCTGAGCAACAGTTGGGGCGGCGGCGGAAATTCAGCGGCGCTCCGCGATGCCATCCAGTCGGTCAACAGTTCCGGCATCCTCTTCGTCGCGGCGGCTGGCAACGACTCCGTCAGCACGGACAGCGCCCCGCATTTTCCTTCGAGCTACAACCTCCCCAACATCATTTCCGTTTCCTCTACGGATCGTTTCGATAATCAATCGGGCTTCTCCAATTTCGGCAGTAACTCCGTACACATCGCCGCGCCCGGCACTGCCATCTTAAGCACGGTCCCCGGCAATGCCTACGGCTTGCTGAGCGGCACTTCGATGGCGACGCCCTATGTTTCAGGCGTCGCGGCGCTGGTCTGCGCGGCTAATCCGAATATCTCGCTGCAAGGATTGCGGAGCGTGATTCTCTACAACGGCGATGTGCTCGCGTCGCTCTCCAACAAGAATGTGACGGGGAGCCGCGTGAACGCTCTGGGCGCATTGCAGGCCGCGACGGAGAACGATACGACGCCGCCCGGCGCGATTACGACCCTCCACGTCAAGAGCCAGACGGATCGCCTGGTGACGTTGGAGTGGACCGCGTCCGGCGACGACGGCAATGTGGGGAACGCCTCGCTCTACACTTTCAGTTTTGTTGATTCATTCACCGCTGCCGAGACGACGCTGGGCCACTTGCGTCCGGGAGCGCCGGGCACACAACAGACCATCACGCTCAAGATTCCTTACAGGCATACCTCCGGCACGTTCCGTATGCGCGTCTTCGACAACGTCGGGAACGAAGGGCCGCAGGCTTACATGCCCGTCGCGGTCAACAAGGACGTGGCGGACCCTTACACCGTCGCAGAATTTCCCGCGCAGACTCTTTCGAGCGGCGGCACTGGCTTCGGCGTCAATGGAGACGACAGGTACGTGGAGAACTACGCGCTGCCTTTCTCGTTTCAGTTCTACGGAGTCAAGTACAGCAACGTCACGCTCTCCACCAACGGCGGGCTTTATTTCTCCACGCCGCCGAAGCGCGCCAACGGGGATGCGGGCGATGTGCCGGGCACGGTGGCGGGTCTCAACAATCAGAAGATGATCGCGGGGATGTGGGATGACCTGGACCTGCGTACATGCTTCCGCGCGGACGCGGATATTTACGTCGTTAAGCCTGACGCGAATCGCATCATCTTTCGCTGGCAGGGCGTCAGCTTCTCAAGCGCGACGTGCCCAAGCTCGCCGACCGGAACCGACCTCATCAACTTCGAGATAGAGTTGCAACGCACTGGCCAGATTATCACGCGTTATGGCAGCGGTAATCTGGACCTCAACCCTGTGGTCGGTATCTCCGCAGGCGAGCCGGATGCTTACACGGTTCTTTCGCATACGTCCGAAACCGCGCCGCTCAATCTCAACAACGCGCAGATAGTGAGCTTCACGACGCCTCCCATCTGCGAATTCACGCTGGCCTCCACGCACGTCGTCCTGGGTCCGAACGCGCAGGGCGGCAGCGTCGCCGTCAGCACGCTCGGCGGATGTAATTGGGCCGCGTCCAGCAATGCGCCGTGGATTACCATCGTTTCCGGCGGCCCCGGCAGCGGCCCCGGCACAATCAGGTATGCGGTCGCGGAGAATACCCCGACCAGCGCGCGCACCGGGACGGTCACGATTGCCGGGCAGGTCCTGATCATCTCGCAATCGGCGGGACCGGCTCCGATTCAACCCGCCGACGACGCGCAGTTCTTCGTCCGCTCGCACTATCTGGACTTTCTGGCACGCGAGCCTGACGAGGACGGTCTCGCTTATTGGACCACAGAGATTACCAAGTGCGGGACGGACGCCGCTTGTCTTAACCTGCGTCGCGTCGGCGTCAGCGCGGCCTTCTTCGTCGAGAACGAATTTCAGGACACGGGCAGCTTCGTCTATCGTCTTTACAAAGGCACGCTCGGTCGCCAGCCCACTTACGCGGAGTTCTCTGTGGACAGGTTGCAGGTCATCGGCGGAGTTAATCTGGAAGCGAACAAGGTTGATTTCGCCAATGCCTTCGTCCAGCGACAGGAGTTCGGCAATAAATATCAGGGCACCGGGAAATCCGCGCAGGGGTTTGTAGATGCGCTCATCGCCACGGTCAGGGAATCGTCCGGCGTGGACCTGGGCGACCAGCGCGAGAACCTGATTAATACTTATGATACGGGCAACACCCTGGCGGAGAGCCGGAGTTTCACCGTGCGGGCCGCGATTGAGGACGTGAGATTCAAACAGGCTGCTTATAATCCCAGCTTCGTCCTCATGCAGTACTACGGTTACTTGCACAGAGACCCTGAGCAGGACGGCTATCTCTTCTGGCTCGATGTCCTGAACAACAAAGAGCCTGGCAACTATCGCGGGATGGTCTGCTCTTTCATCACCTCCGCCGAGTATCAACTGCGCTTCGGCTCAACTGTCACGCGCACTAACCGCGACTGTTCCGGTATCCATTAAGGAAACAGCCGCCAGATCTCTGTCCAGACCTGGAGGACCGCCCGCGCACAAAGCATCCATCGCGCGGATGACGCGTGCGGTCCTCCATGAAGAGTTGAACGCTCCGGCAATCACTCGATAAATAATATTTTTTGAGGACTTACATTCGAGATGAAAAAAGCTGTGTCCATCCCTCCCTTTGCCCACCACTCAAACAGCATTCAGCGGGCGTTCCCCCTCCTGCTCTGCCTGATGCTGTTCCTCAGCAGTGGTTTCTGGTTTAACGCTTCGGCTGCGCATCGAGAGGGCCGTCGGAAACATACGACTCAACGCAGAACCACAAAGCATAAGCGGTCTGCTTTGCGTATATCGTCAGGTGGGTTGACGCGCCATAAGATTACGACCGAACAAGAGTCGCGTGAAGCGGAGTCTAAAGAGATGGACCAACCCGAAGGGCTGCGACGCTGGTTTATGTTTCAGCGTAGTTATCCCTTCGACTCCGTACCAGCGGAGGCGCGCCGCAGGGCATGGGACAGTCGGCCCAGCAAAGGCAGGGGTATCGAAGCGGAGGCGACTCAGTGGAATCCTATTGGTCCGGCCAGCACTGTTCCATTATTCAGCAACTTTGGTGTTAATAGCGGTCGCATCAACACGATTGCCGTATCACCTGCAAACCCGCAACTCGTTCTCATCGGCGCTTCTACCGGAGGCATCTGGCGTTCGACAGATGGCGGCGTCACCTTCTCGCCTGTCAGCGATACGCAGGTTGATTTAGCAGTCGGCTCGATTGCTTTCTCAAGGAGCAATCCTTCGATTGTCTATGCCGGGATGGGAGACATGCAGGGCTGCTGCGACTACATGGGCAGCGGAGTTCTCAAATCAACGGATAGCGGACAGACTTGGGCACACATCAACAACAGCACGCTTCGTGAACCCGGCTCGGCAAGCAAAATCGAGGTTGACCCGAACGACCCGAACCGCGTCTACCTGGCGCTTTACCTCTCGTTAAATAATACTAATGCCAACAGTTTCTTTTATGGGGGTGTCTATGTCTCTACGGATGGCGGCGTATCTTGGGCCAAGACATTAACAGGATTGCCGCGTGATTTAGCGATTAGCCCGGCTAATCCACAGACCATTTATGCGGCAATGGAAGAAGCTCCCAATGTCACTACCGGACCCGGTCTCTACAAATCTACCAATGGCGGCATGAGTTGGAGTCTCTCTTACAGTTCGCCTTACACGGGTGCTTCAGGAACGCAAGATATTCGCGTTGCTATCTCGCCTGCCGCCTCGCAAAGGGTCTACGTTATTGTCGGGAATAAATTTAGCGGCGGCGAGTTGCGTGTCGAGATGAGCGATGACGGGGGGAATTCCTGGTCTTCGCGCGGTGCAACGGTGGGGTTGGATAACGGACAGATTGGTTACAATACTTATATCTATGCCGACCCCACCAACGCAGACATCCTATACGTGGGTACACGCGATGTGTTTAAGAGCATGGACAAGGGCGTGACCTGGGCCAATCTCACCAGGGCCAATATTAACGGTAAGGGTACTTACAGCCAGGCGCTGGCCCACCCGGACCAGCACGCGCTGGCCTTTTCGCCCGCTGATTCCAATAACATCTACATAGGAACCGACGGCGGCCTTTATAAATCCGACAACGGTGGTGGGTCTTTCCAGTCGCTCAACCAGACGCTTTCGCTCACGCAGTTCACCAGCATCGCGCGCCATCCGACAGACCCGAACATTACATACGGCGGCACGCAGGACAACGGGACGCAACGAAGGTTACCGGGTTCCAACCAGTGGCAGGACTTTGTCGGTGGCGATGGTGGAAGGGTGGTCGTCGCTCCTCTCAATCCGAGCAGGGTGTACACCACCGTCTATTCTGGAACTGTGCTTAGCTGGTCCAATAACGGCGGTACTTTTAGAGGCGAGACCGACAATACAACTTTCGGTGAATCTATAGACGATAACATTGCACGTATCTCTTTCTATCCGCCTCTGGCCGGTAACGGCATCAACTCGACGCTCTACTTCGGGACGTGGAAACTCTTCATCAATACCAGCCCCGAAACGAATTTTACGGGCGGGTGGACCGCGCCGGGTGGCGCGACGGATTTGACGAGAGGCGGCTCCGATGTCTTGAGCGCGATAGGTGTTTCCCGCTCCGATACGAACGTCATCTACACAGGCTCGGAGCAAGGGCAGGTGATGGTCTCGACCAACGGCGGGGTCAACTGGTCTCCGATTCTGAACGGACTGCCCAACCGCTTTATCACGAGCATCGCAGTGGACCCGGCGAATTCGGCTGTGGCTTTCCTGACCGTCTCCGGTTTCGGCTCCGGCCACGTCTACAAGACGACCAATACGGGCGCATCATGGACCGACATCAGCGGCAATCTTCCCAACACTCCCGTCAACGCCCTCTTGATAAACCCCAACAATCCGAACATCCTTTACGCGGGCACGGATGTCGGCGTCCTGCGCTCGACCGTCGGCGGCACTAGCTGGCAGGCTTTCAACAACGGGATGCCGCCAGCCGTCGTGATGGGTTTCACTGCCAACACGAGCGGGCAGATTCAACTCGCGACCTACGGGCGCGGCGCGTACCAGTCCGTAGATGCCGCCCCCGTCTGCACCTATGCTCTCAACACATCAAGCCAGTCATTCACGAACACCGGCGGCAGCGGCAGCATCAACGTCACCGCTGGCAGCGGGTGCGCTTGGACTACTTCAAACAATGCGCCGTGGGTGCTCGTCTTCAGCATCGGCCAGGATGGTCCCGGAAGCGGCCAGATAAATTTCTCCGTGGCCGCGAACAATACTAACTCCGCGCGGAGCGGGACGATTACGATTGCGGGGCAGACCTTCACCATCAATCAAGCGGCGGGCAATATCATAGACGACGCGCAGACCTTTGTGACCCAGCAGTATCAGGACTTTCTTAATCGCCAGCCGGATACAGACGGACTCGGTTACTGGACCAGCCAGATCACCAACTGCGGCTCCAACGCGCAATGTATACACGACCGCAGAGTGGGAGTCGCGGACGCCTTCTTCTTCGAGGATGAATTCCAGAAGACGGGCGCTTATATTTATCGCGTCTATAAATCCGCGCTCGGTCAGAGACCTACTTACGCGCAGTTCAGTGCGGACCGTGGCAGCGTCGTCTCCGGCCCCGGCCTGGACCAGAGCAAGACCACCTACGCGCAGAACTTCGCCGGGCGCAGCGATTTCCTTGCCCTCTATCCGCGCAGTTATAACGCGGACCAGTTTGTTGATAACCTGCTCGGCAGTATCAATACACACTCCGGGGTGAATCTCGCTTCGCAGCGCAGCAGCCTGATAAGTCTCTACGACGGGACGGACAGCGGGCGTGCCGCGATTCTGAGACAGATAGCCGATTCACAGGCGTTCGTAGACGCGGAGTACAATCAATCATTCGTGTTGATGGAATACTTCGGTTACCTGCGTAGAGAAGCGGACCAGGGCGGTTACGATTTCTGGTTGGCCCAGGTCAACAAGTTTCCCTTGCGGAATGTCGGCATTCAACATGCGATGGCGTGTTCTTTTATCACCAGCGCGGAGTATCAGTTGAGGTTCAATAGCGTGGTCACTCACACTAATCGTGAGTGCCCGCAGTGAAAAGCAAGTCGGAAGGCGGAAGGCGCAAGGATGAAAGTGCGG
>DASYML010000114.1:0-9041 GCA_036009045.1 Pyrinomonadaceae bacterium
TTCATCACCTCGGCTGAATATCAACTCCGTTTCAGCCCCGTCGTGACCCACACCAACAGAGAGTGTAGTCCATAACCACAAAGCGAAAGACGAAGGCGAAGGGCGTTGAAAGAAGCACTACTCAAGTTGAGTACTTCTTTCAACGCCCTTCGCCTTTCTGATAGCGCATGGATAGTAATTGCGCTATTGTGAGGTCTCGCAATGATGACACCAGGAGCCAGGCTTTTTACTATCGTATGAGCCACCCAACCATCAACTCGTCCCGGCGAGACCTTTATCTTTATCTTGGACTGCTCGGCTTATTTCTTTTCAGCATCATCCTGAGAGGCGCTCTCACGCTCAACAGGGAAATTGATATAGATGAGTTTCAGCATCTCCACGCCGCGTGGATGGTCAGCCAGCATTACGTCATCTATAAAGATTTCTGGGAGAATCATACCCCGCTGTTCTACTACCTGCTGCTACCACTGTTTCGGCTGTGCCGGGAAGGACCATTTCTGGTCCTCATTGCGCGAGTCATCATGTCCTGCACCGCGTGCGGTATTCTCTACCTGACTTATGCGCTGGCACGTATCCATCATGATCGTCTGACTTCGTCTCTCGCGGTGCTCGTTCTGAGCTACATGTTTATCTTTATGGGGAAGAGTATCGAAGTCAGACCCGACCAGTTGGTGTTGATGCTGTGGTTGGGTGCTTTATTGATCTACATCAGATCGCTTTCAAAGGGGCAGAGCCTGGCACTCTTCTACGCGGGGTTTCTGCTGGGGGTCGCCTATCTCTTTTCACCCAAGGCACTACTGCCCTGTGCCGCGATGAGTCTCACCTTTCCAGTGCTCAGCTATCTCCAAGGCTCAGGTCGTGCCGTCCTTCGCTTTCTCAAGATGCAGGGCAGTTTCACCGTGGGTTTTCTGATACCTGTCTCGGTCTGCCTCGCGTTCTTTTATCACGCGGGGACATTAAAGGAGATGCTCTCCTGCACGGTCCTGGATAATTTCACATATCCGAATAACTACAGGCCGACTTACTTGCTGAACCTCAGAAATATTTGTTTCTTTCTTTTAGCCTTCGCCGGTCTCATCATACACTTGCGTGAACTTAGAAAGAGTTCGATGCGCGTTCACGCGAGTCAACTCGCGCTGTTGATTCCCTGCATGTTTTTGCTCGTCGTCTTTCTGTTTTTGATGACAGCGCCTTACGCTCAAAGCGCGCTCCTGTTCGCTCCGATGCTGGCAATCTACGGCGCCGTCGCTCTCAGGAAATCTCTCGACGGAATCCTCATGCCCCAAACGGGCGTTGATGAAACTAAATCCAAACGGTTCGGCTTGAGGGCGAAGCGGTTGCTCTTTTTCACTGGCACTGTGGCTGCCGGATTCATCATCCCTGGCACAATGATAATCCTCAAAGCGCATCCGTTCTCCGGGACCAATACGGAGCAGTTCAAGAGAATGGAATATGTCTTGAAGGTGACGCAACCGACCGATGCCGTCTTTGACGGAGAGAGCGCGTATGTCTTCCGGCCACAGGCTTACTATTACAGCGCTCTGTTCCACGCCATCGTGTGGCGCATTGAGGGTGGAGGAATCAAGCAAGACATCCCCCAGAGTTTAATCAGCACAAATTGTCGAGTGATGATTTACGACGAACGCGTGGCGACCCTGCCCCAATCGGTCCAACTCTTCCTGCGAGCTAACTACGAACCGTCCGAAGTGCCCGAAGTTTATCTCGCTAAGAAGCAGTTAAATAGGTAACTATCATGGCTCTCCTATAGCGGTTTGCAATTGCATGAGACCTTTGCGCCACCAGCGAGAAACAATCTCACGCTAAGGCGCAAAGGCGCAAAGTAAAACAAGACTCTTCAAGATCATGGTCACATCCAATGGCTAGCGACTATATGCCACTGGTGACATTACTGTTTCCACGTCAGGACCATTCCGATGGCGGCGGCAAACATGACGGCGGTGGCGAGCCAACCCATGATGTTTGTGCCAGTGTTGTTGACCCTCTCGCCCATCACCTTTTTGTTGTTGGAGACGAGCATGATGATGACCAGCAAGGGCGGCGAGATGAGTCCGTTGATGACGGCGGTCCAGAAAAGCGCGCGCATGGGATTGATGCCGAGAAAGTCTATCAGTATTCCGACGAGGGTCGAGAGGGCTATGATGACGTAGAACTGCCTGGCATCCCTCGGCTTCGCATCGAGGCTGCAAGTCCAGCCGAAAGTTTCCGCGACGGCGTAAGCGCATGACCCCGTGAGCACGGGCACGGCCAAAAGTCCTGCGCCGATGATGCCGACCGCGAAGAGAAGTGTCGCGGCGGAACCGGCCACGGGCTTGAGCGCCTGCGCGGCATCCGTGGCCGATTGAATGTCAGTCTGGCCGTTGGCGTGGAGCGTCGCGGCTGATGCGAGGATGACAAAATAAAAGACTACGTTGCAGAAGAACATCCCTATGTTGGTGTCCCACGCCGCGCGCTTCAGTTCCGCGTAGGTCGCGCCCTTGCGCTGTGCGAGCGTCCTGCGGCCCATGCTGACTTCCTCTTCGACTTCCTGGCTCGCCTCCCAGAAAAAGAGATAAGGCGAGATGGTCGTGCCCAGGATAGCGACGAGCGTCAGTAGATACTTGCCATCAAAACTTATCTGCGGGATGAAGGTCGCCCTGAGGACTTCGCCCCAGTGCGGTCTAGCCAAGAAGGCCGCGCCGATGTAAGCGAAGAGGGTCAGCGTGAGCCACTTGAAAATGCGCGCGATTAACCTGTAAGAACCCCACACCTGAAGCACGACGATGATGAGGGCGATGGGCACGATCATCGCCGTGATGGGCAGCGGGATGAAGAGATTGAGCGCGGCGGCGATGGCTCCTATATCCGTCCCGGCGTTGATGGTGTTGGCGATGAGCAGGGCGAGCACCGCCGGGTAGAGCAGTTTTCTGGAATAGTTCTCGCGCAGGACGCCCGCCAGACCCATGCCGCTGACCATCCCTATCTTAGCGCAGATATATTGGACCACGACCATCAAAGGCAGCGTCACAATCGCCGTCCAGAGCGTGGCGAAACCAAAGGCCGCGCCCGCGCTCGTGTAAGTCCCTATGCCGGACGGGTCGTCGTCCGAAGCGCCGGTGATGAGGCCGGGGCCGAGCATCTCCAGGAAACGTTTGAACGGATTTCTACTCGCGCCCGCGACAGCCTTCTTTTTTCTCTTTTTCAAAGGGCAAACCCCCGACTCGAATGTTTTTGTCGTTTAGGTCCAACTATCTTATACTCTTCAACAAATTTATATCACGTACATTCAATTGACTCTCCTCCTGGTTGAAGCTCTCGCGTGATCGAGTAATGGGGGAAGTTAATTTAAATGGTCATGCTCTCAAAGCTGCGGCGCTTTCGTCTGGTGGACGATGCGGGGCGGCACGCGCGTCTGGCAGACCTGGCCGTTGCGCTCCTCGATGGAGATTACCCGCCGGTCACGCATCTCTTCTTCTTTTCTCAGGCTAAGAAACAATTCATGCGGCTGCCCTGGGAGGCTGTCAAATCTTTCAACGCGCACGCTTCACGGATTCTCGTCGCGGATTTGGACGCGGCTGAGGAGGTCTCGCTCGATGCGCTCGATCATGATGTCCTGCTGCATCATGACATACTGGATGCGCTCGTGCTCGATCTACAGAATCGCCGCTCGACGAGGGCCAATGATTTACAGCTTGAAGAGGAGGACGGCAAGCTGCTCCTGCGCGCCGCAGACACTAGCTTTCAAGCCATCCTGCGGCGTCTCACCAGGGGCAGATACAGCCGCGTGGCGACAAGGACGCTGTACGATTGGAAGTATGTGGAATTTTTGAGGGGAGACCCGCAGGCCGTGCGTAACGGCGCGGGCTATCACCTGCGTATCACGCGCCTGCCGCCGGGCGAGATAGCCACGCTGACAAACCCTTTGCCGTACCTGCACGCGGCGGAGTTAATCACGCTGCTCCCGGACGAGAAGGCCGCAGACACTCTGGAAGCGATGTCGCCCGAACGACAGCTTCAGGTCTTCGAGGAACTTGATGAAGAGCAGGCTGTCAAACTGCTCGCGCTGATGGCCCCGGACGGGGCGGCGGACCTCATCGGTCGCTTGCAGACCAAGACGATGAAACGTTACCTCGAACTGCTCCCGAAAAAACAGGGCGAGCGCATCATAGAATTGCTGCGTTACCCGGAGGATACTGTCGGCGGCATCATGACCAACGATGTCGTCTGCGTGCCCGTCAGCCTCACCGTCGCGGAGACGCGCGAGCAGTTGCGCGAATTGCTCAAAGAGCCTGACTTCGTTTTTCTCATCTACCTCGTTGACGACCTGAAGACGAGACGCCTGCGCGGTCTCATCTCGCTCCGCAATGTGGTCACGGCTCAGGACGATGAGAAACTGGAAGATTTGATGGACCCTTATGTGACCACGCTGGGCGCGCTTGAACCGGCGCGAGATGCAGCCTATCGCGTCATCAACAGTCATCTGGCGGGGATGCCCGTCGTGGGAAACGAGGGGCAATTGCTGGGCGTCCTGTGCGTTGACGCGGCCATCGTGCAGGTCGCCCCGGCGAACTGGACCGCCATCGCGCCGAGGATTTTTTCATGAGCCAACAACCACAGCCGCACGGTCTGGAACCTCTCGATGCGGTCGAGGCCACCTCGCTCCCCATCCATCCGAGATCCGTGCGCGCGGGCCTGCGTCTCAACCTTCGCGGGCGCAGCGTACACCTGCGCGGGCTGAAAAGAAATCCGACGGGCATTCTCCGCTGGCTGGTGATTTTAGGACCGGGATTAATCGCAACTTCGGCGGGCAACGACGCGGGCGGCATCGCCACCTACAGTTCTGCCGGAGCGAAGTACGGTTATGATCTCATCTGGGTGATGCTCATTATCACCATCTCTCTAGCCATCGTGCAGGAGATGTGCTCGCGTCTGGGCGCGGCCACGGGGCGCGGATTACTGGACCTCATACGCGAGCGTTTCGGCATCGGCTGGGCGCTCTTCGGCGTCTCCGTCGTGCTCATCGCCAACGGCGGTCTCGTCGTCAGCGAGTTCGTAGGCATCGGCGCGGCGATGGAGTTGATAGGCATCAGCAAGTACATAGCCATCCCCGTCGCGGCGCTGGCGCTCTGGTCTCTGGTCATCTTCGGCTCGTATGGTTACGTCGAGAAAATCTTTCTCCTGATGACGCTCGTCTTCTTCGCTTACCCTGTGGCGGCCATCATGGCGCACCCGCACTGGGGAGATGTGGCGCGCGGTGCGTTCATCCCGAAAATAAAACTCGATTCAGCGTACATCCTGATCTTCGTCGGGCTGATGGGAACGACCATCACGCCTTACATGCAGCTTTTTCAGCAAAGCTCTATCGTCGAGCGCGGCGCGGCCCGCCGTCATTATGGGACCGAGCGGGTTGATGCCTACGTCGGTTCCATCTTCTCCAACCTGATGTCCATCTTCATGATTATCGCCACCGCCGCGACGCTGCATGTGATGGGCAAGACGGAGATAGGGAGCGCCGCCGACGCGGCCCTCGCGCTTGCGCCTGTCGTCGGCAGTTCGGCCAAACTGCTCTTCGGCATAGGACTGCTCGGAGCCTCCATGCTGGCCGGAGCGGTCCTCCCCTTAGCGACCTCCTACGCCATCAGCGAAGCCTTCGGCGTCCCGAAGGGCGTCAATCTGGATTTCCGCCGCGCGCGTGTTTTCTTCACGCTCTTCACAGCCCTCATCATCATCGGCGCGGGACTGGCGCTCATCCCGAACCTCCCGGTCATCCAACTGCTCGTCATCATTCAAGTCCTCAACGGCGTCCTGCTCCCGATTATCCTGGTCTTCATCCTGCTGCTCATTAACGACCAGCGCCTGACCGGCGAACTCAAAAACACACGCCTCTACAACATCCTCGGCTGGGGCACGTTTGCGATGATTACGACCGCCGTCGTCGTCATGTTAGGCGGCCAACTCCTGGACGCGCTCGGCCTTCATCTCTTCGGTTAAGAGACGGAGAAGTTGGTAACGGCTCAATCAAAAGTTTTGAGAGATATGCTTGGATTGAGCGAGGGGTAAACCAGTAATTCACCACCGCAGACACAGAGCGCACAGAGGACGCACAGAGAAAAAGATGCAAGCCTTTGTGCTTACTCTGTGTCCTCTTAGTCGTTTGCGATTGGATGAGATCATGAGCGTGAAGAGTCTTATTTTACTTGGCGCCTTGGCGTGAGATTGTTTCTCGCTGGTGGCGCAAAGGCGCAAAGGTCATACGCAATGGCAAACCGCTATCTGTGCCTCTGTGGTGAATCTCAGTGTCTTACACATTCAAGATTAAACTCACCCACTACCCGGCAATCTATTTCAATGCCTTAACATTCGCCGGTTTGGCGAAGAGGGTTTCGGGGACGGGCTTGTTGTATTCGACGGATTGATAGTTGATGCGGCTGGTCTGCACACCCGCGCGGAAATGGTCTATGACGAAGGGCGTGTTGATGCCTTCGACGGGCAGGAACTGCGCGAGGTGGTCCTCTTCCTGGACCTCTACGCCGTCCGCGTTCTTCTTCTTGTAAATCACTTTGGCGGGAAGATTGTCGCGCGCGCCAAACTCGAACTCGACGCTCAAGCCGTCCGGGTAGACGAGCCTCACGGTCTCGTTGCGACGCGCGATGCCAGCCTCGCGGCGACCCGCGTAGCTGAGCTTCGCTCCCTCCTGACGCCATGCGCCGCGCAGCAGCGAGTCAACGCTGGTCCTGATGGCGACTTGAAATTCCTTGACCTGCTCCTGGCCCATGTCATTGATGCTCTTCGTCGCGCCATCGAAGACCCACCCGGTCTTGCCGACGTTGGTTTGCACGACGCGCGTGCCGCCGCCTTTAAACTCCGTGCGCTCTTTATCAGGATAGACGAGATAATCAACGAAGCTTGATGGCAAGCCTGAGACGCCGTCCTTGAACGGCGTGAAGAGACCGCGCCCGATGGTCGAGCGCGCGGTCAGATAGCTGCTCCCGCCCATCGCTTCGATAGCGCGCCGCACGATCTGCTCTGCCTTCTCATCGGTTGACGACGCGGCAGGTGTGGAAGCAGGCACGGGCAGCTTCTCTGCCTTGACGCTCTGGGCCAACACGCCCGCGCTCGTGAGCAAGAGTAAGAGAAGTGAGAGGGTGAATCTGGTTAACATCTGGTTTGAAGATATTCTCTGTTTCATAAAAGTATTGAAGACAGCCAAAAGGGCTTCAGTGAAATCTTATCACTGAAGCCCTCCGGCGGGAAAACACTAAGAGCAGCAAGAGACAGCTTTTAGTTGACGCTCTCATCAATATCGCTGAGAGGCTTGATCTTAATCTCGCCATCTTCCGCGTCCACCTGAAAGCGCGATGCGCCCTTCCACATGGTCGTGATGGGCAGTTTCACTTTCTCGTCTATGTGACGCTTGAGAAAGCGAGCGCCGTAAGCGGGACTAAAACCCTTCTCCGTCAGCAAATCAATCGAACGCTCTGTGACCTCTACGGTCTTGCCCTGCCGCTCCATCTGCTTGCGCAGCTTGCCCAGATAAAGCTGAGCGATGGAGCGCACCTCGTCCATCGTGAGCGGCGAGAAGACCACGATCTCGTCTATGCGATTACGAAACTCCGGCGAGAACCTGTTTTCGGCTGCCTTCAAGACTTCATTCTTGATGGCCTTCACGTCGCCCAGGGTCTTCGTGCCGAAGCCGAGCGGTTTCTCATATTTCTTGAAACTGTCCGAACCGAGGTTCGAGGTCATGATGACGATGGCATCCGAGAGATAAACTTTCTTACCACGCCCGTCCGTCATCCATCCTTCATCGAAGGCTTGCAGGAAGAGATTCATCAGGTAAGGCGAAGCCTTCTCCACCTCGTCCAGCAGCAGGACCGTGTAAGGGTTCTCGCGCAGTTGCTCTGTCAGGATACCGCCGCGCTCTGAACCGACGATGCCGCGCGGCATGCCTATCAGTTTCTCGATCCCGACGGTTCCATCGCCGTACTCGGACATGTCTATGCGAACCATCTTGTCTTCATCGCCGAACATGTATTCCGCGACGGCCTTGGCGAGTTCAGTCTTTCCCACGCCCGTTGGTCCAAGAAAGAGCAGGACGCCGTCAGGCTTGTAGTGATTCTCCTTGAGTGGTCCTTTATTCAGGCGCAGGCGTTGCGCGACGGAGGCGACCGCCTCCTTCTGCCCGATGACGCGCTTGCCTATGTCGCCTTCCATCTCCGCGAAGCGGTCGTTGGTGTCGCGGAAAATCATGTCGCGCGGAATTCTTGATTCCTGCGAGATAACGTCTATGACGTGTTCGGGACGAACGACCATCGCTTCGGGTTCGTTGATCTCGACTTTGACCGCCGCAGTGTCTAACCAACCGATGGCCTTGTCCGGCAGATGCAGGTTGCGTATGTACTTTGGAGCCATCTCCAGAGCGGTGTTGATGGCATCGTCGGAGATGGTCACGGAGTAGTTTCTCTCAAGACGCGGGCGCAGGCCCAAAAGAATCGCGCGCGTCTCCGAGAGCGAAGGCTCGTCCACCTTGACGAGACGGAAGCGACGCGCCAGCGCCTCGTCCTCTCCGATGTATTCCTTGTATTCCGTGATGGTCGTTGCGCCGATGATGCGAAGTTCGCCGCGCGCCAGCGCAGACTTAAACATGTTGGCGGCATCCGAGGAGGTGCCGAGCGCCGCGCCCGCGCCGATGATGGTGTGCGCCTCATCTATGAAAAGAATCAGGTTGTCGCGTTCTTTGACTTCGTCAATGATGCCCTTGATGCGCTCTTCAAACATGCCGCGCAGCATCGTGCCCGCGACGAGGCCGCCCATCTGAAGTTGAACCAGATGAGAACCACGCAGGCGCGCAGGAACCTTCTCCGGCTCAAGCTCTATCAAGCGCGCGAGACCTTCAACGACGGCAGTTTTGCCGACGCCCGGCTCGCCGACGAGCATGGGCGAATTGGCCCGCTCACGATGACAGAGAATCTCCACCATCTGTTGTATTTCAAGTTCGCGCCCGATGGTTGGCGGCAACTTGTCCGCGCGCGCCAGGCGATTCA
>DASYML010000115.1:0-4708 GCA_036009045.1 Pyrinomonadaceae bacterium
CGCTTGAGTTGCTGGAAAAGCGCATGGTCGGGCGTCGCACATGTCCCGTCTGCGGCGAAATCTACAACGTTTATTTCAAGCCGCCCAAGTCGGATAACGTCTGCGACCTGCACCCCGAAACACAACTGACGCACCGCGCCGACGATAACTCCGAGACGGTCAAAGCGCGTCTCACTACATACGAAGAGCAGACGCGCCCGCTCCTAGATTATTACGCGGCGGAGAATCGCCTCCACCGCGTTGACGGCACACACGAGCCGGAAGAGATTTACGCTGAGATAGAAAAAACAGTGATGAGTGAAAAGTGACGAGTGATAAGCAAGAAGAGCTTGTCTTTAACTCGTCACTCGTCACTCGTCACTCGTCACTGCTTTATGATTATCGGTAAGTCCAGGAGAGAGATTGAGAAGATGCGCGCCGCCGGGCAACTGGTCGGGCGTGTGCTTCAGGAACTGCGCCGGATGGCAGAGCCAGGGGTGACGACGCTCGAAGTGGATATGGCTGCGGAGAAGATGATCCGCGACGCGGGCGCGCTGCCGACCTTCAAGGGTTATCACGGCTTTCCTTTCTCGATCTGTGCTTCCGTCAACGAACAGGTCGTTCACGGCTTTCCTTCAACTTACAAGTTGAAGGAGGGTGACATCTTTTCGATTGATTGCGGCGCGACGCTCGAAGGATTCGTCGGCGATACGGCGACGACGGTTCCCATCGGAAAGATTAGCGAGGAACTTCAACGCCTGATACGTGTCACGGAAGAATCTCTTGAGCTTGCCATAGAACAGTGCCGGGAGGGCAAGCACCTCGGCGACATCGGCTGGGCCGTGCAGAGTCACGCGGAGTCTCACGGCTACACCGTGGTCCGCGAATACGTCGGGCACGGCATCGGTCGGCGGATGCACGAAGACCCGCAGATTCCCAACTACGGCGCGCCGGGCAAAGGCGTCAAGATTAGAAACGGTTACGTTTTCGCCGTCGAGCCGATGGTCAATATCGGCTCGCAGCGCACGAAAGTGCTGGCGGATGGCTGGACGGTGGTCACGCTCGACGGCAAGCCCAGCGCTCATGTCGAGCACACGATTGCGATTACGGAGGACGGCCCGCAGGTCCTGACGCGTGTGGCCGAAGCGGAGGCCAGAGAATCCGTCTTGTCTCTCGTGTGAATCGCCCGAACGTCAGCCCTGCTGGCTTGGCAAACTGGTTTAGGCATGTTATTATTTACAGTTTGTCGGTGAGAGCAAATTTAATCCGAAGAAGGGTATGGCGAAGGAAGAGGCGATCGAGATCATGGCGACGGTCCTTGAGACCCTGCCCAACGCGATGTTTCGCGTTGAACTCGAAGATAATAAGCATCAGGTGCTTGCGCACATCTCAGGCAAGATGCGCAAGCATTTTATACGCATACTTCCCGGCGACCGCGTGCTCGTCGAACTCTCGCCTTACGATCTGAGTCGCGGTCGCATCACTTACCGCTATAAGTAAGTGGTGACGTTTTGGACCATTAAACAGGGTCAGGTGTGAATGAGATGAAAGTACGGGCTTCAGTCAAAAAGATGTGTGATAACTGCAAGATCATCCACCGCAAGGGCGTCGTGCGTGTGATCTGCACTAACCCGAAGCATAAGCAGCGACAGGGATAATAAGAATTAGGGATGGCAGAATTCGGATTGCGGATTTAATAAAACGAATCTGTTCTTCAATCAGCAATCCCAGGTCCGCAATCCGAAATGGAGTGAAAGCATGGCTCGTGTAGCAGGCATTGATCTTCCGCCCAACAAGCGTGCGGAGATTGGTCTTACATACATTTACGGTATCGGTCGCTCGCGCGCGACCTCTATCCTCAAAGAAGCACAGGTCAACACGGATACGCGCATCCGCGACTTGAGCGAGGACGACCTTGGCCGCATCCGCTCGGTCATAGAAGGCCAGGGCGAGATCGAAGGCGACCTGCGCAAACGCGTCCAGATGGACATCAAGCGCTTGATGGACATCGGCTGCTACAGGGGCCTGCGGCATCGTCGCGGGCTGCCGGTTCGCGGACAGCGCACGCATACCAACGCGCGCACGCGCAAGGGTCCGCGCCGCGCCACCATCGCCAAAAAGAAAGCGCCTGGCAAGAAGTAGAAATGAGAGGCTCGAGGCTAGGGACTGGAGACTTGTACCAGCCTCTAGTCTCCGGTCCCCAGTCTCTGAGGGTTTATGGCAAAAGCAACCGGAAAAAAGAAGGTCTTTCGTAAGAAAGAGAAGAAGAATATCCCCGTCGGAATCGCTTATATCGCGGCCTCGTTCAATAACACGATGGTCTCGATAACCGATCTCGAAGGCAACCTGGTCGCGCAGTCGTCTTCGGGCGCGCGTGGCTTTCGCGGCTCACGCAAGGGCACGCCCTTCGCCGCGCAGCAGGCCGCCTATGAGGCCGCGAACAAGGCTAAGGATGCGGGGATGCAGCAATGTGAAGTGCGTGTCAAGGGGCCGGGCGGTGGCCGTGAGTCTGCGATTCGCGCCATCAACAACGCGGGCATTCGCGTCACCATCATTCGTGACACGACGCCCATTCCGCACAACGGCTGCCGACCCCCGAAGCGTCGCAGAGTGTAACGAATGTGGATTGTGGATTTCGGAATGCGGATTTAAAAGCAAGCTTCTTCGTCAATCCGCATTCCGAAATCCACAATCCGAAATTGAGTAGACCTAAAGGATGAAGGGCCGCGTAGTCCGCTGAAGGAGCGTTGTGGCCTGTAAACTTTTCCGTCTGGTTTCTAGACTGGAGGCAGAAAGAATTGGCTAGGTATAGAGAAGCGGTGTGCCGTTTGTGCCGCCGCGAAGGTGCAAAACTTTTCCTCAAGGGCGACCGTTGTTACAAGCCCTCTTGTCCGATTGAAAAACGCGGCACACAGCCGCCCGGTCAGCACGGCAACTCTATGAGGCGCGGCAAGGCGCTTATGGGTTACGGCTTGCAGTTGCGCGAAAAGCAGAAGGTCAAGCGCATCTACTTTGTTCTCGAAGGACAGTTTCGCAACTACTTCGAGAAGGCCGCGCGCCAGAAGGGCATCACGGGCGAGAATCTCTTGTTCCTGCTCGAACGTCGTCTGGATAATGCCGTCTATCGCGCAGGCTTTTCCACCTCGCGTCGTCAGGCGCGCCAACTCGTCAATCACGGCCACATCGAAGTCAACGGGCGCAAAGTTGACATCCCCTCTTTTCAGGTGAAGGCGGGCGATGTCGTGAGCGTCAAGGAAGGCTCGCACAAGAATCCGCACATAGAGGGCGCGTGGCAGACGGCTGCGGGTCGCGGTCGGCCAAGCTGGATCGCTCCGACCGAGGGCGCGGACATGAGCGCGCGTATTGTCACTTTGCCGACGCGCGATGACGTTGATCGCTCAATCAACGAGCAGTTGATCGTCGAACTTTATAGCAAGTAATTTGTGTGGACCAGGCGGGCGGGGTGAGCTTTCATAATCGAGAGAGAGCACGCCCCGGACCGTTGGCCCACGAGTGCATTTTTTCAAGAGCGAGTACCAGAATCTTATGGCTATGAATCAAAATAATCTCTGGACGGGCTTTCAGATGCCGCGCCGTCTGGCGGCTGATACGGACACTCTGACGAACCGCTACGGGCGTTTCTCCGCGCAGCCCTTCGAGCGTGGATTCGGCACGACCGTCGGCAATTCTCTACGCCGTGCTCTGCTCTCTTCGATAGAGGGCGCGGCCATCACGGCTGTCAAAATCGAAGGCGTCGAGCACGAGTTTTCGTCCATCGCCGGCGTCGTCGAAGATGCCACCGACGTGATTCTTAACTTGAAGCAGGTTCCATTCAAACTGCACGGCAACGAGCCGAAGACCCTGACCATCACCAAGGATGGAGCGGGCGAAGTCACCAGCGCGGACATAGAGGGCGACGCGGATGTTGAGGTTCTGGACCCCAACGTTCACATCGCCACCGTCAGCGATGGCGGCTCTCTGCACATCGAGATGCGTCTCAAGCGCGGGCGCGGCTACGTCTCCGCAGACCGTAATTTCGACGAAGACCTGAGCCTCGGCTATATCCCGATTGACTCCGTGCATACGCCCGTCAAGAAGGTCAACTACACTGTTGAAGCCGCGCGCCTCGGTCAGAATACGGAGTTCGATAAGCTGACCCTGGAAGTGTGGACAGATGGCTCCGTCAAACCCGACGACGCCATCGGCCTCGCGGCGAAGCTCATTAAAGATCACATGTCCATCTTCATCAACTTCGAGGAAGACACGGACGATTACACTTACCAGAAGATGGAGCGCCCGCCGTTGCCGCGCAACGACGTGCTGGACCGCTCCGTGGATGAACTGGAACTCTCCGTACGCTCCTACAACTGTCTTAAGAACGCCGACATCAAGACCATCCGCGACCTCGTGCAGCGCACGGAGCGTGAGATGCTCGCCACCAAAAATTTCGGCAAGAAATCTCTGACGGAGATAAGAGACATACTCCACGGCATGGGTCTGGATTTCGGGATGGAATTCGACGCGCAGGGCAATCCGATTCCCGGCACGGGCGGACGCGACGGCGACCTCTCGGATTATGAAGACGACGAAGAATAAAATGCAGTGATAGGTAATCGGTGATAGGTGATAAGAGAAACTCTTCTTTCTTTTTCCTATCACCCATCACCTATCACCCATCACTTAAAAAAATGCGACACTTAAAGGCACATCGAAAACTGGGACGGACGAC
>DASYML010000116.1:0-19418 GCA_036009045.1 Pyrinomonadaceae bacterium
ACATCGGCAGCCTCTTAATCGCGGACATCCTGAGGCCGGATAAAGCGATTCGCCTTTCGCGTCTCGGCGTGACCTTCGTGAGAGATACGCGCGACAGCCAGTTCGATGCGACGCGCGGCGAATTCTTCAACCTTGATTATGGGATAGCACTGAGCCAACTGGGCGGCAATCTCTCTTTCAACAAACTGCAAACGAGCTATCGCCGCTACCAGAAATTGAACATCCTGAGGGGCACGGTCCTGGCGGGAAATTTCACGCTCGGCATAGCGAACCTCTTCAACCCGCGCGACCGCAACGGCAACGGCGTCATTGATGATGTTGACCGCACGCTGCCCATCAGCGAACGTTTCTTCTCCGGCGGCTCGACCACCATTCGCGGCTTCGGTTATGAGGAAGCAGGCCCGCGTGATGTCGCGCCTTCATGTTTCAACTCCACGCAGATAGATTTCAACTGCGGCCTCGTGCGCGATAAGAAGGGCAAGCTCATCCGGCTCAATCCTTTCTTAGTGCCCATCGGCGGCAACGCCGAAGCCATCGCCAACCTCGAAGCGCGCGTTCAACTGACGAAGCTTTTTCAGGTCGTCCCCTTCTACGATGGCGGCAACGTCTTTCGCCACGCGGGCGACATCTTCCGCAAAGGCGGCAGACCCAATGACCCCAACCTGACCGACATCGAACGCGTCAACCTGCGCGCGCAGTGGACGCACACCGTCGGCCTCGGCTTTAGAATCAAGACGCCGATTGGCGGCTCGCTCGCCATTGACTACGGCTTCCTGCTCAACCCGCCGGAGTTCCTCCTGCCGCAGAGGATGGACGGCCCTGCGACCATTCGCCCCAAGAGCAGCCAAATCCATTTCCGCTTTACGCAAACGTTCTAAAGAAGGTAAAGGTAAGTACTCGGACAGAATTAACTTAAGATGAGAGAGCCTGGTGGGCAGTCCCGCCTGCTTAAGCTGGGCGGGTGCTTGGCGTTGAGACCCGCCCAGCTTAAGCAGGCGGGACTGACCCAGCAGCCTCCCCAATTTAATCTGGTCCGAGCGCTTAAAAAAGTAAAAGTAAGATGAGAGGATTAAGAATCGAGATGAAAGCGAAGCGATACTTAAGAAAATCGAAGCGGGATTTAAGAGTTAAGTTCTTATCTGCCTTTTGCCTTTTTACTTTTAGCTTTTGCCTTCCTGTGCTTGAGCCGCAGGCTCAAGCACAGGAAGTGGTTGATAAGATGGTGGCGACCGTCAACGGCGGCGTGCGTCCTGACCTCATCACTTATTCGGACCTTTTATGGCAGATGGCGCTTGAGCCTGAGACGCCTCTCTCGCCTCCGCGCTCGGATGATTTAAACCGCGCCCTGCATCTGGTCGAAGACCAGCGATTGATTTTGCAGGAGGCGAAAAAGTTGCCGACGATTGCTCCGACGGATGCCGAAGTGAGGGCCGCACTGGCGGACCTCGTCAAGCTTTTTCCGCCGACTGAATTCGAGCGTCGCTTGCGCGCCGTCGGCTTCAGTTCGATAGAGGACGAACGCTTGCGAGAGATCGTGCGCCAGCGCGTTGAGATTGAGAAGTATCTGGACTTTCGTTTCCGCTCCTTCACGGTCGTGACACAGGAGGAGGTCGCGAATTATTACAGGGACGTTTACGTGCCGCGCTTTCGCCAGCGCAATCCCGGCGTCCTCGTCCCAAAATTGGACCAGGTGCGAAACGACCTCGAAAAGACCCTCACCGAAAGCAAGATCGAATCCGAAACCGACGCCTTCCTCGACAACGCACGAGAACGCGCCGAAATCGTCATCCTCAATCCAGTGTAAACCTAGAGGCTGGAGACTAGAGGCTGGAGGTTGGTAAACTCATCCTTGCTTTTCACTAGCCTCTAACCTCCAGCCTCTAGCCTCTGTTCTTATGCTACGAAGACAGCCCGACAAAATCTTGAGGCCGCGCGTGGGGTTAGCTTTGTCCGGCGGGGCTGCGCGGGGCATCGCGCACATAGGCGTCATCAGAGTCTTGCAAGAGCACCACATTCCGATTGATGTGATCACCGGCACGTCTGCGGGAGCGTTGGTCGGCGGCGCGCTGGCTGCCGGAATGCCGCTGGCGGAGATTGAAGCGATGGGCCGTCGCCTGCGCTGGCGAGACATGGGGCGTATGACCATCTCGCGCCTCGGGGTCCAGTCCAACGCGCGTATGCAGGAATTAATCGAGGCTCGTTTTCCCTTCAAACGATTCGAGGATTTGCCGGTTCCGTTTGCCGCCGTGGCGACGGACCTGAACACGGGCGCGCCCGTCGTCATGAGCGGCGAAGGAAACGTCGCGCTGGCGATTCGCGCCAGTTGCGCGATTCCGGGCTGGTACGTCCCTGTGACGGATGAACATGGTCGTCAACTGATTGACGGCGGCGTAGTCGCTAACATCCCTACGGTCGCGGCGCGTTTCCTCGGCGCGGAAATCATCATCGCGGTGGATGTTAATTCCGAGGGCGCGAAATTTCTCTCCGCGCCGACCTCCATCATAGGCGTCCTCATACAATCCATGATGGTCGTGCAGCGCACAGCCTCCACACATCAATTGCAGGCCGCGAGCATCGTCATCAGTCCGCCGGTGGGCCACATTCGCTGGGATGAAATGTCGCGCGCCGACGAACTCATCAAACTCGGCGAGCAAGCCGCCCTCTCACAGATAGAGTCCATCAAGCAACTGCTCGCCCCGACGCCTGAGCCTCCCGCCAAGTGGTATCAATTCCGCCGCCGCCACGCTTCAACGCAACTCCGTTGATAAACGACGCCTCTCATCCTCGCATCAATCGTACCCTTTTAGAGCATAAGCTCCATCATCAAATTCAAAAATTCTGTACCGAAGATGAACGCCGGACAATTACCTCTTCATCAAAACTGAGCGCATCAAAGCGCGCCTCCGAGCCTTTAAGTGTTTCCGTACATGCGAGATTCGGTTTATCCAGAGAGCCTCGCGCGTCGCTCTGAATAAACTGGCATAAACCTTGCACAACACCATCAGCGGGCATACCAGCACAATTGCAGTGAGGGGGATACGACACATGAAAGCTTTAGCCAGCGGCTTCGCGCAACTTACGGCCATCATTATCCTATTGATTTCGCTCGCCGTCTCGACCGCAGCGCTTTCGCAGTGGGTCAGCCCTTGAAGTTGCGTCAAAAGAAGGACCCGTCGCGGAAGAATTTTTGGACCATTAGTCGTTTAACTGAATGCACAGTAGAGAGAATTTTAAAACGTTGATGAGTCCGGGCGACGGGCGAAAGTAAAGGATCGCGTGGGCCGCAGGTACGGGCCGTCACCTCTTTTGCTTTTGACTACGCCGAAACTTTTATGGCTATCGAGGTGACATCCGAACACGCGCCGCGCCGCCCGCGCATCAAGAAACGCCTGGGCCATGCTGCTGTCCGGCTCCGCGCATCCAACGCGAAAAATCACAGGCGCAGGACGACTCTTTATTCCATCATCGGCGCTCTCTCCATCACCATCGCCATCGTCATAGCCTTCCTCGCTTATTCTTATCTCTCTTATTCAAAGCTGGTGGACGAACGCCTGGCGAGTGGCTATCTGACGAGCCGCGCGGGCATCTACGCCGCGCCGCGCACCCTTCGCGTGGGCCAATCTCTTTCCAGCGATGGACTCGTCGCGCTCCTGCGCCGCGCCAGTTACATAGAATCCGACGCGAGCAACGTCTGGAGCGGAAGCTTTACCATAGAGCCGCAGGCGGTCCTGATTCGCCCGCGTCACCTCGGCGGCACGCAGGGCAGCACGCAGAGCAGCGCGCCGGATGTCGTGCGCGTCCGGTTTGATAAGAACAACCGGATTAACGAACTGACGGGCGACATGGGAGTTTCGCTCCCCTCATTCACGCTCGAACCGGAAGCGTTGACCAACGACGCGGCGATGAAGGCGGGCCAGCGTCCCGCGCTCTCTTATCAAGACCTGCCGCCATTACTGGTCCGGGCGATTCTCTCGATTGAGGACCACAGATTCTTCGAGCACAGCGGGGTGGACATCTTCGGCATAGGGCGCGCGCTCCTGCGCAACGCGGGGGAAAACGAGATCGGGCAGGGCGGCTCGACCATCACGCAGCAACTCGTCAAGAACACCTATCTTTCACCTGAACGCACCTTCCGCCGCAAGTTCGCGGAAGCGATGCTCGCCTTCACGCTCGAACGCCGTCTCTCCAAGCAAGACATCTTCGCGCTCTACTGCAATGAAGTTTACCTGGGCCAACGCGGCGGCGTCGGCGTGCGCGGCGTCGAACAGGCTGCGCGTCTCTACTTCGGCAAAGAATTAAAGGACCTCTCGCTCGCGGAGTCAGCGACCATCGCGGGGATGATTCAGGGGCCGAGCCGCTATACGCCCGAACGTCACATGGAAGCGGCGGTCGCGCGCCGCAACACCGTCCTCGGCACGATGGTGCGCGACGGCGCGATAACAAATGAAGAGGCCGCAGAGGCATCTGGAGAACCGCTCGCGGTCGTGCCCATCGCAAAGGACAACGGCTCTCTCGCTCCCTACTTTGTTGATTACGTCAATCGCGTCGTCGAATCCAAACTCGAAACAGTTGGCCCAAAGGATGAAAGTGGGCCAAAGGATGAAAGCGGCCTGCGCGTCTACACGACGCTGGACCTAGATTTACAGCAACTCGCGGAAAATGCCCTGACGCGCCAACTCGCACGCCTCGATAAAATTTACGGGGGACGCGGCCAGATGCCGCAGGCCGCGCTCGTCGCGCTCGACCCACGGACGGGCGACGTGCTGGCGATGGTCGGCGGGCGCGATTATGCCGGTTCGCAATTGAACCGCGCGACAGATGCCGCGCGCCAACCCGGCTCCGTCTTTAAGCCCATCGTCTACGCGGCGGCGCTCGAAAGCGGTCTCTCTCCGACGACGATGTATACGGATGCGCCGCGCGAATTTGTTTACGACCGCCGCTCCATTTATCGTCCGGCGAACTACGGCGGCGGCTATTCGATGCGTGATGTGATGATGCGAACGGGACTCATTAAGTCGCTCAACGTCGTGACGGTTGACGTGGCGATGCGAACCGGACTCGCGCGCGTCGCGGAGTTGGCCCAGGGCTTTGGCCTCTCCAAACCCGAACCATACCCGGCGCTCGCGCTCGGCACAACCGAAGCGACGCCGCTTCAGATGGCTGCCGCTTACACGGCCTTCGCGGGCGAGGGCAAGCGCGTCGAACCCAAAGCAATCGCGCGCGCGACGGATTCGAGCGGGACGGAAATCGTCAGTGAGATAACGGCTCCGGCGAGACAGATTATCAGCCCGGAAACCGCATACATGATGACGGACATGCTCGAAGGCGTGATTGACCACGGGACGGCACACGCGGCGCGGGGCGCTGTCAAAAAATCCGTCATCGCGGGCAAGACCGGAACCTCGCGTGACGGTTGGTTCGTCGGCTACACGCCGAACCTCGTCTGCGCGGTCTGGATAGGCTTTGACAATAATCGTCAACTCGGATTGACGGGCGCGGAAGCGGCTCTCCCCGCATGGGTTAATTTCATCAAGAGCGCCGTCGAAGTGAGACCCGAACTCGGCGGCGAGGCTTTCACCAGACCCGCCGGAATCGTGAGCGTCGAGATAGACCCGGAGACGGGCCAACTCGCCACGCCATCATGCCCGCAGCGCGAACGCATCGCCGTGACCAATGCGCTCGCCCCGCACTTTGAATGTGACGCGCACAACCAGCCCGGCGCGCTCATCGCCAACGCGACAGATGAAGAGATTACTGGTCCAGACTCAGCCGTCTTAATTCTGCCCGACGGCACACGCACGCGCCCCAGTGAAATCGCGTCAACCTCCAGACCGCTCCCCGCGACGCGCGGCTCGACAGACATCGAAATCATCAACCCTCCAACCGTGAAGACCACTCACGTCGAGACGGACAGGCGCGGTCGTTCCACGCTCGTCAACGACATGCGTATGGATACCAGAAACCGCGCGTGGAGCGAAACGGGCGGCTCTCCGTAAAAGCTTAAAGGGATTATAAAATCTTCTGTGCCCTGAAGGTTGGACCTGCGCCGTGAAAGGGCCGAATATAATAGTCGGGGGCAAGCGTGGGCGTCGCCCCCGTTAATGGTCCAAAATAAATTCTGACCCTGAAAGGGTCGCACATTCAAGGTTGAAGACGCGACCCTTTCAGGGTCGAATTGTGTTACTCAAATTTGACAAAGCGCAGGCTTTCTCGTTAGCGTTCAAGGACGACTTCGGCGATGGCGTGCTCTGTGGTGTGGGAGATGGAGAGATGTGCGGCGATAGCACCGGACTCCCTGTAAAGCTCAAGCATGCGACCGTCAAAGCGCAGGTCGGGTGCGCCGTTGGCGCGCGAGACGACTTCTATATCCTGCCAGGCGATGCCGCCGGTCCAACCCGTTTGGAGGGCCTTGAGCGCCGCTTCTTTGGCGGCGAAGCGTGCGGCATAATGTTGGGCGGCGACGACCCCGCGACCGTCACAGTATGCGCGCTCTGCGAGGGTGAAAACGCGCTCGGTAAAACGCGGCGTGCGGAGCATGACTTCGCGCACGCGGCGAACTTCGATGATGTCTATGCCAATGGAAATAATCACGGAAGATGCACAATTGGAATGCGCGGGTTTTTACTGGCGCGCGACGAATACTGTGCGCGCACTCTCCTGCGCGCCGCTCGAAGAGGACGGCTTTCCCAACGCCTTTTCGACGAGGCTCGGCGGCGTCAGCCCTATGCCGCAGGACGCTTTGAGCCTCGCCGGATTCAACGAGGACGCAGCCGAAAATATTTATGAGAACCGCCGTCGCTTTCTCAAACTCTTCGATGGCGAATGGTCGCTCACGGCCTGCTGGCAAGTCCACGGCTCGGATGTTCGCGTCGTCAAAGACCGGACGGACGCGCGCGAGGCGCCCGGCTCTCCCGGCGAATCCATCTACGCGGACGCGCTCATCACGGATACGCAGAGGATTCTGCTGGGCGTCAAGACGGCGGACTGTGTGCCCGTGCTTCTCTGCGACAAACGCACTGGCGCGTGCGCGGCTATTCATGCCGGATGGCGAGGCACGCTGGCCCGGATCGTTTCCAAAACCCTTGAGAGCATGCGCGAAGAGTACGGCACAAACGCAAAGGACGTGCGCGCCGCGATTGGCCCAGCGGCGGGCGCGTGCTGCTATGAGGTCGGCCCGGAAGTCATCAACCCCTTCCGCGAACGCTTTGAGGATGCGGACGAACTTCTCACTCCGACGATGCGAGAGGGCCACGCGCGGATTGATATTCAAAGAGCCAATCGCCAACAGTTAATCGCCGCCGGAGTCTCACCCGAACGCATACACCTCGCGCCGCTCTGCACGATGGACCGCACGGACCTCTTCTTCTCTTACCGCCGCGAAAAAAACTTGCATGGCCGCGTCGGACGATTGATGTCGGTGATAGGAAGAGGCTAGAGACTTGAGACTAGGAAAGCAAAGCTGTTTTTAACCAGCCTCTCATCTCCAGCCTCCAGTCTCCAGCTTCTAGTCTCTAGCCTCTGCTTTTCCTGCTGCCGAAGAGATTACCGTTGATGCGCTTGACGGAGTCGTTGGGGCCGACGATGCCGATGGGCAGCGTAATCTCGCGCGTCGTCGGTTGAAAGCAGACTTCGTCATTACAACTCTGGTATCTCAGCCGCGCGCGCAGTTCCGTCATGCCCTCCTGATAATTGGCCGGGATGGTGATATTGAAACGTATCACGGCGCGGCCTTCGTAGAGCGCCAGTTGGTCGTTAGAGACTTTCAGGCGACGCACGGTGGCGCGCGGGTAAGAGACGGGGCCGACCTTGATGCCGCCGGGCGCTTCAATCTTGAGCGAAGTGGGGACGCCGATTTTCCCTATGAGCCGGTTGGCGTTGATGTGATACCCGCCGGGGATGTCCACGACGATGGCGGCCTGGACGACGCGCCCGCGCTGCGCCTTATCTGCCGAGTAAAAGCCATTGATGCCGATGTCTGGTTGGACCAGAAAAGGCGGCGCGGCATTCAGCCCCGTAGGGATGAGCATGAGCGACGCCGCGAGTATCAACAGCGCCGCGCTTCGGATAACACTCTGGGCGGTAAAATTTTTTGCTCTCATCTTAGATAAAATTCACGCCTCATACTGAAATTGGATTCGCAAAGATTGTACATGCATGAAGAGCAAGTAGGAAGTGGTAAGTTTGAAGGACGGAAGAAAAACTATGCGTCTTTAATAGCCACACTTTCATCCTTCCGCCTTCCGCCTTCCGCCTTGCCTTTCATCGCTGCGAGTTGGCCGCAGGCGGCGTAGATGTCGCGCCCGCGCGGGCGTCGGACGTAGGCGTGGATGCCTTTGGATTCGAGGATGGTTTTAAATTGGTCCACGCGCTCCGGCGTTGATGGATGATAGGGCAGAGGGTCCGCCGCGTTGTGCGGGATGAGATTGACTTTCGCGCGCAGTCCGTGACGGTTGAGCAGGTTCGCCAGTTGACGCGCGTGCTGGTCAGAATCGTTGACGCCGTCGAGCATTACATACTCGAAGGTGAAACGCTCGCCCGGCTTTAAAGATTTCTCAAATTCCTGGCACGCGCTGAGCAGTTCATCGAGCGGCCACTTTTTGTTAATCGGCATCAACACATCGCGCAATTCGTCCGTCGGCGCGGCGAGAGAAATCGCCAGGTGCGGTCGCCGCTCTATGGTCGCGAGTTCTTTGATGCGCGGGACGATGCCTGCCGTCGAGACCGTTACGCGATTGGGCACGATGTGCAGGCCCTTCGGGTCGGACATGATGTCGAGGGCTTTCATCAAAGGCTCGAAGGCGAGGAAGGGTTCGCCCGCGCCCATCGCCACGAGGTTGGTCCCGCGCGGGGTGCGCGTGCCCATGCCGTAAGCGTCATTTAGCGCGATGATAATCTGTTCGACAATCTCGCCCGCCGTCAGAGTGCGTAGCAGTCCGAGGCGTGCCGTCAGGCAGAAATCGCATTGCAGGGGACAACCGGATTGCGACGAAAAACAGATCGTGTCCCGTCGCTCTTCCGGGATGAAGACCGTTTCAACGGGCAGGTTGTCATGCGTCTTCAAAAGATAACGGCGCGTGCCGTCTTCGGAAATGTAACGCGATTCAACGCGGAGGGTCGAAGCCCTTGCGCGTTCTTCAAGCCTCGCGCGCAAATCTTTCGGCAGGTCCGTCATCTCGTCCAGAGACCGCAGGCGACGATGATGCAACGCCGCGAAGACCTGGCGGCCACGATAAGGGGCCTCGCCAAAGGCTTCCATCAACGCCGTCAATTCCGCCTCCGACAGCCCTGTGAGATGTACCGCTTGATTCATCAGAGATTTATTTTAGCACCCCTCCACGCTTATCTGACAGTTGCGGCGGGCGGTCCAAAAGTTGCCCCGTACAGGACCAATAAAATCTCCGACGAAGACGCGCGGCTTACTCTATCGCGCCGTAGGATTCGAGCAGTTTCATTATCTCCGGTTGGTCATTGTCTCGCGCCAGTTTGAGGGCCGTCTCGTCTTCCTTGTTCCTGAGATTGAGATCAGCGCCAGCCGTGATTAAGACCTTGACGGTATTTAGCTGTCCATTTTCGACGGCGCTCATGAGGGCCGTTTTGCCTTCGTGATTCTTCGCATCAACTTTCGCACCGGCATCAATCAAGGCTTGCACGACGGCGGGATTGTCTACGCTCGCCGCGTTCATGATGGCCGTCTGGCCTTCGTCATCTTTATGATTGACTTTGGCTCCGGCTGAGACGAGTGCCCACACTAGATCGGCTGTCCCGTCATCGTCCAGACTCATCAGGGGCGTGTGACCATAGCTGTTTTTCTTGTTCACGTCAGCGCCCGCCGCGAGCAGTGCTTTGACCATCTCAAGATTGCCCTGCGAAACAGCCTCCGCGAGCGCCGTCGTCTCAACATCCTTATCCAAGACGTTGACTTCCACGCCCGCTCTGAGCAACTCTCGCACTGCCTCCAGGTTGTTTTCAAATGCGGCCTTCACCAGAGGATTCTCCGGCGTCATAATCATGGCCCCGCCAGCCGTCGCCGTCTCCACCGTGACGGTCATTTGTACTTCGACGGTCGCGTTCGGGCCTTGCTCGCCGCCGGGCTGGACCAGCAGGTTCGTAATCTCTTGCGGGGCAAAGCCCGGTGATTCGACCCTGATGTTATAAGCTCCCACTTCCAGCGATTGAAAAATAAACTTGCCCTCTCCATCGGTCGTCGTCTTTTGTTCCCCTTCACCCTGCGCTTTAGTCAGCGTGACGCTCGCGTTCGCGATGACGGCCCCCTGCGGGTCCACGATGGTTCCGGCGATTGAAGAAGATGTGCCGCCCTGATTCTCAGAGGATAAGTCTCTGATTAAAAGCGATGCCTCGGCTTTATTCGAGGCTGACGAATCCGCCTGCGTAGGTGTTTGCGCGGCGACCATGCTCGCGGACAGGCTGAGGGCTGCGGTGAAAGCCCCGGCGGCGATTTTGGAAACGCGCCGCTGGATGTGATGTAACTGCTCGGAGGCGGCTGTCTGAATTCTCCCGTTGGGCTTTTTGTAGTATCTCACGCAGAGCTTGCCGCCGGATGCGGCGACCACTTTTCGCGCCTCCTTCCTCGTCATCGCGGAAAGATTGTGGACGCTCAGACTGCACTGGCTGCAAAAACGCACCTGGTCGTTACCCTTCATGGAATCCCAATCGGCTGAGCAGGGCGCAGGGATGTTGATGCGATCAAGCAGGTTGGTATTTCTAGACATGGACGTGCCCTTTCGGTTAGCGTGTGCAACTTTCAAGAGGCGCGGGGAGACCATGTACGCCGCCGCCGGAATGTACTGGCGCACACTCCTACGGCTTCAGACGCCAAGGCAGGACGAGGGCGCTTTTAACCGCACGTCTCTTCTTGAAGAAACAGGACGCGCAGCGCGCATGCTTGTCGTCGTCGTTAGCGACTATGAATATCAGAATGCGCGGTCGCGTTGCCCGCCCGTTCGTATTTCTTTCACTTTCCCGGATATTTAGACACTCGATAACTCCGATTGTTCCGCGCGACTATGACAAGGGTATTTCAAGGTTGGTCGCGCGTGTGTTAAAAGATGAGCGCTCGAAGTTCTCAGGCCGAAAGGGAAGAGAGGTCTCTGCCAGAGGCGCATCATGCTCATCATCGCGTTGATATTGACGGCCTTCATCTCAGCCGCGCTGGAAATCCGCGCGGAGTATAAAGGACCAGCAATTCGAGTTTATCTCCTGAAACCATTGACGCTCGTCTGCATCATTCTCATCACGCTCCAGAACAAACACGAGAGCAGCTTCTTTTATCAATCAATGATCGTCGCGGGCCTCTCATGCTCTTTGATAGGCGACATCTTTTTAATGCTCCCCTCGGACCGCTTCAGACAGGGGCTGGTCAGCTTTCTGTTCGGGCATCTCTGCTACATCGCCGCGTTCGCCACAGGGGCGGCGAGTCCTTCCGCGCTCGCATCTTTGATTCCCCTCGTGCTTTACGGAGGCGTCATGATGCGAGTCCTGCTGCCGCATCTGGAAAATTTGAAGCTTCCGGTGCTGGTCTACATGCTGGTCATCATGTTGATGGGATGGCAGGCGCTGGTGAGATATTTGAGCGCGGGCAGCGCGAGCAGCCTGCTGGCACTCGCGGGCGCTCTTCTCTTCATCGCCTCGGATTCGCTACTGGCCCTCAATCGTTTTAAGGCACCCTTCAAGAGCGCTCAACTTCTCATCCTCACCACATATTTCATCGCCCAGACCTTCATCGCCCTTTCGGTCTGAAGAGACCGGAGATTAGAGATTGAAGGCTAGAGGCTGGAGGCTGGGGCTAGAAATTAAGGATCAGGAATCAGAGCCGGAGTCTAATGTTTGACAAGTCTCTAGTCTCCAGCCTCTAGCCCCTAGCCTCCAGTCCCCAGCCTTGTTAGAATTCTTCTCAAGCGAAAGCAAGCATGTCTCTGGAAACTGATTTCATCGTCATCGGGAGCGGCATCGCGGGTCTGCGTGCGGCCATCGAACTCGCCAGCACGGGCGCTCGCGTGACGGTCCTCACCAAAGACCGCACGAGTGAATCCAATACGGAGTATGCACAGGGCGGCATCGCGGTCGCGCTCTCTGATGAGGACGAGGTCTCTCTGCACGAGGATGACACGCTGAACGCGGGCGCGGGGTTGTGCGATGCGAGGGCCGTGCGCCTGATGGTCGAAGACGGACGCGCGTTGATTCAGGAATTGATCGAATGGGGGACGGAGTTTGACAGGGAGGGCGGGCGGCTCGTCTTCACGCAGGAGGCCGCGCACTCGCGCCGCAGGATTCTTCACGCGCATGGTGATTCGACGGGGCATGAGATAGTCCGGGCACTGCTCGCGCGTGCGCGTGCGGAAAGGGAAATATCCTTCTTCGCACACGCGGCGACGGAGTCTCTCATCATTGGAGCGGACGGGAGTTGTTGCGGCGTGCGTTACCTGGACCCTTTGGTGCGTGCGCCGCGTGAACTTTACGCGCGCGGGGTCTTGCTCGCAACGGGCGGCGCGGGGCAGGTCTTTCTGCACACGACTAACCCGCAGGTGGCGACGGGCGACGGGATGGCGATGGCTTACGCGGCGGGCGCGGAACTGTCGGACATGGAGTTCGTACAGTTTCATCCAACCGCGCTTAATCTGGAAGACGCGCCGCGCTTTCTGCTCTCGGAGGCGATGAGGGGCGAGGGAGGTGTGCTGCGCAACGCACAGGGCGAACGCTTTATGGGGCGTTATCACGAGCGCGCGGAACTCGCGCCGCGCGACATCGTCAGTCGCTCCATCGTCGCGGAGATGGACCGCACCGCGAAGAGAACCGTCTACCTTGACATGACCGCGCTCGACGCGCGTTTTCTGGTCCAGCGATTCCCGAAGATTTACGAAACGTGCATGCGTTACGGGCTGGACCTGACGGAAGACCAACTGCCCGTCTCGCCAGCCGCGCATTACTGCATGGGCGGTGTGCGAACGGACCTCGACGGTCGCTCCAGCCTGCGCGGTCTGTACGCGGCGGGCGAGGTGGCCTGCACGGGCGTCCACGGCGCGAATCGCCTGGCCTCGAATTCTCTACTTGAGGGACTGGTCTTCGGAGCGCGCGCGGGCCGCGCGGCGGCGTTGGATTTCGCAAGCGTGAGCAAGGGCCACGCGCGTGCTGTCGCAGCTTCGCCGGAAGATGTTTTGCGCGGTCCAATTTTTGGACCAGATATGAAGAACGCGGGAGAGATCGCGCTCGCCGTGCGCAAGCGTGTCAGGCGATTGATGTGGGAGCGTGTCGGAATCCTGCGCAGCCGTGATTCAATCGGACGTGCGCTCTTCGAGTTTGAGCAAATCTCGCGTGCACCTTTGGGCCGCGCCTCAAGGAATTTTCTCAACGTCGCCACGCTCATCGCACGCTCCGCGCTCTGGCGAGAGGAATCACGCGGCGCACACTTTCGCACTGACTATCCAAAGCGTGACGACGAACGCTGGCAGGTCCATTCCATCATCCGTAAGGATACGGAAATTAAATCAAGCACAGAAATAGGGGAGAGGGGGACGGGGGAGAGGGGCTGGGGGTCAGGGAAAGCCAGAACTAAGAATGATTCTTTCCCTGACCCCTAACCCCCGTCCCCTCTCCCCCATCTTCCATGTACTATGGCACGATACAAACAGATACACGATTGGACCATGACGCCGCGTGAGGCGATTGCGTTGCAGAAGAGTTTGCGCGAGCGTGTTTCTCTGAGGCCGCTGGACCGCGAGATAGAGACGGTGGCGGGCGCGGACATCTCTTTCAATAAATACGAGCCGACGCTGTACGCGGGAATCGTCGTGCTGCGTCTGCCTTCTCTGGAAGTGGTGGAGGAGGTTGGCGTGGTGAGCGAGACGAGGTTTCCGTACGTGCCGGGACTGCTCTCCTTCAGAGAGTCGCCGCCGTTACTGGAAGCCTGGTCCAAATTAAAGACTGAGCCTGACGCGGTGATGTTCGACGGGCAGGGCATCGCGCACCCGCGCCGCGTCGGCATCGCCTCGCACGTCGGCCTTATCATAGAACGTCCGACGCTCGGCTGCGCTAAGTCCGTACTAGTCGGGAAATATGAAGAGCCGCCGCCTGAACGCGGCACTTGGACGCCGCTCGTTGATAAAGGGGAGACAATCGGAGCGGCGCTGCGGACGAAAGACAGAGTCAATCCCATCTATGTCTCGCCCGGACATCTCATTGATCTCGCGGGCGCAATCGAACTCACGCTCAAATGCAACGGCGGCTATCGTCAGCCTGAGCCGACGCGCCGCGCCCACTTCCTCGTCAACGCCCTTCGTCGCGGAGAACGCGAGCCGACATGAAAATAGTGACAAGTGACGAGTGACAAGTAAGAACAAAAATCAGTGGCGGGTAATAAAAAAGTGACGAGCTAAGAACTTGTCTTAACTCGTCACTCGTCACTCGTCACTGTTCTTACTGGACGATGGTGAATTTGGAAGAGGGCGAGAGCGTCTGGCCTGAGACGTGGTCGCGGATGCGGACGGCGATTTCGTAGTCGCCCGGCGGGAGACCGTTGGTGGCGATGAGACGCGCCAGCGTCAGTCGTTGGCCCGCGTCGCTCATCCCGTGCCAGTCCTCCAACTGCTTGCCGACTTCCTTGCCGTCTTTCATCAGCGCGTACTCGACATCCACGGAAGGTCTGAGCGTCGCCTGATCAATGCCCGCGTTGTAAATCTGCAAGTAGACGCCGACGGGCGAGCCGCGATGAAAGACTCCGGCGACGTTCGGGATGACCTTGAACTGGCCGATATTGAACATGCCGACCGCAGGCTGGTCGCTCATGTCCTGCAACCTCGCGGCGAGGACGATGGTCGAAGTTGACAACTGGCTCGCGTCATACTTCGGGACCGTGAAGCCCTTGTGGACAATGCCGGTCGCGCCCGAATTGACATCGCGCACGATGATGTCAACCTTGTACGTGCCGGGAGCCAGCGCGAGAGCTTTCTGATAAGCGGACTTGCGGTCCTTCATGCTCGACAGTTCATCAACCGTGGCGGTGGTCGTGACGGGGTCTTCAAAGATTCCGGCGCGACGACCAGAGACGGCTGTGACGCGACCGAAGATGTTGAGCGTCGCGGTCTGCACGCCGCCGCTGTCTTTGAAGGTCAACTGGTTATTCTCCGCCTGAACGGTAAAGGCCGTGATGACCTTCTCATCCGACTGGCGGAAGAAATCAACGCGCATGTCGAAGTTGAGCGGGTTGTCTTCGATGACGTTGCTGGTCGAGCCGAGCTTGCTTTCAAGATCGCCGTACTTGACCTGCGGCGGCCTGTTGAGGTCCGCCAGCAGTTGCAGGCGCGAGAAAGGGTTGTCCTGCTCGCGCTGGTAGCCGTTGGACCCGCCCATGCCTCTATCGGCCTTGCTGGAAAGTCCGAGTTGCTCTGAGAGCGTGAGGCCCGCGCCGGGAACCATCGCCAGCGCATCCTTCTCGTCGGGCGAACGCGAAAGACGATACTCGCCGGAGCCTGTCGGGTCCACGAACTCTATCTCGACGCCGGAGCCGACGCCGGGCAAGTAACGATAGAACCAGACTTCAAACGGGTAAGTCGAAGTCGAACCGCCGCCCTCGTAAGATGGCCTGTCGTACATGCCGCCCGTCGGATGAGATTCGACCTCGTCCGCCTTGCCGTACATGATATAGATGCGGCCACGGTCGGTCTTCCATCCGGGGATGCCGGAAGCGAAGTGCTCGTTGGCGTAGGCGATGCGCTCGTAGTACTGCTCACGATATTCGTTTTCGTCTGTGTCCGGGTCCGGGTCGCGCCGTCGCCAGAAAGCCTCTATGAACTGCTCGCGCTCGTCGTCCGTTTGCAGCTTATTCCATGCCTTGCGCTCTTCGGACGTGATGATGTACGCGACATCCTTCTCGATCCAATCCTTGTAGGCTTTTTTGACTTCGCTCTTGACCTTGCGGGGCTTGTCGCGCGGGTCCTGGTTTTTCTGGTCCGTTTGCGCGAAGGCGCTGAAGGCCAAAAGGGCCAGCATCGCCAGGAGCAGCGCGGGACGGCGTACAAAATTTTCGGACATCATTGCCGGATAACTCCTGTAAAAATCAGAGGGCGGCAAGCTTTGAGCGAAAGGCGCGGGCCGCGCGAAATCTTAAAGCCTGCCAGGTTTGAACAAGTTTTCGAGAGAGCACAGCGAAGGCTCAAAAACCTTTGCTTGCGAGATCAATGCACGGAGGCATCGCTGACCGAGTAACGTTTGATTGTAAAGGCCGCTCGGAACAGAGTCAAGATGCGCCAAATGAGCGCTTTAGTTGCCTCATCGAGCACCGCACAAAGCCTCCCGTCCCTCATGCCGGACACAACCTCGCAGCCGAACATCTATATAGACCATCAACCAGAAGATTTAGTTGGCAGCGAAAATAAGTCCAAGGTCCACAGTCCAAAGTCAAGAAGCGGAAGAGTTCTGTTCTTGACTTTGGACCTTGGACTTTGGACCTTTTATCCTTTGGCCGTCTTGGTGCGTTTTCTGCCGAAAATCCAGGCGACGAAGATGGAGACGACGTAGAGGACGAGCATGGGCGCGGCGAAGAGCAGCATGTTGGGGATGTCGTTGGTCGGAGAGATGACCGCCGCGAGGACGAGAATGACGATGAGCGATGTCTTCCAGATACGCAGCATGTAACCGGCGGAGACCAGTCCTATGCGCGCCAGGATGTAGGTCACGGCGGGCATCTGAAAGACCAGGCCCATGCCGAGCATGACGAGGATGATAAAGTCGAAGTAGTCGTCCGCCTTGAGCATGAGGCGGAAATCCTGGCCCAGTCCGAGTAGATACTTCGCCGCCGGGGGAAAGATGACGTAGTAAGCGAAGGCCGCGCCCATCACGAAAGAGACGGACGACATGGAGATGAAGGGAAACGCGTAGGAACGCTCGTGCGGGTAGAGACCGGGCGAGATGAAGCCCCAGATTTGAAAGAGCAGGAAGGGCAGCGACAGGCACAGCGCCGCGTAGAGAGAGACTTTGACGTAGAGCGCAAAAGGCTCAAGCGCCGTCGTCACGATGAGCCGGTCGTTAATGCCGGGCAGCGTGCCGGGGGTGGCGTTAAAGTCCAGAGGCAGCCTGACTCCCTTCGGGATGACGGTATTGCCCGCCAGCAGTGTTTCGTCCGTGAACAATCCGAGTTGGCCCTGCGCGTCCTTGGCGACGCGCGCCAGGACGGCTGTGCCGGGCGGTATCATGCTCATCCCCAGCTTCGTATTCTCCGCGAAGACGTAGCGCCCCACGTCTCCCTCCTTCAGAGAGTTGAGTTGTTGGATGGTCTCCTGTCCTGTCAGCCCGCCGATGGGCACTTCGCGGCGCTGGGCTTCGGCCATCGCGCGCTGTACCGGAGCGGCCAGAAAGTTGTAGATGCGGTCGGAGAAGAACCAGCAGAGCATAGAGGCCAGAAAGATGAAGATGACGGAGCGTATGAGGCGCGTCCGCAGTTCGTCCAAGTGCTCCATGAAAGACATCTGCCCGCCGATGTCTTCTGCTTCCTTGCGGTCGTCATTCGATTGTGATGCTAAGAGTGTTGCCATGCCCTTGAAGTCTGCCCGCCGTTCGCCCGTGCGACTGCTTTATAGCCAGTCCTGCTTGCGCGTCTGCTCTGTGGCCGGATGAGGCTCTGCGGCGCTGGCGTGCGGGACGTTGCCGCCGCCGCTACTGCTGCTGTTCTGGACCAGCGAAGAATCTGCGGGCACGGGCCGAATGGAGGGAGGCTGGACCGGCGAAGCGTTGAGAGCGTCGGACGCCGTTGCCGTAGTCGCAGAAGCGGCCACATCATCGGTCGTTTCGACGCCGTCGGTGGATGAGAAGGGACTGCCGCGACCGACCGTCGCGCCGATGGAACGGCTCTCTTCCGGGGGCAGCATGGCGCGCGAGATAGCGTCATCCTTAAAGTCGTCCGTGAGGCGTGCTTCCTTCTCCCAGGTCTCCTTGAAATCCTGCGAGGCGCGTTTGAAATCCGCCAGACTGCGTCCCAGCGAACGGCTCAGTTGGGGCAGCTTGCGCGGCCCGAAGATGACCAGCGCGACCACCAGAATGACGAGGAGTTCGGTCCCCCCCAGAGAATCTAAGATTAACAGCAACACCTTTTTTGCGAACCTGCTTCCTGAACAAACTTTAACGAGCGGCCAAAAACTTTCCCGCGCTTCAAGGGAACGCGCGCCGGAAGAATCAACAGAGGAGGAGGAGTCAACCGAGAAATCTTACGCGCCGCTTCTTAGATGCGTCAAGCGAGCTTAACCGATGGCCTGGGCCAACTTCGATGCATCTACGCTTCTTCGGCCACACACGCACCGGACGCACTCGTTCAGTATACATGAGAAGCCGGATTTTGGTCTTGATGGAAGGATGAGTTGTTAGATGGCAACTCTCGTCAGTGTATGATGCCGCAAAGCTCGTCCCCCACGTCGTCAATCCTGAAATACTTTGGTTGTCGAGTGATGCCAATATTATTCGCATCCTGGTAAGACCAAACAAAATAAGCCACTAACGTACAGATTTTATGCTGCAAAATTTTATCCCCGGCCCCGTTCCCCGTCAGAGAGTCTCTCCAGACGGTAGCCTTAATTTTATTGTGTGGCTTTCGCGGCATCATCACTTCCTCCTCAAGTTCGAGGCGGAGTGAATAATTATAAGCTTCATACCTGTCTTTAAATGAGATAAGGCTGAGGTGGAGCCGGGGCGTGCTGGTATTTTCAGAATCTTTAACCTCCGGGAACACTTTGATTCCGCCCTTCTGAAGCAGTTGCTCAATGTACGTGCGCGCTTGTGTGCGAGACAAACTCTCTGTCTCTGGACTATCCTTGCAAGCAAGCGTCATGACTTCATCAGTTGCTACCATGACTCCGGGCAAACCTTTAAGTATTTTCGTATCGTAAAGGTCTCGTCTGGATTGAGCGGGCGCGACCATCGTTGACAGTCCAAGCAGTAGAATCGCCAACACTACTTTGATACTCATCATTCTCTCCCCGCAAATTCTTCGCCGCTATTTTGTAGAAGCCATTTAACGCTGAATACACCCGTGCCGGGCAAACAGCATATAACATGAGCGTCAGGAAAGAACATGAAAGGGAAACTATCGCGGTGTCGGGTTGAATGAGTCGCCGGGCGCGGGTCAGGGGATGAATTCATCAACTGGAATTTGCCAGCCAGGCAAGGCCGGTTCTGCTTCTGCGATGTCGCCCTGGCGATAGATTTTCGGATTGCCAGGATTATCAGCGCGGTAAACCCGCACAACTTTTTCTCTCAAGACATCAACATCCCACACTACCAATGTGGCACAGGCAAAATAATCGGCCCGCTTTTGTGCTATGGCAATCTCTGCCCTTTCCCCATAATCATTCTTGCTTCTGACTTCAACGGCAAAGGCGGGAGCGCCTTCCAGAAAATCTCCACCTTTAAGCTCTCCA
>DASYML010000117.1:0-18936 GCA_036009045.1 Pyrinomonadaceae bacterium
CGTCTCATCGTCAAAGAGGAAACGCTCAGGCTGCCCGCCTGGCCCAACGAACTCGGCAACATGCGGGTCGCGGTCATCTCGGACGTGCATGCCGGGTCTCCATTCATCGGCGCTGAAAAACTGCGTGAAGTAGTCGAGAGGGTTAATCAAACCAATCCAGACCTCATCTTAATCGCGGGGGATTTCGTCATACAGGATGTGCTCGGCGGCCATTTTATCGAGCCGGAAATTATCGCTGGCGAGTTAAAGGGATTGCGTGCGCGCTACGGAGTTTACGCGGTGTTGGGCAATCACGACTGGTGGTATGACGGTGAACGCGTCAGACGCGCCTTGCAGAATGCAGGCATTCGAGTCCTCGAAAATGAAGTGGCACGAATTCAAAAAGACGGTCACTCTTTCTGGCTGGCCGGGCTGGCGGATTTCTGGACCAGGCCGCAAAAGATTGGCGAGACTCTTCGCCAGGTCTCGGATGCTGGTCCTATTATCGCTCTGACCCATAACCCGGACATCTTCCCTGACATGCCCGCGCGCGTCGCTCTCACCATCGCCGGGCATACGCATGGAGGGCAGGTCAACCTCCCGCTCATCGGACGACCCAAAGTCCCCTCCACGTTCGGGCAGCGTTATGCAGCGGGCCACGTAGAGGAGAACCAACGCCATCTCTTCGTCACCACCGGCATCGGGACCAGCATCATCCCCGTACGCCTCTGCGTCCCGCCGGAGATAGTCGTCCTCACCCTCACATCCGAGGCCCAGACCCATTAAAGAATTGCCAGTGCTCAGGGGCATCAAGAACAGCTAAACCCGTCTTCGTCAAACTCTTGACAGGACCATTATTTTGAGTTTATCTCATAGCACAGGATGATGATTTCAGCTTGCGTATCTATTGTTCTCACAAAATTTTATGAAGCTCATAGATTTAGACAAGGCCGCAGAGCAGATTAAGCGTTTATGCGAACAAAGAACTCGCCCGTTTTTCTTCATAGTGGGTGCAGGAATATCTTACCCGCCAATTCTGCTCGCCGCCGAGATTGAAAAACACTGCCGGGCACTTGCGAAAGATTACGACACGGCAGATGAACCCGCCGGGATGTCGCCCATTGACGGATATTCTTACTGGTTTGACAGGGCCTATGAACATCCTGTGCTTCGGCAAGAATATTTACGCGACCTGATTGAAGGAAGCCCTATTTCACACGCCAATTTTCGACTTGCTCACCTGTTATTGGAGAAACAGATTTCAAATTTAGTCGTGACGCCGAATTTTGACGACTTCCTCTCGCGGGCCTTGACGTTGTTTGGTAAGGCTCACATTGTTTGCGACCATCCTAAAACGGTAGAGCGTATTAATCCTGAGCAGGATGACATACAGATTATCCACGTCCACGGCACATACTGGTTTTACGATTGCTGTAACCTGAGAGACGAAATCGAAAGCCGGGCGAAAACTTCCGAGCAGTCGAATGCAACGATGGCATTTAAGCTTGATGAGATTCTCTCTCGCCGTTCACCCCTGGTCATCGGGTACAGCGGTTGGGAAGGCGATGTCATCATGAGCGCACTCAAACGTCGTTTGCAGGGCGACCTTCCGTATAACCTGTACTGGTTCTGTTACAAACGCGATCAGGTTGAGTCGTTGCCGGACTGGTTAAAGCATCATCCACGCGTTTATTTTGTGATACCCAAAGCGAACCCCGCTCGTCAGAATGTCTTAGAACTGCCGTTACAAGAAAACGTTTCGGAAAATCGCATCACACGCTCGCAGCAGAATGAAGCGCGAGGTTATTCAGACAATGAGGAACATGAACCTACTCTGGCTGCGCGCAATGTCCTGGACAAGCTCATTCGAATATTTGAGCTTAAAGCTCCTGAGCTAACCAGTGACCCGCTCGGATTTTTTGCAGATCAATTGCGTCTCTCACTCCCGCAGGATGATGCCGAGAAAGTGGAAAGCAATATTTACTATTCTTTCGGCAGCGTGGTGGAACGCATTGAGCGAGCAAAAGAGCGTGAAAATATGCAAGCCCATGAACTTCAGTTGGAGAAAGTTCGAGACGCTTTGCGCCGCTCGCAATATCGTGAAGCAATACAACAGGGATTGACAATTTCACCTGACGATTTAAATCAAACACAACTGAAGGAACTGATGGCCGCTATCTCTACAGCCACGTCAGTTCTCGATGACGGTTCGACGGAGGAACTGGAAGGATATGATTTAGTAGTTGGTATCGGTAATATGCTTTTACAGCAAAAAGTTGACGAGCCTATTTTACGCGAGCGCATAGCGAAAGCCTTGTTCCGTAAAGGCTACAGACTAAGTAATCTCAATCAAATTGAGGAAGGGTTCGGGATATACGATGAACTGGTGAGACGATTTGATAAGGTTGATGAAAGTGGTTTACAGGACCTTGTAGCAAGAGCATTAGTTAGCAAAGGCTACTGGCTTGCTACTCTCAATAGAGATGAAGCCATAGCTGTATGCGATGAAGTGATAAAACGATTTGGTGAGACTACCGAACCTGGTTTACGTCAACAGGTGGCAAAAGCCTTGGTCAATAAAGGTTTCGCCCTTGGAAACCTCAATCGGAGTGAAGAGGCAGTGGCTGTATACGATGAAGTGATAAAACGATTTGGTGAAGCAACTGAATCTACTTTGCGCGGATTAGTAGCAAAGGCATTGCACAACAAAGGCTATAGACTTGGCGTTCTCAATCGGAGTGAAGAGGCAATAGCTGCATACGAGGAAGTGATAAAGCGATTTAGTGAGGCTACCGAATCCAGTGTACGTGAACAGGTATCATGGGCGCTCAACGGTGCTGGTTTCGAAATATTATGTCAAGCAAAACAAGCCTGGGCAGATGGGGATGAGGCAAACTCTCGATTAGCTTTGATCCACGCTCAGAAGAAGATAAATGCCGCTCTTGAGTATGACTCTAAAAATTCGATAGCTCTGGGTAATAAAGGTTATATAGCATTTTTGTTAGGCCAGCAGGATGAGGCTCGTGAATTATTGACCCAGGCCATTAAGCTTGGTGGTAAAAAGATTCAACAAGGTGAGTTGGATGATTCTCGTATTCACCCGCTGCCGCAAGATGAAAAGTTTCGTGAATTAATCTTCTCGATTCCTTTACCTGAGACCGATTCCGGTAACTGAAACATAGTCGCACTCAATTGAAAATCGCTATAGTTCAGCACATCTATGATTTTTGGGATGTCGCTGGATTCGCGCATGTCCTGAAGCCGTTGGTGATTCAAAGGCTCTATCAAACGGGAAGTTTAATCGTGAATATCGCTCCGCCCTGTGGGGCGTTGGAGGCGGTGAGCGTGCCGCCGTGGTCGGTCACGACGCGGTGCGCGAGGGCCAGCCCGACGCCGTGCCCCTCGGACTTGGTGGTGAAGAATGGGATGAAGATACGTTGCAGGTCCGTGGGCGGAATGCCCTGGCCCGTGTCTCTGATTTGAATACTGGTCCAGTCATGATCGGAGGCAGCGCCTTTCTGTCGCGCGCCGTTGATAACTACGCGGCGCTCATGCTGCTCTTGATTGATGGCCTCTGCGGCGTTGCGCAGGAGATTGAGCAGGGCCTGGCGCAGCATTCTTTCGTCGGCGTGAATCGGCGGGAAATCTCCTTCGATGGAGAGGGCGACGCGGTGCTCTGCGAAAAAGGCTCTTAACTCTTCGGCGCATTCCTGGACCAGTTCATGCAGCGAGACATCCGCGAGGTCTAAGGGCTGCGGGCGAGCGAAGTTGAGAAAGGCCGTGACCATCTCGGACAGGTTACGCACTTCAAGGAGCATGGCGTTAGCCGCCGCGCTGTCGCCAGAATCCTTCTGCTGGTTCTGTAAGAGTTGCGCGTAACCGTGGAGCGTGGCGAGCGCATTCTTGAATTCGTGGGCCAACCCTGCGGACATCTCTCCGAGGCTTTCCAGATTCCTTTTGAGAGCGACCTGCTCGCGTAACTGCATCACTTCGGTGAGGTCCGTCAGGAGACAGATCGCGCCGCGAGCGGCACGCGTCGGCGAAGGGTCTATGGGCGCGATGGTCGCGCCGAGCCTGCGCGTGCGGCCATCCGTGCTCGTCGCTGAGACCTCTTCGCGGCGGTATAGCTCGCCGGTTCGCAGACAATTCTGGACCATTTCGGCGAGGCCCGGCGCGTTGCGAAAGATAGACTCCGCCTGTTGGCCCAACGCTTCGCCGTCCGCTTCGATGAGTGCTCTGGCGGGAGCATTGACGACCGTCGTGTGACCGCTCGCGTCGAAGGCGACAAGGCCGGAGGGGACGCTGGCGACGATGCGTTCGCTGAATTGCTCTGCGGAAACGGCGCGTTCGCTGGCCCGCGCGCTCAACTGCTCAAGCTCACGTTGCTGGTCCTGTAATTGGGCGACGATGGATTGGAAAGTTTGGAGGACGAACTCCGCCTCGTTGCGCGCCTTTCCGGGTTGGGCCGTGATGGGAGCGCGTTGCGCCGCGTTGACCAGTTGATGATAGGGGCGGAGCAGCCATCTGAGCAGCAGGATGCCTGAGAGGAGTATGCAGACGAAAGTGAGGATAAAGACTGAGAGCAGGATGGGCGCGCGCGCGGTCGGCGTGGCGGGCGTGACCAGCGTGAGCGCAAGCACGCATAAGAGCGCAAACAGAAAGATGCCTCCGAAGAAGGCCAACGCTAACTGAATTCGGCTTCTGTAATGGGAGAACATATCAATTGCGGATGGCGGATTTTCGATTGTGGATTTCAGATTGAGACTTGTCTCTTAAATTTAAGAATGCGAGTGTGGCTAACGCTTCTTCTAACCCGCAATCCGCAATCCAAAATCCGCAATCTAAAAATTGTACTGTCCTGCGTACCATGAGACGATGACTCCGCCGACGAGCACAGACAGGATGGCGGCGATGCCCAGGAAAATGCCGAAAGGTAGTGGTATCTGTAAGTCCAGTTCGCGGTGTTGGACCAATTTAAAGAGCTTGCTGGCTGAGCCGACCTCTCTGTAGGTCTGCCAGAGAACTAATCCGAGGCCGACGAAGGAGCCTAGAAAGACTGCGATGAAGATGGTTAAAAGAGTCAATCTCCAGCCCAGGTAGGCTCCTACCATAAACATCATCTTGACATCGCCGAGTCCCATCGCTTCGACGCCGCGCAGGCGTTCCCAGAGCCACCCGATCAACCAGAGTGAGCCGCCGCCCAGCAGTGCGCCGAGGACCGCTCCCACCAGCGAGACGGCCCAGATGGGCCAACCGGCCAACGCATCAAGCCCCGACAGCATCCTTAAATCCTCGAAAGCCGCATCGCCCATCAGGAAGGGCAGCGAGAGGCGTGCGACGAGCGCGAAAACGATTCCGGGATAGGTGATGAGATTGGGCAGGAGCATGTGTTCCGCGTCAATAAAGATGAGCACGACGAGGGCCGTCACGAAGGGCAGGTCGAAGCCGAGCGCGGGCGACAGTCCGTCGTGCAAAAATACCAGACCGTAGAGGAGCGCCGTCAAAGCTTCCACCGCCGGATAGCGCATGGAGATGGGCGCGCGGCAGGAGCGGCAACGCCCGCGCAGGACCAGGTAACTCAGGACGGGAATGTTGTCGTAGGGTTTAATCGCCGCTTCGCAATGCGGGCAGCGCGAATTGGGGAAGACGATGGACTCTTCGCGCGGCAGGCGATGTATGACGACGTTGAGAAAACTGCCTATCACCGCGCCCATAGCGATGGTGAAAATGAAAGCCACCGTGGGCGGCGGTAAGAATACTGTGTCTAATAAAAGAAGGTGCTGTGGCGATCCCATGCGTTTGAGTTCCTGGACCAGTGCGCGTTGACAAAAGCTCTACCGGGGCTTGACGTACCTGTGGCCCTTCAGCATGATACGGCTTCATGCCAAATAAGTCATGAGTCAGGAGTCGTGAGTCATGAGTCAGAAGATGAGTTTGATGTTTGGGGTTGAGTTTCAAGTTTGAAGTTTAAGGTGAGAGATAACTTTGCAGTTAGGGGCAACTGCAAAGTTAAAGGCGACGGTTCTTGACTCTGGACTCCAGACTCTGGACTCTGGACTGTCTAAGGGGGGATAGATTGAATCATCGGCGGCCAATCATGTGGATGCTCGCAATCGGCATCCTGTTAATTCTGGTCCTGAGCTTAGCGCCGTATTCGCTGGGCTGGGTCGGCAGTTGGAAGGAGACTGTTAGCCAGGCTTTCGTCAGGGATGAGAGGCCGCAGACGGACGCGCCGCCGCCGCAGTCGGCGAACGCGCCTCTGTTCGATGCCGCCGTGTGGTATACGAGCCGTGGGGAAGCGCCCGAAACGCATGGCGTCCTGATTGAGAGCCTCGATGGCGAGCGCGTCTTCGCCTCGCACAATGCGGACGAGGACTTTAACCCGGCTTCGCTGGTTAAGCTTTCGACGACGCTCGTGGCGCTCAAAAAGTTGGGCGCGGATTATCGCTTTCAGACGCGCGTGCTGGTGGACGGAGCGGTTGACAGGGGCGGCAATCTTCAAGGGCGGCTCCTGATTATGGGGAATGACCCGACGTTCGGCGACGTGGCCGCGAACCTCATCGCCAGCGACCTGCGCGCACGCGGCATCAAGCGTCTCGCGGGCGAACTCTTCGTCTCACAGGACTTCAGTTTCAATTTCAGCGAGTCGCCGGAAAAATCCGCAGAGTATCTCTCCAAAGCGATGCGGCTCGGCAATCCGAAAACGGGCGTCGCGGACGGGCCAGCGGGCGAACCGCTGCTGACGCTCAATTCTTACCCGTTACACGACGTGCTGCTGTACATGAATGCCAGGTCCAGTAATTTCATCGCCGAAAGAGTCGGAGCGATGGTCGGCGGGCCTCAAAGTGTGCAAGGGTTTTTGATTAACGAACTCAAACTCCCGGCAGAGCAAGTGTTGATCGCCAGAACGTCCGGGCGCGAGCACAATCGCATGACGCCGCGCGGCTTGTTGACGGTCATTCGCTCGCTGATAGGGGAAGCGCAGCGACAGGGTTTGGAACCGACGGACATTCTGCCCGTCGCCAGCGACGATGCCGGAACCCTCAGGCGCAGGTTCGCCGGGACGGGCCTGGAGGGCGCGGTCGTCGGTAAGACCGGCACGCTGACTTCCGAAGTTGATGGCGGCATGGCGAGCATCGCGGGGATCGTTTATGCGAACGATGGCAGCCCCGTCGTCTTCGCTATTCTGGACCAGGGAAATCGCATCGGCGATAACAGGCAGATGGAAGACCAACTGCTCGCGGAAGTCTTCAACATGGAAGCCAAGCCACGCGCCGTCGGCAGCCCGACGCCCCGCCCGCTGCTCCCTTCAGCCAGCCTGCAAATTCAATCGGAAGGGACCGCTTTGAAATATCAGGACGTGGAGAAGAGCAGCAAAAGGCCAAAGTAAAAAGGTCAAAGGAAAAGCTTAAAGAGACTAGAGGCTAGAGACCGGAGGCTGGTCAAGGGGTCATGGTTTTTACAAGCCTCAAGTCTTTAGCCTCTAAGCTCCCTCTCGCCTTTTGTCTTTTGCTGCATTTCCCAGAGCATGAGGTGTTTGAGAAAGGCGTGATGTGCGGCGAACGTGGCGATGGTGAAGCCGGGCAGGCGGTCGCGGAAGCCTCCCTTGAGGAGAAAGCTGCGGATGAAGGCGGCGGGTCCGGCAGTGAGGATTTTTGAGACGCCGGTCCTGCGTCCCTGCTCGAACATCTGGCGCGCGGAGAGCGGCGCGTACCGTTCACCAATCATCCGGTGATGATGGGCGGCGTCGCGCACGCTGTAATGCAGGATGTCTCCGTGCATGGTTTTGATGTTTGCGTCCTGGTCCATTTTAACCGACTCGTGAACGTAAGCACCCTCCCATCGCCCGCGCGATTTTTTGTAGAGACGCAGTTGACGGTCAGGATACCAGCCGCCTCCTTTAATCCAGCGTCCCATGTAAAAAGAGCGACGGGCGATTGAATAACCGTCCGCGAGTTGGTCCTCGTTTGTATAGAGCAGGTCTTCGATGGACGAGCGTAATTCATCCGAGACTCGCTCGTCCGCGTCAAGGCTGAAAATCCATTCGTGCGCGGCCTGTTCGATGGCGAACTGTTTCTGCGCGGCAAAGCCGGGCCAAGCATGATTGATAACACGCGCGCCCGCTCCGGCTGCAATCTCGCGCGTCTCATCCGTCGAGCCGGAATCAACGACCAGTATCTCGTTAGCCCAGGAAACGGATTCGCAGGCGGCGCGAATGTTTTCCGCTTCGTTGTGAGCGATGATGGTGGCTGTAATCTTCAAGGCGATAATCTGGAGATTGATTCATCTGCTCATCGTCTGATTGATTCACTGAATCAATCAGACGATGAGCCAATTCTGGAGCCTTCATCCTTATATGGGCGCGAGCGATGCATCGTCAACTTAAAATTTACAGCCGTATACAATTTCATGAGAGCACCCCGGTACAGCGTCCGTGTCAGTGCGGCCTGCTTAAGCCGGGCGGGTCATGCTAAGCCAGGAAACCCGCCCGGCTTAAGAGGCGGTACTGACTTGAGTCGCACTTATTTGCAAAAGAGTTTTAGTCGGCGACGGGCAGGGGCGGCAAATGCGTTGGAAAAAAATGACGCGGATGAATGCTGTGAATCCATCCGCGTCATTTTCTGTGTGCTCTTAATTGGACCTATGGGGCCAGAGGGGTTTCCACAAGGACGTGATTGGCGGTCAGGGTCGTGGAGGTGGCGCGTTGGAGGTCCGCGAGCGCCTTGTTGTAATCGGTCTCGGCGCGTAGCTCAAGGCTCTGCGCGTTGGCAAGCTCGTTCTGTCGCTGGAAGAGCAGGAATGTGGTCGAGCGGCCAACTTCATAGAGTCTCTGTTCGCCCGCGAGTTGTAGCTCTGCGTTGCGGCGTGCCTCGCGGGCGGTCAGTACGCGGCGGCGCGAAGTCTCTACATTCTGCGCAGCGTTGCGCACTTCGACTTCTATGGACTGACCTTGCTGCCGGACCTGCGCATCAAGCTGCGTCTTCTGGATGCGGACGCCAGCCAGGTTCGCTTCGGCGGTCTTGTTGTGAAAGGGGAACTGAATCGCCACGCCGACGACGATGTTACGTGTGCCCAAGCCGAGCAGATTACGCAAGTCCTGACCGTAGCCGCCGACGAGATTCGATGATACCTGCCCGGCCTGTCCCGTCGTCAGAGTCGGGATGGGGATGTCTGCGGGAAAGACGCCGCGCTGAATCAGTTGTTGGAGCAGAAAAGCATTGGGGTCCGTCGTCGCGTTGTTGATGTCTATGAGAGGAAAGGTCGTGCCCGTCGTGGAACCCGACGCGGCCTTGGGCGTTCCGGCCAGTCCGGTCGTCGCCAGCGTTGACTGTATATCAATGCGCGGTTTGGTCTGGTTCTTGAAATACTGAATGTCTATATTGTTGATGTCGTTCTGCAAGGTCAGACGGTGAAGTTCGGGGCGATTCTTGCGCGCCTCTGCCAGCGCGTCATTGAGATTGACGGGCGCGGCATCGAAAGAGGGCGTATCCGTCGGGACCACCTGCGCGGTCCAGTCCTTCGAGTCCGGGTCGCGGATGAGCAGTTGCTTGAGAGCGTTCTCCGCAATCGAGACATTCTGCGAAGCGAGCAGCACGTCCGATTCGCGGTTGGAGAGTTCCGTCTGCACTTCAGCGCGACCGAAGGGAGCCGCTGCCCCGGCCACAATCTGCGCTTCAGTACGACGGAAATTCTCGCGCGCGAGATTCAAATTAGCGAGGCGATTTTGCTGGTCGCGCAGGGAGAACACCAAGTCCCAGTAGGCGCTCTGGACCTGCGAGATGACATCAATCGTGCGGCGACGAAAGTCCGCATCCGATTGTTCGAGACGCTTGCGCTGGATGCGTATCTGTCTGCGATTGTTGTCAATCGAGCGGTCACGCAAGAGCGGCTGTGTGAAGGTCACGCCAAGGCTCGAAGAGTAGACGGGGTTAAGCGTGTTCTGCGAGAGATTGGTCACGCGCTTGTTGTTATTGAAGAAGAAATCGTAAGAGCCGCCGCCCCTCTCGAAAAACTTGGAGACGGATGGATTGAGCGAATAATCTGTGGTGGAGATTTTGTTGCTCGCACCGCTCGCCAGGCTGAGAATGCTCTGCGAGGATTGCGTCTGCTTGTTAATCTGCGGCGTCAGATTGAAGATCGGTTCGTAGATGCCTTGCAGCGAGCGCAACTGTGTCTCCGCAAAGCGCACATCCTGTCGCGCCACTTCGATGTCGTTATTATTTTCCAACGCGCGACGGATAGCGTCATTCAGCGTCAGCGAGAGCGTCTGGTCGCTGTTGATGCCGAGGCGTGTGATGTCCGGCAGCGGCGGGACTGGGCGCGCGGTCTGATTCGTAAAAATAGGCTCGCGTATTCCCTGCTGACCAGTCGTGTCGGGCGTCCCTGTCGGCTGCGACTGAGGATTGACGGAGGGCGTCTGCGCGCCGTTCGGGTTGGTCTGGCCGGGCGTCGCAGGGTAAGTCTGCGGGGCGGTCTGGACGCCGGGGGGCGCTTGCGGCGCGGGGCGCTGCGTGCCCGGAGGCGCGGTCGGGTCCTGCTGAATGGGTCGTGCCTGCTCCGGGACGGGCTGGTTTTGTTGCGTGCCGGGAGGGCGCGTCGCATCTCTTTGCGCGGGATTTGTTGTGGGCGTCTGTGGCGTCTGGGCCAGCGAGGCGGGACCAGCCGAAAGCAGGACGGCGGAGAGCGCCAGCGGCAGAGAGACACGGCGAACAGTAGCAATGAACATCGGACCAAAAACTCCTTAATGACAATCTGGAAAATTACGGCACTTCGAGCACAGCCGCTTCGGTGCCGGGATAAATGCGGCAAGTCACTAGCCTACTACGTCATACGCGGGCCACTGGTTTCAAGAAAAGCAGGGGTTAGAGGCTGGATACTAGAGACTGGAGGCTGGAGGTTAGAGGCTAGTGAAGAGCAAATGTCTTTACCCAGCCTCTAGTCTCCAGTCTCCAGCCTCCAGCTAACTTGACACTCAGGGCGCGCGCACATAATCTAGCCTGTCATTCATAGCAAAGATAATCCGTCATGGAATCACCCTCTGATGCGAACTTGCGTTGAGGGGCGAAGGCGAGGGCGGGCGTTCCATTTCTTATCAAAGAAGCAGGCGAGGAGGCCACTCATAAAATGACTGTTAAAGTCGGCATCAATGGTTTCGGACGTATCGGGCGCAACGTCTTGCGCACCAGCCTGGGCGACGCCGAGATAGATTTCGTCGCCGTCAATGATCTGACAGACATTAAAACGCTGGCGCACCTCTTGAAGTACGATTCTGTGCTCGGCAATCTCGAAGAGGAAATCAGCGCGACGGAGAACGGCATCAAGGTCGGCAAAGACGAATTTCGCGTTTTCTCGGAAAGAGACCCGGCGGCCATTGACTGGGAATCCGTCGGCGCGGAAATCGTCATAGAGTCCACGGGACATTTCACCAAGGCGGAGGATGCGCGCAAGCATCTTCACGGCACGGTCAAAAAAGTTATCATCTCCGCGCCCGCCAAGAACGAGGACATCACTATCGTCCTCGGCGTCAACGAAGAGCAGTACAATCCGCAGGCGCACCACATCATCTCCAATGCCTCCTGCACGACCAATTGTCTCGCGCCCGTCGCCAAAGTGATGCACGAAAAGTTTGGCATCCGCTCGGCGCAGATGACGACCATTCATTCTTACACCAACGATCAGCAATTATTGGACCTGCCGCATAAGGACTTGCGCCGCGCTCGCGGGGCCGCGCTCTCCATGATTCCGACCTCGACGGGCGCGGCCAAGGCCGTCGCGCTCGTCCTGCCCGAACTCAAAGGCAAGTTTGACGGCATCAGCGTGCGCGTGCCGACTCCGAACGTCTCACTCGTGGACGTGGTCATGCAAGTCGAGAAAGAGACCACCACGGAGGATGTCAACAAGGCCCTCAAGGATGCCGCCAACGAAGAACTGCGCGGTATCCTGGCCTTCTCCGAAGAGCCGCTGGTCTCCGTTGATTTTCGCAAAAACCCTAACTCCTCTATCGTTGACGCGGAGTATACGAAGGTCATCGGCGGCAACCTCGTCAAAGTTCTCTCCTGGTACGATAACGAGTGGGGCTACTCCTGCCGCGTCCGCGATCTAATCAAATTCATCGCCCAAAAAGGACTTTAAAGAAGTGACGAGTGACGAGTGACGAGTGACGAGTTAAAGACAGAAGATGAGAGACAGGCTTGCCACTCATCATCGCTCGGAGCTTTTTCTTCTGCTTCTATTTCTTGCTCGTCACTCGTCACTTGTCACGCGTCACTGTTCTTATGAAACTCTCGATTAAAGATTTGGACCTGAAGGGGAAGCGCGTCTTCGTGCGCGTGGATTTCAACGTGCCTGTGAAGGACGGGGTGGTTGAGGATGATACTCGGATTCGCGCGTCTCTGCCGACGATTCGCTATGCGATAGCACAGGGCGCGCGCGTCATCCTGGCGTCGCACCTTGGAAGACCCAAAGGACAGCGCGTTGAGAAGTACAGCTTAAAGCCAGTGTACGAGAGGCTCAAAGACATTCTACAGGAACCGCCCGCTACGGACATCGTCGTGGATGGAGGAAAGGCTGCCGTATACGATGCGCCGCCGGAAGTTTTCTTCGTCGAAGATTGTGTCGGAGATGAGGTCCGGTCAAAGGTTGATGAACTTGAAGAGGGCCAGATATTGCTGCTCGAAAACCTGCGCTTTCATGCGGAGGAGGAGCAGAACGACGACGGGTTCGCCGCGCAACTGGCGAGCCTCTGTGATGTGTATGTCAACGACGCCTTCGGCGCGGCGCATCGCGCGCACGCTTCGACCGCCGGAATCACCAGACACGTCAAACAGGCTGCGGCGGGTCTCCTGATGCAGAAAGAGCTTGATTACCTGGGCCGCGTCATCAACCATCCAGAGCATCCTTTTGTGGCTATCCTGGGCGGCGCGAAGGTCTCCGATAAAATACCCGTCATCAACGCGCTGGTTGAGAGAGGCGTCAACCGAATCCTCATCGGCGGCGCGATGGCTTACACTTTTCTCAAGGCCGAAGGCTTCACCGTGGGCAAGTCTCTCGTCGAGAACGACATGTTACAGACGGCGCTCGACATCAAAAAACGGGCCGAAGCGGCTGGCGTCGAAATGCTCTTGCCGACGGACCACCAGGTTGTAGACTCTTACGAGCCGGTCAAGGGCGAGAGCATCGTCTCCAAGACTATCCCCATCGAATTCACTAACGCCGGTCTCGCCGGAATGGATATAGGCGTCGAGACGGTGGCCCACTTTTCAAACGCGCTGAAGGATGCCAGGACCATTATCTGGAATGGTCCAATGGGAGTTTTTGAAGAGCCGCCTTTCGATCGGGGCACGCTCGGCATCGCGCAGGCCGTCGCGGAAGCCGCAGACCGTGGCGCAACAGTCATCGTCGGCGGCGGCGATTCGGTCTCGGCCATCTCCAGAGCGGGCGTCGCGGACCGCATCACGCACGTCTCCACGGGCGGCGGCGCAACCCTCGAATTCCTGGCCGGAGACGAACTGCCGGGTGTCACTGCACTCAATGATAAATAGGGGATAGGGGCCGGGGGTGAGGTGTTGGTTAAAAGCCTTTCCCTAACCCCTGATCCCCAACCCCAACCCCTTATTATGAGAAAACCTGTCATCGCGGGAAATTGGAAGATGTATAAGACGGTCTCGGAGTCTGTCGAGACGGCGCTGGCGTTGAAGCCTCTGGTGGCGAACGCGAACCATTGCGAGGTCGTCATCGCGCCCGTCTTCACGGCTTTAAAGACGGTCGCGGACCGGCTTGAAGGCTCTAACATACGTGTCGCGGGCCAGGATTGCTCGACGGAAACGGGCGAGGGCGCGCACACCGGAGAGGTCGCCGCTTTCATGCTCAGGGATGCCGGGGCCGGGCACGTCATTATAGGCCATTCGGAGCGGCGACAATATTATTTCGAGACGGATTCCTTCGTCAAACGCAAGACACAGGCGGCCATCGTTTCCGGTTTGACGGTCATCATGTGCGTCGGAGAAACCCTCGCGCAGCGCGATCAGGGGATTGCCGAAGCCGTCGTCAGCGGTCAACTTGAGGGCGGGCTTAGCGGTTTGACAGCATCGGACCTCTCTCGTATCATAATTGCCTATGAGCCAGTCTGGGCGATTGGCACAGGACGCACCGCGACGCCGGAGCAAGCGCAAGAAATGCACGCGTTTATCCGGCGCGTTTTACGCGAGGGGTACTCCGATGAAGTGGCCGAAGCGATGCGTCTCCTGTACGGAGGTTCGGTCAATCCTGACAACATCGCCGGATTAATGGTCCAGGAAGACATAGACGGTGCGCTCGTCGGCGGTGCAAGCCTGAAGGCGGATGCCTTGGCGCAGATCGTCAATTACAACCGATAGGTCAACGGTCAGTAAGTAAATGGTCCTTTTTTGTTTCCATTGACCGGGCACTCTTTGCCCCTGACCATCACTTGAGGATAGCGGTTTTGATTACATACGTTTTATACGGCCTGTTTCTTCTGTCATGCATCGTGCTCGTCGTGGCGGTCCTCTTGCAGCCGGGCAAGTCGGATGCTGGCGCGCTCTTCGCCAGCAGCGTTTCCAGCACGGCCTTCGGTCCACGCGGCACGCAGACCATCCTCGCCAAAGTGACCATCGGCGCGGCGGCCTGCTTCATGCTCATCGCGCTCATGCTTTCGCTGCCAGCCATCGCGGGCAAGCGCTCGGTCCTGCAAGGCACGCCAGCCGGGCCCTTGCCGACTCCGCAGCAGCAGGCTTCGCCAGCCGCCACCGCAGCACCGGCCAACAGCGGCGCAGCACCCGCGCAAAATACGGGAGCGGCGCAGAATGAAAACTCGAACGCCAACGCGCCAGCCGCGACCTCTCAACCTGCCAGCAGCCCGCAGGGACAGGCTTCGCCCGCGCAGCAGAATAACAAGAAGCCTTAACGCCTAGCTCTTTCCAATTATTGGTCCAACACGAATATTGGACCAATGCAATAATTTTTGGTCCAAAGGGTCCACGCCGGATTGTTGGACCAATCAAGCCGAAGTGGCGGAACTGGTAGACGCGCACGTTTGAGGGGCGTGTGAGGTAACTCGTGGGGGTTCGAGTCCCCCCTTCGGCATTAGCATCCTGCCTCGACATGACAGAGCTTGTTGTAATTATTCCCATAACTTTTCCGCTTTGGAAAGCTTATGCTACCACAAACCAGGCAGTTTAGTTCATTCCTATTGCATATTGATCTCTTGCCGAAATTCACGCAGAACTTTACGAGTTTCTGAAGGTATCGGATATCCAGGATTCCTGAGTAATGGGATTACCCGTGAAGCGGAAGGATAACTCCCCAGGCTGACAAGGTTGGCGGCGATACCTCTACCTCCTCCCTGTGCGCTCGTATCGTTACCAATCGGGACTGCCGTCTAAATTCTCTTCGGCGCTTCGAAATAGCACGACATAATTCAGGGTGGCGCTTGCGCCACCTTTGTTTATCACGGTGCAGCCGTCTGGCAACTTCTGCAAATGACGGTGGGGGAATCTCCGAGAGTGCCTCCTCAAACTCCTTTAGCACTTCGTTGTCACATGCAGTTTTCCACGCGTTATGTCGATTCCTTATAGCAACGCACGACTCTGGGAAAATTATTGAAAGGTTTGTGCAGCATTTATAACCGAATCTGGCAGCGACATCCTTTATAGGCGGTGGCGGATCTTCTTGAAGCACTTTTTCGAGTTGTAGTTTGATGTCAAGAATTGCTTTTTTCTTGTGCTCACTACGCTTTGTTACTATCTGACGGCATAGGTTGGGAAAGTTGTAGTACAGTCTGTTTACACATTCAAATCCCAGAGTATTTGCGACCTGCTGCAATGCCGGAGGCGAGTCTTGTTTCAGCGCGGCCTCCAGTGCCGAATGCATCTCGCTTAATTGCTTCTCGGTGACCTTAGTGGACTGGCTGCGGGGCTGCTTGCAAGCTTGGTGCCTTTCGCTGATCTTTTTACAAAGCTCCGGAAACATGCTGTAAAGAGGATTCGGATCTTTATAGTTAAGCCGGACTGAGAGTTCCCGCATGGAAAGGGGTGGTTCTTCATTGAGGCTATCTTCAAGGGCCTGCTTCACTTTAGCTATATTACGGAATCCACCTAAAACTTCTCGCACTTGTTCCGCAGAATGAAGTTTGTTTTCAGTGAAGTCATCGAACGCTCTACCGGTAAGAAACTTCGCCAATGGTGCTCCTACAGCTTGGCAGATTCTCAAAAGGTCTGTTGCTGGTGGCGGGCATCTACCCGCCAGCCATTTGCGGACCGTTGCCTGATTGACTTTAAACAGCCGTCCGAAGGCGGCTGCATTACCCTCGGTCAGGCGATCAACGCACTCGCGTATAATCTGCCCCATATCCTTACCTGAAAGGGGTGAGACCATGCCCGAAGCCACGCCAATCCACTGGCGCATGCTCTCGGCGACCCAAAGTTGATGCTCAAAATCTTTTAGCTCGCGCGCCTTTACTGTTTTAGTCCTGAACCCCAACCAATTCTGACATCTCGAGCAGTATCCTGCGTGCGAGTGAGCAGCGAGCATGGCTGGCTGCCGCCCACAATGAGGGCAGAATTGTTCCATCACGCATCTATGCGACGGGCAGACTGTGACGACGCGAAGTGACCAAAGCAAAGGTTCATAAACAGCACCATCACTTTGACGGAATTGCTCATAGCACTCCGGGCACCACGCTTTGGAGCCACGGAGCAATCCGTGCTGCGTAACTACAGCACCCCAGGGAAGTGCCGTCAGGAACTGTAAGTCCCGACGTAACGTCAATTCTTCCAGAGCCCTTACCCATACTTCCGCTCTCCACGTTCCCCCGTTCAGCCTGTGCGGGAAAGAGCGATAAGTGAACCAACCTGTATCGCTGCTCGCGTCAGTTCCCAACACCTCTGGCTGTATTTTTCGTACGAGCGGCCCCACTATCTTCGGGAGCAGTTGATAAGGCTCAAGCAAGTGCGCCGCTGTGAGTCGCGAGATGTAACTTGTGAAACACTCAACATCAGGCGTCCCCAATCCGACTGGTTCCAGATAGTACAGGCGGCTGTGAGGTAAAAGGACGTCGGGCTTAAACGTCACTCTCTTGTAAGTCGAAAGCTTATTGATGGTAGCTAAGCTTTGCATGTCACACCCCCTCAATTTAAAAGTAAAAAACACTTCACCCACGCGACGGATAACTCCGACGTACATCACGCAAGATAGTCGCGGCGTCGCGACGGTACGCGTACTCCGGTTTGTTCAAAAAACGGGAGACGTTGTGCCCTGTTGGGTTAACGCCTTCTGCATGAAGATGCGTCACGGCCTGATGAATCTCCCGGCCCATCTTCTGGCGTCTCTCTTCAGCGCGAGCACTGGTAAGAGACGCATACCTTTCAGAGATCTGCTTGCATAGATCGGAGAAGCACCTATAAAGAGCCCTGACCCCGCATCCCACGCGGCGTGCTGCCCCGCGAACGGATAGCGCCTCTTCTGAGCGTAGAATGTCTTCTAATCTCGACTTTATCCATTCAAGCCGCGTAGCAGAGTGCATCCGTCAGGCGTTCTAACAATGCACGATCTATTTTTACGCTGTCGGCTTCAGAACGTGACGTGTGAAAACCCACTTCGCGCCATAACTGCTGTCGAACAGTCGCCAAGGCATCCGAGAAAGTCGGAAGGCGCTTGACGTACCACGCGGCTTGGCGCACGAACAACGACTGCTTCTTACCATCATGATGATGAGCCAGCGACGTGACTATCGAGAAGAGTGCCAGCACCGCCGGAGTCGTGCGAGCAATGGCTTTGTCCGACCATTGTCTTTGGGTCTCCATCCCCAAGTGCGCGCGGGCCTCCTCGAAGGTGACTTCAACTTGCCAGCGCCTGACGAACCACTCAAGCATCTCGACGGGGTCACTTTCAAGGTTGGTCGAGAGCAAGGCTTGCGGCTTGAACTCATCCGCTGGGTCTCTGACCAACACCCATCTGACGGGAACCGACGGCATCCCGGAGTGATACCACACGGCCACGCCCGACGTGACTTCAACCGCTCGCGCCGTGCCGCCGTACCACCCGCCAACTGTTTCCTGAGTCCATACCGTCTGTCCATCCTTGAGCACCGTCTCAAGCCTTGGCAGTCGTGCTCCCTTCAACCGGGGCCGCCCATTCTGTCGCGGCTTGCGCTCAGGCGCAGGCTCATAGAGCGCGGCATCCAGACGCAAGCGCGTCATGACCGTCATCTCCCGCCGCAGTGCCGCGAGCAGTTCGAGTGCGGCAAAGCTGCTGTCAGCGACCACCACCATCTCGCGCTCAGGCAACCATCGCTTGACTTGCAGAAGCATCTGGCGCGCCCAGGTTGTCAGCTTCTTATAAGGCCGCCTGCGATCTTTGTAGTAGCGTTCGGACGGGCACAAGCAAGTCAAGACGGGCAAGGCCCACACTCTCTCAGCCCACGGGATGTGCACCGTCAGCATCAGGCAGAGCCAACGCAGTCCGCTCGCTTTGACGAAGTGGGAGTGCGAAGAGCGGACCGGGTCGCGCTAGATACCTTTCGCTTTGATCCGGCTCCCGCGTCGGCGCTCAATCGTGTCATCAATGGCAAAGACGAGTGCGCCCTCAGGGACGAAGGCGCTGACGAGCAACGAGAGCAGAATGCGGCTTGCTGCGCGCGAAGACCAGCAGGCGCGGTTCAAGACGCGATGATAAGACTGAAAGTGTCGCTCGTGGCTCAAACCGCAGACACGCACCGCAGAGGTGACAGTGCGCTTGCCCGGCGCGAGCATGGCGCCGACCAGCAGCACCTGTACGTGTTGCCAGACAGGCTTGGAAAACAGTGGAGCGAAAGCTACAATCAGGCTCGTCAGTTCGGAAGGCAGTGGCAGCATCGAAAGACCTCTCTTGGCGGAGTTGGTCAATCAGCTTACGCTGTCTTCCGTTTTATTTTCAAAGATCGGAAATGGATAAAGTCGAGCT
>DASYML010000118.1:0-11663 GCA_036009045.1 Pyrinomonadaceae bacterium
AACAAGTACAAGCGCGCCTACATGGACAACTTCACGAACCTCGTGCCGTTGGAGCGTTCGGGCAGCCTGCGCCAGTCGCTCAGGCACGCGCGTTCGTTTCTCGATAGAGGCTACAACGCGCTCATCTTCCCCGAAGGCACGCGTTCCATGAACGGCGAGATTGTTGACTTCAAACCCGTCATAGGTTATCTCGCGCTCGCCTGCCGCATCGGCATTCTCCCGATGTATCTGCATGGCACATACCAGGCAATGCCGAAAGGGTCCAACATCATCCGTAGCCGAGACATAGGCGCGCGCATCGGTCGCTATCTCTCTTATGAAGAGTTGGAAGAGATGACGAAGGGCATGGCCCGCGCCGAAGCCTATCGCCTCATCGCCGCGCTCGTTCGCCATCAGGTCCTGAACCTGCGCGACGGGACCAGAAACAGCTTCGACGCCAAGGCGCTCCGGCGACGCTGGAAAAATGAACGACGCAACGGCGAGACCAATGATGACCAGAGCACGCCGGACCCGAATCTCGTCACGACTGGAGACTGAAAAGCAGTGACAAGTGACGAGTGACGAGTGATAAGTTAAAACAACTTCTTGCTCGTCACTCGTCACTTGTCACTTGTCACTGTGTTTATGGTTACGACAAAGAAACGCGTTCCTCGCAAGGCTGCGAAGAAGAAAAGTCCGCCCAAGAATTTGCCGAAGGGTAGTATGGCTCTGGCGCGGAGGCCGCAACCCAAAACGCTCATCACGGGCGGGACTGGCTTTCTAGGCTCGCACCTTGTGCGCCAGTTAATCGCGGACGGCGCGAAGAATCTGCGCGTGTTGACGACCGGCGCTCCGGCGTGGCTGGCAGAGCTTGGGGTTGAGATTGTCGAAGGCTCTCTGACGGATGCGTTGACGGTCGCGCGCGCCGTCGAAGGTGTAGAGGAAGTTTATCATCTGGCGGGCCGCGTCTCGCGCGAGAAGCGGGACGAGCGGGAGATGTACAACATCCACGTTGACGGGACGCGTCTCCTGTGCGAAGCGGCGAGCGCGTCGGGCGTCAAATCAATCGTCATGGCTTCGACGAGCGGGACCATCGCCGTCACGGAGAAAGGCGAGACGATTCCTGACGAGGACAACCCCGCGCCGCTCGACATCGTCACGCGCTGGCCCTACTACGCGAGCAAGGTTTACCAGGAACGCGTCGCGCTGGAATATTTCAACGGGAAGGACCGGCGTCTCGTGATGCTCAATCCGAGCCTCTTGCTCGGACCCGGCGACGAGCGCCTGAGTTCGACCAAAGTCATCCTTGATTTTCTCGCGCGCAAAATCAACGCGGTCCCCACGGGCGGCCTCAGCTTCGTTGACGTGCGGGATGCGGCGGCGGCCTTTCGTGCCGCCATGAAGAGCGGGCGTCACGGCGAGCGATATTTGCTCGGCGCGGTTAATTGGACCTTTGAAAATTTCTTCGCGCGGCTCGAACGGCAGACCAAGATAGCCGCCCCGCGCATCTCCCTGCCCAAGTCCATCGCTGTCACCGGCGCGCAGGTCTTCGACGCACTCTTTCGTCAATGGAATTACACGCCCCCGGTCGAGGTCGCGGCGGTCGAGATGGCTGAGTATTTCTGGTATCTGGACTCTGCCAAAGCCCGTCGCGAACTCTCCTTCAACACGCGCGACCCAGCCGAAACGCTCCACGACACGGTCGCCTATATCCGCGAAAATTTCCTCGGCGGCGACGCGTTTTCAAAAAGCTGAAATCGGCGGCAAAATTCTCTCGTAATTTTGTGTCATAAAAGACGGCCCGGCGGTGTTCATCATATTGTCCGGTCAAAATATTTTCACGAGAGGAATAACTGTCATGCGAAACCGTCTCACTATCGCCATCCTGCTGAGCCTCTGGCTCATTCCTTCAATCATTTCTTCAATCATTCCTTCAGATGCCATCGCGCAGGGACTCAGCGCGCAACGAAGGACGCAGGAGATCGTCGCCTCTTTCAATAAGAGCAAGCACAGCATCAAAGAGAGGCACGGCGTCAGGGTTGAGAAATTCAAGGAGATTCGGAGCGAGCCTGAGATCAGGAAGGCTGCCGCAGATTATGCTGGCACGTACGAGACGGATTCCGGCTATGCGTTCCACCTACAGGTCGGGGCCGACGGTCGTGTGCAAGCCAACGGCACGGAGCCTGCTCCACGTCAGGAGTCGCAACGGTTCACGCTCACGAACCCCAGGCTTGAGGGCGCGTTGCTGACCGGGACGAAAGTTTACGAGGACGGGACGACAGAGAAGTTTGAAGGCGTCTTCATCAATCGCACAGATCGCGATAGCCCGACCGACAACGGCGTTCGCACGTTTGGTCTCGGCGTGCTCTACGACCCGCCGAAAATGAATCCCGAAGTCGGCTTTGTGGTGACAAGGCTCTTCTACCAGCAGAAGTAATCGTGACGAAAAGCAATAGTTCTTGAGTTATACCGAATAACACAACAATGAAAGACTGTAGGGACAGGGCTGGTCCCTGCCCGTCGCGCGCGAACGCGTTGCGGTCAAGATAGCAACCTCACGTTCGCTTGCGGGCAGGGACCAGCCCCCTACATTAACCTCTTTTATTCATGCAATCTGTTATTAAGCTCTGCACGTTATTCGGACTCGATTTGCTAACCCTAGTTTATTCGCCCTGTAGTTTATCCACTTTATATTCTTCAGCTTTGACCAGCCATTCGAGCCGCTTGCGGTCAGGCTCAGAAATATTTGTGAAACGCACGCCAAAGCCCACGTTGGGATATTTATGAACCACTTCGCCCTGTAACTCTATCGCATTTCCGGCTGGTAGACAGAGCTTGAATTTGATCGTCTCGCCAACCCTCACATGCCCGAGTGTATCAATGAAGCACCCGGCCACTGTGATGTCACTCGTGCGCGCCTCATGCTTGCCCGCCACTCCTTCCCAGATGACGTTCAGTAAAGCGGGCACGCGTTTATGTTTTCTTGCCACATCGCTCATAGACTAGTTCTCCCGGAGCTATGGTCTTTCATTTTAGAACAGGGGCGTTCAATTTCCGAACCACTCATTTACTCACTCACTCACTACTCACTCGCACGCGTTAGCTGATGCTTTATCTTTCAAGCGGGACAGCGCACGCGCAAGGCTCCCGGCAAAATTTCAAAGGTCGCGGGCAATCGGCCCGGCAGTTCCCCGTCAACCTCAATCGCTATTTCCGTCTCTTCCACGGCGGGCCGGGCCGTCAGTCGCCGGGCGAGCGTGTGATGGACCTGCTGCATGCTGAGATGCTTGCCGAAGTAGAGTTTAGGCGCATTGCCCAGAATTTGCATCGCGCTCAAATCGCCGATGGTGATGATGTCGAACCGGCCATCGTCCAACTTTGCGCCGGGCGCGATCTTCATGCCGCCACCGAAATATCTGGCGTTGGCGACGCACAGGTTGGCGACCGTGAGACGACGCTCGGGCCAGTCGTCAAGTTGCAGACGAACGATTGAATTACTGGACCAGAGCGTAGTTTGCAGGGTCGCCACGGCGAAAGAAATTCTCCCGCTCATCCAGTTCGTGAGCGTGCCCGGCAACCATCCCGGCCCGCTCTCTTTGACACGCTCTATGACCTCGCTGCTCATCCCGAACGAGGCCACCCCCAGAAAGTAGCGCGTCTCCGTTTCTCCCTCATGATTTTGATAGCTGACGCGACCGACATCCATGTGACGCGTGCGACCTGTGCGGAGCGTGCTCGCGGCGGCAGCCGTGCGCGTCTGGATGCCTAGCGTGCGGCGGAAATCTCCGCCGGTCCCGCTCGGCAGCACACCCAGTTCCACAGGTTCGCCCGATTCCATAATACCGTTCGCCACTTCCGAAATCGTGCCGTCGCCACCGCACGCGATGATGAAGCGCCGTCCCTCCTTCGCCCCGCGCAGGGCCAGCCGCCGACCGTCGCCAGAGCTTTCTGTAAACGCACAATTAAATGGACCAAAATGCGCGCGCACATCGCTCGCCAGTCCGGGCCAGGAATCACGCGTCGAGCCGCCTGCCGATGCCGGGTTGACGATGACGAGCGGTAAGCGAGACATAAGATTTTCGGATTGCCGATTTCGGATTTCGGATTGTCGCTTCAGCGCATGTGACTTCAGCTTTAGATAACTGATCTCAGTTTTATATTTTTGTTGGAGGGTTAATCTAAATCCGCCATCCGCATTTCGCCTTCCGCAATGGTCGCGTACATGGCGCGGTCCGCTTCGCCCAGTTCGGAGATTTTCTGCATCGTGTAATCCGCTATCTCTTTGTAAGTGCGGACATGATCCTTCTTCGCCATGAACTCGGACAAATCCAGCGGTGGTCCAAAGTGGACGCGTATCGGCTCGCCCCCGGTCCAGTTGCCCAGCACTTGTCGCATCAATTTATTGCTGAGTCCGGCGATAAAGACGGGGATGACTTGCGGCGCGGCGTCCTTGATCAACTTGCCGACGCCGGGTTGCGCGCGCAGGAAAGAGTACGGGTCAACGTCCTTGTTGCGCGTTCCCTCCGGGTGAAATCCGATCAGGTGGCCCGGCCCGCTCTGGCAAAGTTCGGCCAGCCGCCGGATAGAATATCTATCGAAGAGCCGTTTCTCGTTGGCCGCGAAAATCGGCGGGTACATGGACCACCAGCCCATCAGAAAATTGACCAGCATGCCGAGCGGCGATTCATAAAAGAAGCGCCCGCGCACCGGAAAGAACAGCGCCCTGACAAGCTTCGTCCGCCTGAAGAGCACCGTCGAGACGGTATACATGTCAAAAAAAGAACGATGATTAGCGACCAGCAGCAAAGGGCGCGTCGCGTCCGCAGCCAACACATGTTCGAGACCGTAGACGCGCATTAGATTGTACGTCGCCAGATGTATCCAGCCCGCGCCCAGCACGCTCTGACACCAGGTCCAGAAACGTTTCGCGCGCCCCTTGTTCATCCGGTGAACGACGCGAAACGCGAAACGCTCCATCGGCGAGAGCACCGCGAGTTCTTCCGGCGTCGGATCAGTTACAAGTCCAAATTCCAAGGTCCAAGGTCCAAAGTCAAATAGAGGTCCAAAGCCCAAGCTCTAAAGTCAAGAGTCGAAAGCCATGTTTTTGACTTTGGACCTTGGAATTTGGACTTGCTGTTATTCTATCGAAAAATATTTTGCCTCTTCGTGATGGACGATAATGGCGGAGGTGGATTGCTCCGGGTCCAGCTGGAATTCTTCCGTCAACTCGACATCAATCCGCGATGGGTCTAGCAACTCGAAGAGCTTGGTCTGGTCCTCAAGGCGCGGGCAGGCGGGATAGCCGAAGCTGTAGCGCGAACCCTGATAACCCTGATGGAACAGCTTCGTCAACTCTTTCGCATCCTTTCCGGCGATACACAGTTCCTCACGTATGCGCTTGTGCCAGAGTTCCGCGAGAGCCTCCGCGCCCTCCACGCTGAGGCCGTGAAAGTATAGATACTCAGCGTAGTTGTCCGCCTTGAATAGCTCCTGCGAATACAGGCTCGCGCGGCGTCCCATCGTCACCAGATGAAACGCGACCACGTCCACGCGCCCGGAATCCTGCGCCGCGAAATAATCTGCGAGGCAGAGACGTTTGCCCGCAGGCTGTCTTGGAAAAGTAAAACGCATCCGCTCCGTGCGCTCGTCATCCTGGTAGATGATGAGCTCGTTGCCCGCCGACTGGCAGGGGAAATATCCGTAGACGACGCGCGGCGTGAGCAGTTCTTCGCGCTTTGAACGCTCCTTCAACTCTTCGTACACGGGACGCACATGCTCCGCCACGAGCGCACGATAGTCGTCCGCGCTCGTCCTCCCTTGCTTGAATTGCCACTGTCCTTTGAAGAGCGCCGTCTCGTTGACGAAAGCGAAGACTTCATCGAGCGGAATATTCTGGACCACTTTAGAGCCATAAAAGGGAGCGCGCGGAACAGGCGCATCCGAGCGCACGTCCGAACGCTGTGTGTGCGTCGTGTCGCCGGAAACTTTGGTCGCGCCGCGCGGTCTCGCGGGCTGGCGAATGCCCAGCTTGGCCTCTTCACCGATAAGCTCTTCGGCCTCTTCAAGTGATTCCCGATTGCCGTTTGAACCGGCCTTCGCCGCGATGATTTTTTCGCCTGTCTCTTCAACCTTCGCCGCGTGGCTTCCCGTGCCGGTTAATCCGTCCATCGTGTGAAGGCCCGCGAAGGCATCCTTGGCATAAAAAAGCGTGCCCTTGTAAATCGCCTTGAGGTCGTCTTCGACGTAGCGGCGTGTGAGGGCCGCGCCGCCGAGGACGACGGGAACCGTGATCGCGCGCTCGTTCATGATTTCGAGATTCTCTCTCATGATGAGCGTGGATTTGACGAGCAGGCCGCTCATGCCTATGGCGTCCGCGCCGTGCTCATCATAAGCGTTGAGAATATTCTCAATGGTCTGCTTGATGCCGAGGTTGATGACCTTGTAACCGTTGTTCGTCAGGATGATGTCCACCAGATTCTTGCCTATATCGTGGACATCGCCCTTGACCGTCGCCAGGACCATCGTGCCCTTCGCCGTCGCGCCGCCCTTCTTCTCCATGAACGGCTCCAGGAAACGCACGGCGGCCTTCATCACTTCCGCCGATTGCAGAACGAAGGGCAACTGCATCTGGCCGCTCCCGAAGAGATCGCCGACCACCTTCATGCCTTCGAGCAGAATATTATTGATGATGTCGAGCGCCGGATATTTTTCCAGCGCGACTTTTAACTGGTCCTCTAAACCTATTTTCTCGCCATCAATGATGTGATTCTTGAGCCGCTCTTCGACCGGCAAAGTGGAATTGTCTTTCTTCTCAGTCTTGCTTGAGACGCCCTCGAAGAGCGTGGTGAAGACGCCGAGCGGGTCATACGTGCATACGTCGCCGTCGAATTCGCGGCGGTCGTAGATGAGGTCGCGCGCGACTTTCAACTCTCGCTCGCCGATGCGATTGAGCGGGACGATCTTGCTCGCGTTGACGATGGCGGCATCGAGTCCGGCTTCGACCGCATCATGCAGGAAGACGGAGTTGAGCACGACGCGCGACGCCGGGTTGAGACCGAATGAGATATTCGAGACGCCCAGAATGGTAAAGCATCCGGGCAGTTCCGCCTTAATGCGACGGATGCCCTCTATGGTTTCGAGCGCGTTGCGGCGGTCCTCTTCAATGCCTGTGGAGATGGGTAGCGCTAAAGGGTCGAAGAAAATATCGTGGGCCTGAACCCCATATTTCTCCGTCGCCTGTTCGTAGGCGCGACGCGCAATCTCAAATTTGCCTTCGGCCCCGCGCGCCATTCCCTGCTCGTCTATCGTGCCGATGACGACGCTCGCGCCGAAACGTTTCGCCAGGTCCAGGACTTTGGCGAAACGCGGCTCGCCGTCTTCGTAGTTGGTAGAGTTGAGGATGCACTTGCCCCCCGCGTGTTCGAGTCCGGCCTCCATCTTCTCCCACTCGGTCGAGTCGAGCATGAGCGGAATCTTGACGTTGGTAACGAGACGCCTTGAGAGTTCATGCATATCTTTGACGCCGTCGCGTCCGACGAAATCAACGTTGACATCAAGGATGTGCGCGCCCTCCCGCTCCTGTTCTTTGGCGAGCGAAACGAGACCGTCCCAGTCCTCCGCGTTCAAGAGGTCGCGCATCTTCTTTGAGCCGCTCGCGTTGACGCGCTCGCCGACGATGAGAAACGAGCTATCCTGGACGTATGGCTGTTGAAAGTAGATTGAAGAAGCGGAGGGGACGAGCCTCGCTTCGCGTCGCTTGGGCGTCAGGCCCTGCATGGCTTCGACCACTTTGCGGAGGTGCGCGGGCGTCGTGCCGCAACAACCGCCGACGACGTTGACGCCGAAATCTCTGGCGAAGTGAACAATCTGCGCGGTGAAGGATTCGGGCGTCTCGTCGTAGTGCGTCGCGTTATTTTTAACTTCGGGCAAGCCCGCGTTGGGCAGCACGGAGACGGGCAGCGGCGCGTTCTCGCAGAGATAGCGTATGCTCTCCGTCATGTGTTTTGGACCAGTGCCGCAGTTCATCCCTATGATGTCAACGGGGAAGGGTTCGAGCGCGGTGAGGGCCGCGCTGATTTCAGTCCCGTTGAGCATCGTCCCGAAGATTTCGATGGTCACTTGCGCGATGACGGGCACGCGCCGCTTAATCAACGCGAAGTATTCAAAGATGGCGGAGAGCACGGCCTTCGTTTGCAAGAGGTCCTGGCACGTCTCCACCTGTAGCATGTCCACGCCGCCGTCCACGAGGCCGCGCGCCTGCTCGTAATATGCGGCCTTGAGGTCTCTGAAGGTGATGTGGCCCAGCGTCGGAAGCTTCGTCCCCGGACCCATCGAGCCGGAGACCCAGCGCGGCTTCGCCTTCGTCGAAAAATCCGAGGCGACACGCTTCGCCAGTTGCGCGGCCTTGAAGTTTAGATCATAAGCCAGGTGCTCAATCTGATATTCAGCGAGCACGATGCCGGTCGAGCCGAAAGAGTTGGTCTCGACCACATCGCAGCCGACTTCATAAAACGCCGCGTGAACATTCTCGATGGCGTCTGGCTTGCTGATGAGCAGGTATTCGTTGCAGCCTTCAAGCTGCGGCCCACCGAAATCGTCCGCCGTCAGGTTCTGCACCTGAATGTTCGTGCCCATCGCGCCGTCGAAAACGACGATGCGTTCCTTCAATGCTTCAAGAAAATCGTTCATCTGTTTCTGGTCCAATCTCTACGGTCAGAGTCTCCCGAAAAGCGTCCCTCGCACAAAGCACAAGCCCCGCGCTATCACAACGCGGGGCCTTCCTTTAGCAACCGATTATGTAAAACTCTGGAAAGACTCGCCGAGCTGTTTAGCAGTTTGTTTTTCGTGGCCGCAAGTTGCCTTAACTCACCACGTTTTGTCAGCATGTATTGAAACATCGCCCAGTAATCATGTCAAGGAAAGCAGTGACGAGTGACAAGTGACAAGTGACAAGCAAGAAGCAAATTTAGCTTATCTTTCATCACTCATCAATCATTCCACATCACCTGTCTTTAACTTGTCACTCGTCACTCGTCACTTGTCACTGCTTTATGATACTTTCTATAACGCTTTAACAATTGCCCATTCATCTCCAACAACTTTATGCGACGCGTGATTTATCCTGGCTCATTCGACCCGGTGACGAACGGCCACCTCGACATCATCGAAAGAAGCTGCAAGCTCTTCGATGAGATTATCGTCACCATTTTTGTCAACCCGGAAAAGCGTCCCCTCTTCACCATCGAAGAACGCAAAGAGATGCTCGCGGAAGCCGTGGGCGGGATTGAACTCGGGGCGTGTCATCTGCTGGTTGACGATTTTCAGGGATTACTGGTCCAGTACGCCGTCGAGCGCGAGGCGGATGCGATTGTGCGCGGGATTCGCGCGGTCTCCGATTACGAGTACGAGTTGCAGATGGCCTTGATGAATCGCCGTCTTGAGCCGCGCATCGAGACGGTCTTTATGATGCCCGCAGAGACCTATTCCTATGTCAGTTCGCGTCTCGTCAAAGAAATTTTTCAGTTGGGCGCGACGATTGAAGGGCTGGTCCCTCCCTCTGTCGAAGCGCGCATGAGAGAGAAGCTAGGGAAGATTTGAAAACTCACGCGCCTTCGTGCGTGTTATACTTCGCGCATGCTTTGACAGAACATTCGCCGCGAGTTGGTCCTTTAATCTTGACGGCGTGAACGAACAAAAGGAGGGCTTGGAGAATGGCAAGAGGAGACAAGAGCAAGTATACGGATAAGCAGAAGCGACAGGCGGAACACATAGAAGAGGGCTACGAGAAGCGCGGCGTTTCCAAAGATGAGGCTGAGAGACGCGCGTGGGCCACGGAGAACAAGATTTCCGGCGGCGGGAGAGAGCCGGGCGGCTCAGGTCGCGGCAAGTCTGCGAATAAAGGACCATCAAAGAAAGGCGGCAAGAAGGGCGGCAAGGCTTCCGCTTCTTCCAAATCATCCGCCTCCAGGAAGGGCGCGAAGAAAAGCTCCGGCAAGGGCGGAAGCAAGAAGGCTGCTTCCAAAAAGGGCGCGAAGAAGAGTAACAGGAAATAGAAATCTTTAAGGCTGCGGTGCGCTCTTGCCGAATCGCGGAGCGCGCCGCAAGACATCTCGCAAATTGATGATGACTGAACCAGCTATTGAAGCATTCCCTGTTTCGGATAATGTCGGCAGGATGCGTGCGTCCGCCACTCTGGCCGCGACGCAGGCCGCCGCAGACATGCGCGCGCGCGGTCTCGACGTAGTTGACCTCGGCGCGGGCGAACCGGATTTCGACACGCCTTTGAACATCAAACTCGCGGCGACGGAGGCTATGAACGCGGGGCTGACCAAGTACACTCCCGTGGGCGGGACTCCCGATCTCAAGACGGCGATTATTAATTATTACGAGCGAGAGTTCGGCACGCGCTACGACCCGCCGCAGGTGATGGCAACATCCGGCGGCAAGCAGGCTATCTTCAACGCCATCGTCTCGCTCGTTGGACCGGGCGACGAAGTTTTGGTCGTCAAACCCTACTGGGTGACGTTCCCTGAGATAGTCGTCTTCGCCCGCGCCACTCCCGTTTACATAGAGACTGAGGAGACGGACTTCGTGCTCACGGCTGAGCAGGTCGAGCGCGCTATAAGCCCTCGCACCAAGCTCATCATCTTAAACTCGCCGTGCAATCCTTCTGGCCGCGTCATTCCTCCTGCGGAATTCAAACGCATCATGGAAGTGCTGGACGAGCGAGGCGTCTACGTCATCTCCGACGAATGTTATCTGAGGTTCATCTATGCGCCCGCCAGAGTTTTCAGCGCGGCGAGTTTAGCATCGAATTTGCGCGGGCGCTTGTGCATCGCGGGGTCTTTCTCCAAGACTTACGCGATGACCGGCTGGCGTATGGGCTACGCGCTCGCTAATCAGGACTGGACGCGCGCGATGATGAAGGTCCAGGGGCACTCGACGAGCAATCCCAACTCCATCGCTCAGCGCGCGGCGACCGCTGCCTTTAATGGACCACAGGATTCGGTCGCGGGGATGCTCGAAGAATATAAGGCGCGGCGCGCGTGGCTGCTCAAGGCGCTGGAAGGAATTCCGGGTTTTCGCTGCGCCGAACCGGAGGGCGCTTTTTATGCTTTCCCGGATGTGCGCGGCTGTCTCAACGGCGAAGTGAAAACCTCAAGCGAACTGGTCAAGAGGCTCTTACATGACGAACAGACGGTCATCACGGACGGCGCAGGCTTCGGCGCAGACGGCTACATACGCATCTCCTACGCGACCTCCCTGGACCGCCTGGAGGAAGGCGTGCAGCGCATCCGACGCGTCGCCGAAAGACTCGCGGAACGCTAAAGACCTTATATCCATAAGAGGACCAATAAAATCCTCATCCGCGTCACCCTCTATGCTGGCGCTATGCCTCTGCGGTGAATAGTTCAACCCCTTCGCTCAACCGATATTTACTCGCGCACAACATTCACACAAAGCAAAAACGGCACCGGATGATTCTCCGATGCCGCTCTCGCCTTTCTCTACTTCTCGCTCAGATCAACTACTGTTCATTCTTTAGTACAAGTTGAAGTTGTACTCAATCTGGATGTACTGCGAGACCGCTCGCCCATCCTTCTGTGCGGGCACAAACTTGATCTGATGCGCCGCCGAGATAGCCCTCTCCGTTAACCCGAACGGTAATCCGCTCACCGCCCTGA
>DASYML010000119.1:0-8676 GCA_036009045.1 Pyrinomonadaceae bacterium
GGTAGAGACAGAGCGCTTGGAGAAGCCGACGGGGTCACGTTTGAATTCGGGCCAGGTGAGTTGGGATTGATGAGCAGCCTCGCGGACTTCTTTGGCGAGACGAGCGGTGAGACCGGCGTCTTCGATGATCGTCAGGTGATATTCATGGCCGCTGGCTGCTGCCAACGCAGAGTTTTCCGCCACGCTTTCGCTTGCCGGGGAGTTGTCGCTGGACGCGAAGTTCTCGCTGATGGCTGGCGACGAGGGGATGGTCTCTTCGGGGTCAGCCGCAACGGCTGGCGGCCCTACGGCTTTAGCGACAAAGGCGTTGAGCGGCGTGCCGTCAACAGGGCAAAAGCTGAACTTATCAGCAAACTCTTCCTGGCATGTGGAACACTGTTTCATCTTTATCCTCTTGGGCCGCAACAGGGGAGAAAGCAGCCTGTCTGTGGGCTTCTTCTCTAGAGCGGCATCGAAACTTTCAACCGGGTCGGACTGCCTTCTGGCTCGCCAGCGCATCTACCTCTTGTATCAAAATCCACCCGATACACATTATACTACGCTTTGGTCGAGTGTGAAGCGGGCGTGGGCTGGCCCACTAAATCACTTATCACATGCCTTTGATGCGCTAAATGGGCAAACGGTTGACGCGCTGACGGTCGCCAATTAAACTGATTTTCGCTCCCTGCATATTTCAAGCGCCCTGAACCCGTAAGCATGTGCCGGAAATCAAAGCCCGACAGGGAATCTCTAAAGCTTTAAGTATAGATACGCCGATTAACGATATGAGTTGTCTGAATCGTTCACTTTATACGATAAAATTGGGCCTGATGGTGCTTTTGCTGGCTTTCACCTGCCAGTTCGCCAGCCTTTCTGTCGCGGCGCAGAACCCGCCTGAACCGAACCGTGAAGAACTCTTGAACGGCCTCCAGGTGCTGTTCTGGAATCGTCCGGGCGATGCCAGTGTCCTGATGAAGCTTCGCATCCATAGCGGCGCGACCTTCGATATGTCAGGCAAAGCCGGGACGATGGCCCTGCTCGGCGACGCGCTCTTCCCGGACCCCGCCGCGCGAGAATATTTTGCGGACGAACTCGGCGGCAGGCTCGAAGTGACGACCGATTATGACGACATTGAAGTGACCTTAGCGGGCCGCGCCTCCGAATTCGAGCGCATCGTGGACCTGCTTCGTACCGCGCTCATCAATACGCAGCTTTCGGATGAAGTGATTAACAGACTGCGCGACGCGCGCACAAAAGTTGTCCGCGAGACGAGCATCGCTCCGACCACCATCGCGGACCGCGCCATCGTCGCACGGCTCTTAGGTGAGTACCCCTATGGACGACCCGCCGCAGGCTCTACGGAAACGCTGGCGCGTGTGGTGCGGCCCGACCTGATGTTCGCGCGCGAACGCTTTCTCAATCCGAACAACGCCACGCTCGTCATCATCGGCGGCGTCGAAGAGCGTCGCGCCATGCGCGCCCTCAGGCAACTGCTGGGCATGTGGCGCAAGAGTGATTCGATGGTCCCGGCCACCTTTCGCCAACCGGGAACGCCCGACGCGCGCACGCTCGTTTACGATCTGCCGGGAGCGGAGACTGCCGAAGTCAGGCTGGCGACGCGCGGATTGACACGCGCCGACAAAGATTACGCAGCCGCGACCTTGCTCACCTTACTGGCGCGTGACCGCTGGCAAACCGCGTTGCCCGAACTCGGCAAGAGCGCCTTCTTTGTGCGCCACGAAGCGCACGCGCTGCCCGGCGTCTTCGTCATGGGAGCATCCGTGCGTGCGACCGATTCCGCGAGAGCTTTAGAGACGGCGCGCGCCGTGCTCAAGGACCTTTACACGGTGCCGCCGTCCGCCTCCGAACTGGCGCACGCGCGCGCGGAGGCGATTGCGATTCTCAACCAACAGACCGAACGCCCCGAATCGCTCGCGGATGCATGGCTCGACAGCGAGACTTTCAAGACGGGCACGCTCAGCGAACAGGCGCGCGCCATCGGCAGCCTCACGCCCACAGACTTACAGCGTGTCGCGACAAGGCTTTTTCGTGATGCGTCCATCGCCGCCGTCGCCGTCGGCAACGCCGCGCAGTTACGCACTGAATTGGAGCGCACGGGTAAAGTCGAAATCGCAGGCGCAGCGGCTGAGGTCTCAGGCAAGAACGAGACATCACCTGCGGCCCAGACCACTAAGCCCGGACAACCCGCACAGACGCCTCTTTTCGCGCCCGTCAAAAGACCTGTCATTAATGGTCCAACCAAAAAGCCGTAACAAATTGCAAACTCATCGCAACCAACCTGCAACCATCCGACTAACGTAATCCGTTTAACTGTGTCTGAGAAAAAAGAAGCGACCGAACAGGAACACTCACGCCGCGTGCGTGAGATGTTCGCGGGAATCGCGGGTCGCTATGATCTTTTAAATCATCTGCTGTCCGGCAATATAGACCAGCGCTGGCGACGGCTCGTCGCACGAAAGCTGCAAGCCTCACTCCCTGCGAAGGGAGCGTTGGTGCTTGACGTGGCCTGCGGGACTGGCGATTTATCGCTGGCCCTTTTTGAAGCGACTGGCGCGCGCGTCATCGCGACGGATTTTTGCCGACCGATGCTGGAAATCGCCGCGCGCAAAGCCCGGACAAAGCAGGTGTCCATTCCTTTCATAGAGGGTGATGCGCTTAAGCTGCCGTTCGCGGATAAGAATTTCGACGCCGTGAGCATCGCGTTCGGCCTGCGTAATCTGTCGAGCGTTGCGGGCGGGTTGAGCGAGTTGCGGCGCGTCTTAAAGCCTGGCGGTCGCGCAGCCATCCTGGAATTTTCGAGACCCGTCTGGCCGGGTTTTCGCACGATCTTTCAATTTTACTTTACGCGCTTGCTGCCGCGTATCGGCGGCGTCATCAGCGGTTCGCCCGGCGCGTATGAATACTTGCCCGACTCCGTCTCGCGTTTCCCGGACCAGAAAAGGCTCGCGGAAATGATGCGCGAAGTGGGATTCGACGAAGTCGAGTACAGGAATTTGACAGGCGGCATCGCCGCGCTTCACACGGGGACGCGCACGCGCCCCGCCGCCGCGTCGGAGAGTTTGGTTGAAGGATGAAACTCTTTCAAGGGCATCCGTCAACCGAAAAACTTAGTCCGACTGATGTGCGTTCGTTCTCTTGCGTCAGGTTGTCGGGGCCTGGCGTGAGTCTTAAGGACGCAATTTTCAGTCGGACTATGTTTTTGAAGACAGAGACTAGAGGCCGGAGGTGAGAGGCTAGTTAAAACCTTCCTTGCTTTTCCTAGCCTCCGGCCTCTAGCCCCTAGCCTCTTTCGTGTTATCATCCCGCCGATTTCCCATTCCGTTTTTTTCGGGTTCAAAACTCGCGCGAGCTTTTAAGGATGAAGTACAAGCTACTCGGCGCCTTGCGTCGCATCGCCATCCTGCTGCTAGTCGTCTGGACTGTCGTCTCGCTGGTGACGATTCTGATAGAGCTTGTGCCCGGCGATCCGGCTGTTGCGATTCTCGGCGAGCAGGCGACGGCTGAGCAAATCATCCAGTTTCGCCAGAGGTACGGACTCGACGGGCCGCCCTTCTTCTTCTCCTTCCCGGAGGATGATAACGGGCAGAGACACTTTCGCTGGCACGGCTTGAAGAATCGTTACACGGACTACTGGCGAGCCATCCTGCGCGGCGACATGGGCCGCTCGTTTCGCACGGACTGTCCCGTGGCGAGAGCCATGTTTTCACGCTGCGAAAGTCAGGAAACAGTTTGGAGCGACATCTTCAAAGACCTTCTTCATTTACGTTTTGCTTCGGTCGGACAACTCGCGTATGACTTTCTCGGCTCACGCTTTTTCTCAACGATGGAACTGGCTGTTGTGGCTCTCCTGATAGCCGTCAGCATAGCGATTCCCCTCGGCGTGCTGGCGGGCAGAAATCGCGGCTCATGGATAGACAACGTCTCATCCGTCGGCGCGCTCACAGGCATCAGCCTGCCGAGCTTCGTGATTGGACCAATGCTGGTCTATATTTTCGCGGTCAAGCTAGACTGGCTCTCGCCCTCCGGTCGCTTCGAGTGGAGCGACATTATTCTCCCTGCGGTCTCGCTCGGCGCGGCGCTCTCCGCCATCCTGACGCGCATGGTCCGTTCTTCCGTGATAGAAGAACTGGGCGAAGATTACGTGCGCACCGCGCGCGCCAAGGGCCTCAGCGAGCGCAAGGTAGTTTATAAGCATGTGCTCAAGAACGGATTGATTCCGGTGGTCACTATTCTGGGCCTGCAACTCGGCGTGCTGCTCGCGGGCGCGATTATCACGGAGAAGATTTTCAACTGGCCCGGCATCGGACTGCTGCTCGTCGAGGACGGCATCAACAAACGCGACTATCGTCTCGTGCAGGGTTGTGTCCTCGTCATCAGCATCACCTACATCATCGCCAACTCGCTGACAGACATAATCTATCGCCGTCTCGACCCAAGGATTAGAGTCTCTTAATTGGGGATTGCGGATTGCGGATTGCGGATTTGAGAAATCTTGTTTCTGATTGGGAATTCAAGAAATCCAGTCTATATCTTTCAATCCGCAATCCGAATTCCGAAATCCGAAATCGTTATGAATCGTTTGTCTATCATCGGCATCGTGATTGTGGTCCTGCTGGTCCTGGCGGCGATCTTTGCGCCGTGGATTGCGACGCAGGATGTGGGCACGACTAACCTGGCGATACGCTATCTGCCGCCTTCGCCAGAGCACTGGTTCGGGACCGACGCGACCGGGCGAGATGTCTTCGCGCGCGTCATCTACGGCGCGCGGATTTCGCTGCGCGTAGGCATCGTCGTCGTGGCTGTCTCCGCGTTTGTCGGGACGATGTTCGGCGCGCTGGCAGGCTATTACGGCGGGTGGATTGACCGCCTGATGTCGGGTTATATCTTCAACGTCTTCCTGGCATTTCCGGGCCTTTTATTAGCCATCGCGCTGGTCGCGTTCCTCGGCGCTGGCATCAACAAACTCATCTTCGCGCTCTGCATCATCGGCTGGGTCGGTTACGCGCGTCTCATTCGCGGGCAAGTATTAAAGGTCCGGGAATACGATTTTGTGCAGGCGGCGCGGGCGCTCGGCGCGGGCGACTTGCGTATTCTCGCGGTGCATATTCTGCCCAACGCGATTCAGCCTTTGATAGTGCAGGCGAGTCTCGGCATGGCGGGGGCTGTGCTCTCGGAAGCTTCGCTCTCATTCCTGGGCCTGGGCGTGCCGCCGCCCGCGCCGTCCTGGGGCGTCATGATTGAAGAGGCGCGCGATCTCTCGACGCTCCAGGCTGCGCCGCACGCGCTGATTTTTCCCGGCATCGCCATCGCGTTGACCGTGCTCGCCTTCAACTTTATCGGCGACGGCTTGCGCGAATATCTGGACCCACGACAGCGCCAGCGATAGAGTAGTAATTCATCAAGAAGACCTGATTCATCGTCGGCGTGAGAGCGAATTTAAGTTGACTGAACGTGGGCCACAACTTGACGCAGGCACGCGCGGGGGAGAGCGCAGAGTCGCGCTTTCGATTGAGCATCTCTCGAAAACTTATCCGGTTCCCTTCGTGCGTCTCAAAAGATTTTTTCGCAGGCCCGTCAAGCCGCCCGTCTTAGCCCTGCGCGATGTCTCCTTCGATGTCCGCGAGGGCGAAATCTTCGGCCTCATCGGTCGCAACGGCGCGGGCAAAACGACGCTCACCAAAATCATCGCGACGCTGGTCCAGCCGACGACGGGCACGGTCACTGTCAGAGACTACGACAGCGTGCGCGATGAAGAGAAGGTCCGCGCGCAGGTCGGTCTGGCCTCCGCCGAAGAGCGTAGCTTTTACTGGCGACTGACCGTCGAACAAAACCTTTTCTTCTTCGCGCGCCTCTACGGTTTGAGCGAGCCGCAGGCCGCGCAGCGTATCTCGGAACTGCTCTCGCGTTTTGAACTGGACGAACTATCGAAGCGTCGTTTCGGAGAGCTTTCGACCGGCAACAAGCAACGCATGGCCGTCGCGCGTGCGCTGCTCGCCAGTCCTCCGGTTCTTTTGCTGGACGAGCCGACGCGCTCGCTGGACCCCGTCGCGGCGGCCAAGATGCGCGCCTTCATAGCCTCGCTCGCGCACGCGACGTTGCCGCCCGTGACCGTCTTTCTCACCTCGCACAATCTGGCCGAAGTCGAAGAACTCTGCGAGCGCGTCGCCATCATCAGTCGCGGACGGATTCGCGCACTCGACACGCCGAAGAATTTGCGCGCCCTCCACAGGCAGACGGAGCGCGTGCATCTTTCAACCAGGAATCTCACACGCGAACTCGCGTTGCGCCTCCTCTCACATCGTCTCAAAGATTTTGACTTGAGCGAGGAATTGGACCAGAAACTGAGCCTCTCCTTCACGCGAGAGATAGGAGATGACTTGCTAGACACAACTCTTCGTCTGATACAGGACGGGGGCGGCGCGATTCTTTCATGCGTGACGGAACAACCCACGCTGCTCGATGTTTTGGAAAGTTATGAGCGGGACGAACAGAAGGATGAGCAGCGATAGCCATGCGATTCATGACGCTCCTCTTACGCAGGATTTACGCCTTCATCGTCCGCGATTTTCAACTCGCGGTGAGCTATCGCTTCGCCTTCTTCATGCGGATGCTCTCGATTCTCATCGTCACGACCACCTGCTTTTTCGTTTCGCGTATCTTCGCCGGTCTGACGAATACGCAGGACGCGCAGTGGCAGAATCCTTTAGCGGCGTGGCTGACAGGCTTCGCCGTGCTCAACTATTTCATGACCGGCTTTTCCAGCCTCGCCAACGCGATTCGCTCCGAGCAGATGCAGGGCACGCTGGAAAGCGTCCTGCTCTCTCCCATCAGCGTGCCGACGATCATCGTCGCTAGTTCCGCCTGGGATTTCGTCCAGGCGACCTGCTACTCTTTCCTCTACCTCTTTTTCGGCTGGCTCTTCTTCGACGTTCACTACCGGGGAAACTATTTACTGGCCCTTTTATTTCTCCTGCTGACGACGCTGGTCCTCGCTTGCCTCGGCATACTCTCCGCCAGCTTCGCGATTGTCTTCAAACGCGGCGACCCCTTCGGCGTCCTCCTCGGCACAGGCTCCGCACTCTTCTCCGGCGTCCTCTTCCCCACCCAACTCTTAACGCAATACGCGGGCAGCGCCTTCGGCACTATCTCTCACCTGCTCCCAGCCACCTACGGCCTCGACGGCATCCGCCGCGTCCTCCTCGAAGGCCAGGGCCTCTCGCAAGTCCGCGAACCCCTCATCACTCTCTTCATCTTCCTCGCTGTTTTACTCCCCTTCTCCCTCTGGGTCTTCGCTCGCGCCATCCGCCGCGCCAAACGCGAAGGCAGCCTTATTCAATATTGAAAATTTGAGATTGGATAAGAGCTAAGTCAGGCTGAGCGCTTGAACTTAAAACCCTATCTCCGACTCGCCGAGCGATTAGCGCAGGTCCCTGACGGCGGTATGATTGTGAGCAATCACGTAGAGGTCCAGAATCAAGTCGAAGGCCGTGATGAAGTAGGCTCGCTCGTTGCGGAAGTCTCTATAGACCTGATCCCACATCAGCGGAGGCAGCGAACTCTTTTGCTCACCTGCCAGCAGGACGGGCATGACCGTGTCCTTCTCCGCATCCGTGCCCATGAGCCGCTGACTGATTAACCCGACTTCGGCGGCGACCACGCTGCCAGCGCTGGACACTTTATTCTTGAACTTCTTGAAATAGAGCGGCGTGCCGACGGGGATGATGATGCCGTAGTCTGTATCCGGCTCACGAAGGTGGATACTCTCTTGCCCGCGCGGTCGTTCTCCCACTTATCAAGCACGACTCTAATGCCAGCCTTTTGCAGTCTGTCGCCAGGTTGCGCTCCACCCAGCGTTCCCGCTCCCGGTCGCCCCAGGCGTAACTGATGAAGCATTCGGGTCGCGGCAGTTTCTGGCTTTCAACATAGGACACAAACTGAAAGACAGCCTGCTCGAAACGCGATCTGCGGGCGGCGAATCGTCGCTGCTCTTCCACATCACGCCGCTCCGTCTGCGTCAACTGGATCGGCTCATCCGCTTTCGGCAGGTTGAGCCTTTCACCACTATGCCCTTCGAGAGCGCGTAACAATTTGACGCCCGGCGGCAGTTTCAGATCTTGCGACTCACCGGGTTGCTTGTCTTGTTTCTTCTTCGGCATGGCTGTTTCCAATCTTTGCGGTGGTTGGCTGTCAATCGAGCGTGAGACTAATGTATAGCTGTTTAATGACGGATGCCATTTTAACTTTAGTTGAGATTCAAACCAATGGTTGGAAGAGGGTTGGAGTTTAAGGTCTCAGGCTTAAGGTTAGGGCAACCGAGTTTTGGCTTTTGACTCTGGACTCAAGACTCTGGACTCTCTAGACTGTTAGAGTGATGCGCGTTGCTTATTCACCTCGTTATTATGCGGAGATTGGGGAGGGGCATGTCTTTCCGATAAGGAAGTTTGAGTTGGTGAGGGAGAGGCTGTTGGCGGAGGGGACGTTGGTGGCTTCGCAGGTTGTGGAGCCGGAGGCGGCGCGGGTTGAGGACGTGTTGCTGGTGCATACGGAGGATTATGTGAGGCGTTTGCGGGCGGGGACGTTGACGGAGAGGGAGGTGAGGCGGTTGGGGTTGCCCTGGTCGAAGGCTCTGGTGCGGAGGTCTTTTCTGGCGGCGGGGGGGACGTTGATGGCGGCGGG
>DASYML010000120.1:0-13469 GCA_036009045.1 Pyrinomonadaceae bacterium
GCAGAAGCGGATAAACTCGGCGTCCAGTATCTCTACGCAGCGGGTTATGACCCGAGCGCGATGGCGACGATGTTTGAGAAATTGGAAGCGAAGAACAAGAAGAAGCCCGGATTTATGTCCAAGGCTTTCGCCTCGCACCCGCAGCCGCCGGACCGCCGCGCGGCATCCATCGCCCTCGTCGCAAAGTTCCCTGAGCGCGAGGAATACATCGTCAGCACTTCCGAATTCCAGCGCGTCAAAGCGCGTCTCATGAGATTGTCGAACGCTCGTGCGACGACTGCCGGAGACATCTCCGGCGGTGACAACGGGACGCCAGGACGCCCGACTCTCAAGCGCCGCGCGCCAGCGCCGGACGATTCGACCGTCACGCCCGACGCCAACGACCAGAAGCCTTCGGACAAGCAGCCGAGCGAGCCGCCGAAGCTGAAACGCAACGACGGCAGCGCTCCGCCCGCTTCGACGCAGCCGAACAGCCAGCCGTAAGCGTTTTCTGGACCAGTTAATCAAGAAGGCGAAAAGGCCCTCCGGGAATCTGCCGGGGGGCCTTTCGCTTGCCCTGGTTCGCCCGATGTTCCGCTTTAACTTGACATTTTTCGGAGCATTTCTGTATTCTATCCGTTCGCGTTTCAAACGCTTAATTCAGAGAGAGTCATCTATGTCAACTTACTTTCCCAGCGGCACGAAGCTCGCTGAAAATCGCAAATGGTTCGTCGTGGATGCGGCGGGGCAGACCGTCGGCCGGCTCGCCACGGAGATCGCCAGCGTGCTTTCCGGCAAGCGCAATCCGCAGTGGACGCCCTTTATGGATATGGGCGACCACGTCATCGTCATCAACGCGCGCAAGGCCGTCTTCAAAGGCGCAAAGACAGAGCAGAAGGTTTATCGCCATCACACGCTCTATCCGGGCGGCTTGCGCGAAGTCTCCGCACAGGAGCAGTTCGCCAAACACCCTGAGCGCATCATCGAACTGGCGGTCAAAGGCATGTTGCCGAAGTCGAAACTGGGCCGGGCGATGGTCAAGAAGCTCAAGGTTTACGCGGACGAACAGCATCCACACGCCGCGCAGCAACCGCAACCGCTGGACCTTGCTCACGGCGACAAATAGAAATAATCGTTCAAGCAGATTTGAATTAGAAGGATAATAAAAGCTGTGGCTGAGATTCAATATTACGGAACGGGGCGGCGCAAGACCTCCACGGCGCGCGTCTACTTAAGACCGGGCGCGGGCGATGTCAAGGTCAACAACAAAGCTTTCGAGCAATACTTTCCCAACGAGACCCTGCGCATGATTATTCGTCAGCCTTTGCAGTTGACGGACATGACGAGCAAGTTTGACATACTGGTTAACGTGGACGGCGGCGGGCCTGCGGGCCAGGCCGGAGCCATTCGCCACGGCATCACACGCGCCCTCATGGAATTCAACGCGGACCTCCGCAGGCCGCTCAAACAGGCTGGGCTGGTGACGCGCGACCCACGCATCAAAGAGCGCAAGAAGTACGGTCAGAAGGGCGCGCGCAAGCGCTTCCAGTTCTCTAAACGGTAATCCCGATTGCGGAATGCGGATTGTGGTTTGCGGATTGGAAATCCTACGGATAATTTTCCAATCCGCAATCCGAAATCCCCAATCCGCAATTGATTGAGTCCATTGTCGCAGGTCTTGATTGGTTGCTTTCCCTTTTGATGGGAGAAGTTGCACTAAGACGGCGGCGAGTACATTAAACCAATTCACACAAAGGAGAATATCTTTTGGTTTCGGTCACGATGAAAGAATTGCTGGAGGCTGGCGTACATTTCGGCCACCAGGTCCGGCGCTGGAATCCGAAAATGAAAGAGTACATTTTCGGCGAGCGCAACGGCATCTACATTATTGATTTGCAGAAAACGCAGCGCATGTTCCGCGATGCCATCCAGTTTGTCACAGGACTGGTCGGCGAGGATCGCGGCAAGACGGTGCTCTTCGTCGGCACGAAGCGGCAGGCGCAGGACGCCATCCGCGAAGAGGCCGAGCGCGCAGGTCAATACTACATCAACCAACGCTGGCTCGGCGGTCTCTTAACCAACTTCCAAACGGTCCAGAAATCAATCAAGCGTCTCAAGGAACTCGAAGCGATGCACGAAGACGGTCGCTACGAGAAGATGACCAAGAAAGAACGCATCAAGCTGGACCGCGAACGCGAGAGCCTCAACAAGAATCTTTCCGGCATCAAGAGCATGACGCGGCTGCCCGACGCCATCTTTATCATTGATGTCAAGAAGGAAGAAATTGCCGTCGCGGAGGCCAATCGCCTCGGCATCCCGGTCGTCGCGGTGGTGGACACCAACTGCTCGCCTGAAGGAATTGACTACATCATTCCGGGCAATGACGATGCGTTGCGCGCCGTGCGTCTCTTCGCCTCGCGTATCGCCGACGCTGTGCTCGAAGGCCAGCAGATGGTCACTGAAGGCAGCGACGCTGACGCGGGACAACAACAGCAACCGGGCGCGGAAGACTCTGCCGGAACGGACGCGGCGAGTGCTGGCGGAGACGCTGACCGTAGAGGCCGCAGGCGTGCGGGCGCGAGCGCGGACAACACGAGCAGCGTGAACACGCGCACAGTAGACCCCGGACGCGAAGCGCAGAACGTCACAGACATGGGAGCCTCTGCGCCTTCGACGGAAACGCAGACGAGCGTACCCGGCAATCAGGGCTTCGGCACGACGGGCCAGCAGCCTGACAGCGTCGGCGACCACTCGCAGGCGGGCACACACGCTCCCGTGAGCGGAGCCGATGGCGGCGGCGCGAGCGATGCGGAGTCACGCCCACAGTCCTCCGCCGAACAGGAAAAAGGCGCGGAATCCGTCGGCGTAGCGAGCTAACAAAGAACTCAGGGATTTTTCATTATCGGCGAGCGCAGCCTCCACAGCGGATAACCCGCCGGGCTGCGCTTTTCTATAAAGAGTCTGGAGTCTCGGAGTCTGGAGTCAAGAGTCAAAAGCAAGTTCTTGTCTTTGACTCTTGACTCTGAACTCTAGACTCCTGACTGTTCTATTAAGGAGATTGAGAGTCATGGCAGAGATTACGGCGAGCGCAGTCAAGTCGCTCCGCGAGAAAACCGGCGCAGGCATGATGGAATGCAAGAACGCGCTCACCGAAGCAAGCGGCAACGAGGAACAGGCCGTGGAGATTTTGCGCAAGCGCGGGCTGGCCTCGGCCAAGAAGAAGGAGGGGCGCATCGCCGCAGAGGGCGCGGTCGGCTCTTACATACACATGGGCGGCAAGGTGGGCGTCCTGGTGGAAGTCAATTGCGAGACGGATTTCGTCGCGCGCGGCGAAGAGTTTATGCAACTCGTCAAGGACATCGCCATGCACATCGCGGCTGCCGAACCACGCTTTGTTTCGCGCGCAGAAGTTCCCACAGACTCGCTCGATAAGGAACGCGAGATCGCGCGCGCGCAGGCCAAGAATGATCCGAAGAACGCGAACAAGCCGGACCAAGTCATTGATAAGATTGTCGAAGGCCGCTTGAACAAGTATTACGAAGAGGCTGTTTTATTGGACCAGCCCTTCGTCAAAGACCCGGCCAAGACCGTCGGTGATCTGGTCACGGAAAAGATTGCCACCATCAAGGAGAACATCACCATTCGCCGCTTCACGCGTTACAAGATGGGCGAGGGAATCGCCAGACGTGATGACGATTTCGGCGGCGAGGTGGCGTCGCTCCTCGGCGGCAACGAATAAAAGGTCCAAAGTCCAGGGTCCAAAGTCTAAGGTCGAAGAACTTAATTTTCGGCCCCTGACTTTGGGCTTTGGACCTCGGACTTTGGACTTGCCTGACTTTAGACTTTGGACCAATTATTAATGACACCAGAGGCAGCCACAACTTCAGACACGCCCAGACCGGCGTATCACAGGATTCTGTTAAAGATTTCCGGCGAGGCGCTGATGGGCGCGCAGAATTACGGCATTGATGTGGACATCGCGCGCGCCGTGGCCGAAGAGATTAAGGAAATCCACGCGCTCGGCGTGCAAACGGCGGTGGTGGTCGGCGGCGGGAATATTTTTCGCGGCGTCTCAAAGAGCGCGGGCAACATGAATCGTTCCAGCGCCGATTATATAGGCATGCTGGCGACGATTATGAATGCCGTCGTCCTGCAAGATGCGCTGGAAAAGGCTGATGTCTTCACGCGCGTCATGTCTGCGATAGACATTCCGCAACTGGCAGAGCCGTTCATACGTCGGCGCGCGATTCGTCATCTGGAAAAGGGACGCGTCGTCATCTTCGCGGCGGGCACGGGCAATCCATACTTCACGACCGATTCAGCGGCGGCCCTGCGCGCGCTTGAAATCAAGGCCAACGTCATTCTCAAAGCGACCAAGGTCGAAGGCATCTACAACGCGGACCCCGTGCTGGATGCGACGGCCACGCGCTATGATTGCATCACGTACCAGGAAGTACTCGAACAACAACTGAAGGTCATGGACGCTTCGGCCATCTCCCTGTGCATGGACAATAACCTGCCCATCGTCGTCTTCAACATGCGCACGCCGGGCAACATCATGCGCGTCGTGCTGGGCCAACAGGACGTTGGCACGCGCGTTTGCGTCGAAAGACCTGAAAAGCAGTGACCAGTGACAAGTGACGAGTGACAAGTTAAAATCTTGTCTTTGCTCGTCACTTGTCACTGGTCACTTGTCACTGGAGTAGATATGAGCGAGAAAGATGTAGTTAAGGAAACGCGCCCTCGGATGGATGCGGTGATAGAGGATGTGCGGCGTAAGCTGGCGACCGTGAGGACCGGGAGGGCCGCTGTCAATCTGTTGGACTCCGTGATGGTAGAGTATTACGGGACGCCGACGCCGCTCAGCCAGATGGCTTCCGTGCATGTGCCTGAGCCGCAGATGTTGACCGTCCAACCCTGGGACCAGAGCCAACTCGGCGCGATTGAGAAAGCCATCCGCGCGTCGGATTTAGGATTGAATCCTTCCAACGACGGCAAGCTCGTCCGCATTCCCATCCCGCCGCTGACCGAAGAGCGGCGCAAGCAACTCGCCAAGCAGGTCCACGAAATCGCCGAAGATCATCGTACGGCGGTACGCAATCTGCGCCGCGATGCCAACGAACGTCTCAAGAAAATGTTCAAGGATAAGACTATCTCGGAAGACAACGAGCGGGACGGCCTCGAAGAGGTCCAGAAATTGACCAACACCTACATCGGCAGGATTGACGAACTGGCGAAGACCAAGGAACACGAACTCCTCAGCGTTTAACCCAAGTCCAAAGGGCAGAGGCTAGAGGCCGGTCAAAGCAAGAATGCTTTGTTACTAACCTCTAGCCTCTAGCCTCCAGCCTCTTTCTTTATTGCGCTGGCATGGCGAATACGTCATCGCCGAGCGCTTCGTTGATTTTGGGGGTTTTGACTTTGTACTCCGCGAAGTAAGCGCCCTGCGGCGTCTCGAATCTCTGGGTGAAATTGATGGGCACGAGCACGCCGTCAATATCCTTCACGTTCTTAATCTCCATCGCGAAAGTATTGCCGTTGACGGGCATCGTGTAGACCATCACGCGGCCCGTTTGTGGGTCCACGAAAAAGTCCGTGTTATTGCCTTCCGGGTCCGTGATGCGAAAGGCACGCTGTTTCTTTTTGTCCGGCAATGCGGAAACGACGTAACCCGGCTGGTCCAATTTCGTGAGCATGCCGAGACCGAACTTGCTCGGATTCGGAGTTTGAATGCTGGGAATCGAACTGTAGCTCTGCTGCCCGTTAAAGATTTGCTGGAACTTGACCACTGGCGAGACCACGTCCACACGATAGCGATCACCCGAAGCCATGACCATCGCAAAATTGCCACTCACGGATTGCGCGGAGTTGGGAGCATAGAGGTCCACAGTCCCTATCAGCACGATGCTTTTCACGTTGCGATATTTTTCGCCGCCCTGCGCCGCCAGCGCCGCGCGGGCCAGGTCTATCGGAGCAGTCGTCGCAGTGATGGCGATTGGACCAGCAGTAGTAGCGGCGGTCGCGCCTGTCGCCGGGGCGGTCTTCGTCGTGGTCGCGGTTGTTCCTGCATCAGCCGTCTTGGGGGCCTGCGCGTAGACGCTCGCCCCTGCGGTCAAGAGTAAAGCCAGGATGGCGAGTGCCTGTTTATAGTTTAGTTTCATTGAAACAATCCTTTCCTTCTATCTCAGGTGTGAGGTCTCAACCCCTCATTAGAAGTTGAAACGAATCTGGGCCTGTACGCGCCTGTTGCCCGCAGATGAACTGCCGCCACCACCGCCGGGACCGAAACCGCCAAAGCCTCCGGCGGTCGCGGTTGATTCACCAAACAGCGGCGAAGAGAGATTGCCGATGGGCGTCGCACGATTGTTGTGATTGAATAAATTCTGGAAGTTGACGGAGAACGTCAGGCTGTAACGCTTTTCTGGTCCACCACCGGCGAGACCGCCGCCCTGACCGCCACCGCCGCCGCCTCTTCCGGGATTAAAGCCGGGGATGCCGCCCGGACCGCCGCCGGGTCCGCCGCCCGCGCCGCCTCTTGGCCCACCGCCACCGCCGCCGCCTTCTCGACCGGGGCCGCGCCCGCCAGCGCCAGCGCTTCCCTGCGGCGATGTTGAAGGCGCAGCATTTTTCGCGTTGCTGCTGTGAACGTCTCCGAAGTTCCAGGTCTTGCTGACGCGCATGTTGACGGAGAAGAAGCCTGGGCCTTTTCCGAAATTGCGCGGGATGATTTCATCGCCCGGCGCGGGATTGAGTTTGAAGTTACCGAAGGGCGTGCAGGCAAAATTGGTCCTGTCGGCGCAGTTGACATCCGAGCCAGCGAAGGCCGGACGTTCCAGAAAGAGATTGTCGCCGTTGGTATCGCGCCCCGTAGTGATATTGAAGGGACGACCCGAAGTGGCGATGATGAAAGGATTGAGACTGATCTTGTACCAGGGCAGCGTGAGCGTGCCCGCCAGCGTGAAGCGGTGCCGGATGTCATTACCGGCGCGTCCGAACTCTGTGCTCACGTCATAGGAGTTGGCCGGGAACACGCCGCCGCCCTGCCCGTCCGTATCGCTCTCCGTCTTGCTCAGGACATAGCTGGAGAACATGCTGAAGGCCGGGTTGAGACGATTGTTGAAGCCTATGAACAACTGCTTCTGCCTGACGGTCCCGCTCGATTCATACTGGTAAATCTCTCCGATGTTTCCGAAGGGACGGATGCCCGGCCTGGCTAGAGCAGGGTCCGGCGAATTGACGAAGGTTCCGGGCAGCGGCGCGTTGATGTCACGCGCACGGATGGCGTGCTCTATACGCAAGCCGAAGACGCCCGCGAACATCGTAAACTTGTATGGCAGTTGACGCTCAAGCTGACCGCCAACCATGTAATAGGTCGGAGTCCGAAGGTCCTGCGCGATGCGCCAGGTAATCTGCCTTGAGGGATCAATATTAAGATTTGACGTATCAAGGCTCGCGGGGTCCGCAGAGGTCGGGAAAGGGATGGTCGCCAGGGTCGCGGCGTCGGTCGTGATGAATTGCAACTGGTTGACGCCGTTGAAGCGATTCGATTGCAGCGTATTGCTCTCACCGAAACGATTGTAAAAGATACCGCCGCCGCCGCGTATGACAGTCTTCGGCGGGCGCGCGGCGTTGCCGCTGTTCGGCGACCAGGCGAAGGCCACGCGCGGGGCAAAGTTGAATTTGCTGCTGATGTTGGTCTGTGCTTCATAGCGCAAGCCGAAACTCAGAGTCAGGTTCGGGCGCATGCGCCAGTCATCCTGTATGAATCCGCCGATGTCGAACTGGCTGACCGTCGCCTCCGGATTGCCGAGGTTGATGCTGAACTGAGTTGGCCCACCGCCGCGTTCAAGAATCTGCGCGCGAGTGAAGCCCAGATTCTGCAAGACCAGCGTGCGACGATAACGATCAAGGCTCGTGATGGTCTGAAGTTGGACCAGGAATTTGCCAGCGTTGTTCGGGTCTGGAATGAGTACCGGATTATTACTCGCATCCAGGAGGGGCGCGACGCCTCCGGCGAACACATACGTCCCGCCGAAGTTGTTCGGCGAGACATCCCGGATGTGGACGCCGCGAAGGCGACCACCAGCTTTCAAGGCGTGGTGACCGGCGCTCCATGAAGTGTAGTTCTGTAGTTCCCAGCGGTCGTCCCTGTTGGAAGCGAGTCCGACCTGCGAGCCGCCGCTCGTAAATGATTGCAGGACGTTGACGGTCGGGACAGTGTTGTTGCCGTTCTGTTCCGAGCGCTGGTGTGTGTACTGGAATCTGGTTTCGTTGATGACCGTCGGGGAGAGAATCGCCGTCTCCGTAAACTGAAAGTTGTGTTGCGTATTGGAAGAATCAAAGGCGCGTTCGGGCAGTGAAAAACCACCGATGCCGCCGTTCTGCGTGCTGAAATGATTATAGCTATAACGCGCGACGAGCGTGTGCTTATCGCTTAACTGGTAATCGAAGCGCGGGCTGAAAGTAATGACGCGGCGCGGGACCACAAAGCCCTGTTGGACCTGCGCGACGTTGAGCGAAGGGTCAAGCACGAACGCGTTGACCACCTCGTTGTCGTCCGTCTCGCGTCGCTCGAAGTCTATAAAGTAGGAAGCCTTCTTCGGGATAATTGGGCCAGAGAGGCTGCCGCCGTATTGCCGGAACTGAAAGGGCGGTCGGTTCGATGAAAAAGGGTTGCGCGAATTCAGGCTCTCATCGTTGAAGTTGAAGAAGGCGCTGCCGCGAAGTTTGTCCGTGCCGGGCTTGGTGAAGATGTCTATGCGACCGCCCGCAGGCTGATCGTTCTCTGCGGCGAAAGGATTCTGGTTGACGCGAATCTCTCGTATCGAAGCCTTCGGCGGAATCCGTCCGCCCGTGAAGCCGTCTATGAAAATCTGCCCGCCGTTGGGGCCGGCGGATGGACCCGCGAGCGCCTGCAACGCGGCGGCCAGTTCGTCAGGGTCATCCGGCAGAGAGTCCAAATCCTTGCCGCGCAGGACGACCTGATCGGCGTTGTCCTGTGCTTCTGTGCTCACGGGAGTCTCGGCTGCGACCGTCACTTTCTCTTCCGCAATCGTCACTTTGAGTTGGATGTTGAGCGGGTCGCGGCGTCCGGCGGCGACTTCGACTTCCGCGTTCTCATAAGCAGCAAAGCCTGACGATTCGGCGCGCACGGTATACTTGCCGGGCGCGAGGCCGCTCAACACGTAGACGCCTTCGCCGTTGGTGATGGTGTTCTTGCTCACGCCGCTCGCGTCCGTGGCGGTGACGTTTGCGCCGACGATGATGCCGCCGAGTTCATCCGTCACAGTGCCGCGCAAAGTGCCCGTCGCCCCTTGCGCGTAGATTGAGGAAACACACACAGCCAGCAAGAGCGCCAGGCCGAAGATTCGTCCGATTCTACTTTGGAATGAATTCATGATGACCCTTATCAATTTTGGATTGCGGAGTTAAGTAAGGTCGCTTCTCTTTTAATCCGCAATCCGCAATCCAAAATCCGCAATGGTTAAATCCGAGATCGTTATGGGAGGCCGATGCCGAAGTTAATGCCGCCGCCGAGACCGTTGGCAGGATTCGGAGCCGTGGGACGCCCGCCCGTTTGTTGCTGTTGCCGCGCGGCGATGGCTTGCAGGAGCGGCTCGACGCCAGCGACGAGCGAGATGGCCGTCAAGCGACCGGGTTCGGCTCCTGAAGTGCTTGAAACGATGACCATGTCGCCGGGCTTGAGTTCCGCCACGTTGAGCACGGGCAGGCGATCCATCACTTCTTGAAAATCAAAGCCGCCGCGTCTTGGCCCACCGCCCGGACCTGCGGCCCCCGTTACAGGTTGTCCCTCTGCGCTATTCTGAGGCGGCTTAATGCTCGATGCGGGAGGCTGTCCGCCCGGTGCGCCCGCGCCGCCTCCGTCGCTACCACTACGGTTTCCGTTTGCGACGCTAAAGCCGCCGCGCGTGCCGTCCGGCGCGCCGCCGCCTGCTGGTCCACCCGGCCCACCCGCTCCGCGACTCGCCATCGTCGCGGCCATCGCCGCCATTTCGGGCGTGAAGCGACGCAGCAGAGAGTCCTGGCGCGTCACGATGGTGAGCGGCTGCTTGGTCTGTAAGTCGTTAATCTTGACTTCGCCGGTCGCAGGGTTGACGGCTGTGACCGTCCCGCCGACCGTGCGGAATGAACCCGTGACGATGACTTCTGGATTAAAGCGGACGCCGTCCGCGCTTCTCTCGCCGAGCGCGCGAAGTTGGTCGCCGACTTTTAATTCGGCGAAGGAACTCGGCTTGGCATCGCTGAACTTGATGGAGTCCGGCGCATAACGGCGAAACTCTACCTTCTCCGACGCGGGAAGAATGACGTTCGAGACGCCCGCGCCCGCCCGCGACTGAATCGTAATCTCCTGCGTCGCGGAATTGAGAGCGGTGATGACGCCGAGCATACCGCGCCTGCGCCATTCCGCGCGCTCGCGTTCCTGTTTCTGCGCGATGTCCGCCTTCGTCATGACGATGAGAATCATCGCCGGGACTGATTTGCGATCATCTGCCACGCGGCCACGCGCGAAGACTCTATCGCCCACGCCTATATCCGCGAGAGTAATCGCGCTGGCGTTAGTGAGAGTCTTTTCGCCGGGAGCGAGACGCTTGTACGTGGTGTTGCTGTTGAGCGTGACGCTGACGACAGCGCCCGCGTCCGTCTTGACGTTCATCTGCATGGCGCTGGAATTGATGGCCGTCACTTCACCGATCACGCCGTTGGGGGTGATTCCGGCATCCGCCTGGTGCGGCGCGGCCATACCTGTGGTCGCGGGCTGCGGCGTCTGCCCCTGCGCCGTCAACCAGAAAGCCGCGACCAGCACACAGCCCGCCAGCGCAAAGACATTCAATACTTTCTTCATTAACTTTCCCTCGCTTCTTTTTTACAGGAAGAACCCGTCGCGGTTCGTGGCAAAAAGTGTTTTGGATGGAGACGATCACATTTAAGTTGCAACGCGTGACCAGAGAATTTATTACGTCCGAGCAGACCTTAATGTTCTGTATTTATGCACTATTCTCGCACCATAAGTATAAGACGCTTGAGGGGGGCATACGGTTAACAATTTTTCGGGAGATTTTTTTCGAGCGGATAAGAAAAAGGCTTTTTCCGTGCAGGCGCGAAAAAAGCTTTTCAGGCGCGCTTCCAGTTGAGACGATGACGCGCCGTCAAGGCTAAGCCGAGGCTGGCGACGACGAGTCCGGCGACTATGAAAGGCCAGATGTAAGGCAGAGAGAGAGCGACGGCCCAGACCCCAGCGCCGAGGAGCAGCGCGATTGATTCGGAGTGCTTCTCCGGTTTGAAGAACTGGCGTTGCAGCCAGCGCCCCGTCGCCGCGTGAATGACCACGCGCCCGAAGAGATAAGCGACCACCAGCAACAGCAGCGCCGCCACGCCGAGCAGCGCGCCGACAGCCGTCGGCAGGATGCTCAGGCAGGCGGGCACGCCGAAGACTATGATGATGGCTGACATCATCCCGATGGCGAAAACGCGCAGGCTCGCTAACTGAAGACGCGCGGCGGCACGGCTCACAGCGCCGGGCGTGACCGCCGTCAACGCCAGCGATGCGATGAACCAGAAGAGCACCGCGAGCACGCGTTGGCCCAGGTAGACCAGAGACCAGTGCGGCGTGAGAAAGACCGTCGGGTTACGCGACAGGTCTCGCAACTCCTGTTCATAGCCCGCATACATGACGGTCGTGCTCGCGGCGTCTCGTCCCGGCGCGGTCTTCCCGTGATGATATGCGCCGCCGAGGACTATCACATCGCCGCCGATGCGCGAGCCGTCGCGCTGTATGACAGAGCCGCCAATCGCCGCCACATCGCCCAGGACAGTGCCCTCCACGACGACATCGCCGCCGAAGGCCATCACTCCATGCCTGACAGTGCCGCGCACGATGACCGATTGGCCCAACCCGAAGACATCTCCATCCTCCACGTTCTCTACGACGAGCGGCGGTTTCTCATCATTCGATGTGGCGGGCGCGTCCGTCACGTTAGAGGCTTGCGCGTGCGCGGCCATCACCGCCAGGAGCAGCGCGCAGAGGAGTTGGGCCAACTGCCGTGCGGGGCGCGTGAGCGTGTTGACGAAAGATGATGGAAGCGTCAGTTGGTCCACGAAAGGTTTGTTCGCAAGCACGCCTGGAGAGTCGCACGCGCCATCCAAAACGTGATTGCTCATGCGCGTTGATAGTTGCCGAGGCGGTGCAGGAGCAGGACCAGCGCGACCGCCAGCAAGAGAGAACCAAGCAGGACCAGAGGGTGAGACTCGAAGAGCAAGTGGCCGCCAAAGTCGCGCGAGATGACGGTCAGACCTGCGCCCGCATCGTAAAGCACATGCCAGGTGAAATCCAGAATGATGGCCCCACGCTTGAAGAGCGCGTTGGCTGGCCCGACCACGGCCTCGCTCATGGCCGCGCCGCCGAGCAATGCGAAAGAGACGAGCGTGAGGACGGCGCAAACTCTCAAAGCGACTCCGTGCTCGGAAGAGCGACGCACGCCGCTCATATCGCTTTCGGCGCGCACCGCGACTTGCTGCGCGAAATCCTTCGGCAAGGGCAAGCTGCCCTGGCCGCCGCTGCCACCGCCGAGCGCGAAGTCCAACATGCAGAGTAGACGTTTCTGCTCTTCCAGATTCGACGTGCAGGACGGACACTCTTTCAAGTGTTCTTCAAAGAGTTGGCGCACAACGCTGTCCAGTTCGCCGTCTAAGTAAGCGGCGATCTCTTCGCTCTGGCAGGCGCTGCGATGGGCGGTTTCGTCAGTCAACTTCTCTTTTGTTTCCGTCCGAGTTTTAAATACCCGTAATGCCTCTTTGCAAGAACTCCTGTCGCATCAATTCGCGCGCGCGGAAGAGACGATTCTTGACCGTGCCGAGCGGCAGGCCGGTGACTTCCGCAATCTCGTCGTAACTGAGGTCGTGCGAATGGCGCAGGACGATCAACTCCCTGTACGCCGGGGGAAGTTGCTGCACGACATGTTCAATCTCTCCGCGTCTCTCTTTTCCAGCGTACTCCTGTTCGGGCGTGAGACGGCTGCTGGCTAAGGGCAGTTCGCGCTGCTCGCCCGTCTCGCTCTCGTGGACGAGCGATTGCTCGCGCACGGCGTGACGGCGCAGGTGGTCCACCGCCGCGTTGTGGGCGATCTTGTAAATCCAGGTCGAGAATTTATACTCAGGGCGATAACGCTCCAACGACCCGTAAATCTTGATGAAGACCTCCTGCGTCAAATCGAGCGCCGATTCGTAATTCCCGACCATGCGATAAACATAGGCCGCAATCGGGCGCTGGTAACGTCGCACCAGTTCCTCAAAACCGTCCTCGCGCCCGCTGATGGCGCGCGTCACCAACTCGCCGTCGGCGAAGGTCTCGAAAGTTTTCAGAGAGAAGGGAGATGCAGTCATACTCATGATGCTCAGGTTTTACGTAGCCGGAACGGGAAAAGTTTCAAGGGTGGGGATAAGGGATGGGGGTTAGGAGATGGGGGTTAGGG
>DASYML010000121.1:0-45860 GCA_036009045.1 Pyrinomonadaceae bacterium
ACTCTGTGCGCTCTGTGTCTGCGGTGGTGAACGCTACCTTCATATCCACTCAAGTCAAACTGGACCACTAAAGCCGATTCTCTCGCTTCGCTTTCGCCCCGGTGAGATTTCCGCTAACCTGTGAGTTGCGCTGAAACGGACAACCCGCCTGTGTGCGAGTTGCATCTGCCAGAGGTCATTTGAAATTTTGTTTGAAAGTGAATGAATAAGATGTATCCCACTCTCTGCCGTCGTTATCTTATCGGTCTCTTCGCGGCGGCCCTGTGCCTGAGCCCTTTCATCAACGCACGCGCGCAGGCCGGGGTCAAGCCTTTGACGAGCCAGGAATTGGTCCGGCTCGTGTACCAGCTTCCCTCTCATCCTGAAAAGAAGGATGAGGTGGTGGAAGAGATTCGCCAGCGCGGCATAGGATTCCCCCTGACGGCAGGTTTGCGCTCCGTGGTCGCCAGCAAGAGCGGCAATGATGCCCTGTTGCGCCGCACGCTCGAAGAGGCGGAGCGTCGCAGGCTCAATCCTGCGGCGTCCGCCCTGCCCTCTGAAGCCGAAGGACGCGACGTGCTGGCGAAAGCGAAGGTGGCGACGCTCGCCGCGACTGAGGCGATGCCGGACTTTATCGTTAAGCAGCAGATTGTCCGTTCGTACGCTCGCGCCAACACCAACAACTGGCAGGCGCAGGATCGTCTGACCATCGCCGTCAGTTATCGCGCGAAGATTGGGGAAGAGTACAAGGTGCTGGCGGTCAACGGGTTGCCGACGGGCAAGGAAGATCAAGAGGGACGAAGCTATGAGCAGGTCGGCGGCACGAGTTCGACGGGCGAGTATGTCTCTATGCTCGCGGACCTCTTCTCGGATGAGACGCGCACGGAGTTCAAGACGGTTGACACGGACACTCTGAGAAATCGCCGCACCATCGTCTATGAGTTTGAAGTCCTCAAGCCTTTCTCTCACCAGACCATCAAGGCGAAGGATGAAGCACAGGTCGAGCAGGTCTGCACGACGGGCTATCGCGGGAGAGTCTGGATTGATCGTGAGACCTACCGCGTTCTCCGCATGGAGAACATCGCCACGGACATTCCCACGGGCTTTCCCGTGACGGCGGCGAGCAGCCTCATTGATTACGATTGGGCCACCATCGCTGAGAAACAATATCTGCTTCCCTCACACGCGGAGATTATCCTCTCGTCCGGCCTGGGCGACAGGTCTTTCCAGAGCCGCAACGACATACGCTTTCGCAACTACCAGAAGTTCGGCACGGAAGTTAAAATCATAGAGGACATTGACGAGAAGGATATGAAGGATGACGGCAAGCCGTAAAATTTCTGGACCAGCGTGTTTTTCTGGACCAGCATATCTCTCATCATCCGTGCGCGGGTTGTCGAGGCTCGCGTTGCTGGTTATGGTCGCGCTGCTCTGCTGGTTGCCGTCGCGGGCATTGGCCCAGGCGACGACGACGATGAGCGCCGCGCCCGATCAGGATTATCTGGTCTACGTGCTCTCGGAAGCGGCGGACAAAATCTCTCTGGTCAGGTTCGGGCCGAAGGGCGCGCGCGTGGAGAAAGATTTTGAGACCGGCAGTATGCCCGTTGACATAGACGGGCCGCACGGCATCGCCATCTCGCCCGACAAGCAGTTCTATTATGTCTCGCTGGGGCACGGGAGGCCCAACGGCTCCGTCTGGAAATACAGGGCGGCGGATGACACGGTCCTGGGCCGCGTCCCGCTCGGGATGTTTCCGGCGACGATGGACCTCACGCCCGACGGCCAGTTCCTCTATGTCGTCAACTTCAACCTGCACGGCGATATGGTCCCGTCATCGGTCTCGGTCGTGGCGACGGACTTGATGATGGAGATCGCGCGCATCACGACCTGCACGATGCCGCACGGCTCGCGCATCAACGCGCAGGGGACCAGGCAATACTCCGCCTGCATGATGGACGACATGCTGGTGGAGATTGATACGAGCACGCTCAAAGTCTCGCGCCACTTCCTGCTCACGAAGGGCAAAGAGATGGGCATGATGGGCGCGCCCAAAGTCGGCGACGCGAGCATGGCTGGCATGACAGGGATGCACGGCGGCGCGGGTGTTCAGGGACAGAAGCGCGACATGGGCGGTCACGGGATGGAGCCGCCGAAGCCCGGCGATGTCTCCTGTTCGCCGACCTGGGCGCAACCTTCGCTGGACGGCTCTTCCGTGTTTGTTGCCTGCAATAAGTCCAGCGAGATTGTCGAAGTCGAGACGAGCGGGTGGAAGGTCTTGCGGCGCATCCCTGCGCGTCCGGGCGTCTACAATCTGGCCCTGACGAAAGACAACAAACTCATCGCCACGAACAAGCGCGATCAATCCGTCTCCGTCTACGATGTCAAGACCGGGAGCGAGTTGGCCCGCCTCCCCACGAAACGCAAAGTGCTCCACGGCGCTGCCGTCTCGCCCGACAATCGCTATGCCTTCATCTCCGTAGAGGGCATCGGCTCTGAACCCGGCACGGTCGAGATCATAGACCTCACCACCCTCAAGACGGTCGCCACCGTTGATGTCGCCCCGGAGGCTGCGGGGATTGATTTTCTGCGAATGGAAAAGGTTGAGAGCGGCAGGAAGTAATACCTTGCATTAAAGTAGGGGCAGGGCTTGTTCCTGCCCGTCGGGTGTGAGCGCGTTGTAATCTATAGCGGTTTACAATAGCGTATGACCTTTGCGCCTTTGCGCCTTGGCGTGAGACTGTTTCTCGCTGGTGGCGCCAAGGCGCAAAGTAAAATCAGACGACTCACGCTCACGGTCTCATCCAATCGCAAACGACTATAGATGAGCAAGGCTTTGCACAAAAATTCGGTGTTTATGCATCAAGCCTGCATAGTTGCAGCATAAACGGGTACTAGCAACATGACTATGCAAGATGGCTGAATTTTTGTGCAAAGCCGATGAGCAACCCATTGGGTTGCTCCGGGCAGGGACAAGCCCTGCCCCTACAACCTTTCTTTGTTGTGCAATTCGGTATTATTTTCCAGGTTCGGTCGTGGAGCCTTTGACTTTCGGGCCGCCGAGTTTGACGACCCAGAGGCCGCTGTTGATGTCGTTGAAGAAGATGAGGTCGCCTTTGGGTTGTGCGCCCCAGGTGAAGGGCAGATTCGGGCGATAGCCTTCGGGGTCGCCAGCCCAGAGGTGCGCGACTTCGCGCCCCTGCCGGTAGAGGTCTCCGCGTAGTTCTCCAGACACATCCACGACGCGCCCGCCGCCGTTGTAGTAACCCATGTACATAAGGTCGTTCTCGACCCACATGTTGTGCGCTCCGGCTTCGGGCACGGGATATTCCGCGACCTTGCGCGGGTGCGCTATGTCAGAGACATCTACGACGTGGACGATGCCGCGCACGGGGATGCGATTGTGGCTGCTGATGTCGAAGATGGGCGGAAAGACTTCGTCACCGACGAAGACGTAGTTCTTGTAACGAAAGACTGAGTGCGTGCCCGCGAGCCAGCCCTCGCCGTAGAGTTCGTAATGATTGAAGGGGAGACGACTGACGAGTTGCGGCTTTTCCGGGCTGCCTCCCTTGATGCCGTTGCCCACGTCCAGGATCACGAGACCGTCGCGCCAGTATGCGAGATAGGCCAGGCCGTCCTTGATTTGCAGATCGTGCAGGTAACGCCCGTGGACCTCTTCGCCCTCCTTGGTGCGAAACGTCGTCACGGTATCGCTCTCCGTCTGCCAGCGCGCGACTTCCTTCGGGGCTTTGACATCCGCGAAATCTATGACGCGCATGGAGCCTGTCGCGTCGTCCGTGAGATACACGTAATGACCGCTGATGAAAGCGCTGTGAACGCCGCCCGTGACCGTCTCCGTGTACTCGGAAACGATTTTCGGGTGGGCCAAATCCGAGGTATCGAGAAAGACTATCCCGTTCTTTCGGTTGGAAGCGCCCTCGCGCGTGATGACCCCTATCTTGCCGTCGGCGGTCGTGCTCACGTCGTTGACGGTGCGCGCGTCAACCTTGATGGTATCGGTCAACTTCGGATGAGCGGGGTCTGTAATATCATAGACGAGGAGTTTGTCCGAGATGGTGGAGACATAAGCGTAGTTGCCGAAAATCCATTCTTCCGCAGACTGTATGACAGGCCCCTTTGCATCCGACATATCTTTGCTGAGCGCGTGCCCGATAATCTGTATCTCGCGCTCGGCGTTGCGCGGCGCGACGACCACGGAAGCGACAGCCTGATTCGTGCCGCTCGTCGCGGTGACGACGTATGTGCCCGGACGCTCAGCGACAAAGCCGCCGTCAGGGTCTATCGTCGCGCCCTCGCCGCCGACGGCCCAGCGCGCGATGAAGTTATCAACCTGATCTCCGACCCCTTGCGCGCGGACGTTGAAGCGCACGACATCACCCGTCCGCGCGTTGGCCGTGCGCGGCTCTATCTGGAGGCCGGTCAGCGTGCTCTTGATGACGTTGACGTTGAGGGTCTGGTTGCCGCCGCCCGACACTGCGCGCAGGGTCGCGCGGCCCGGTGCGACGCCCGTCACGACGCCCGCCGCATCAACGGTCGCCACCGCAGGATTGTCGGAGGTCCAGGCGATGGGGACATTGCCGAGCGGGTTACGGCTGGCGGCGCGTGCGGTGGCGCGCAGTTTGGTCGTGCCGCCGACGACGATGGGTCTGGCGAGCGGCTCTATCTCAATACTCGCGACAGGGACCGGCTTGATTTTGATTTTGATGTATCCGGCCTTGCCGCCGACGAGCGCGCCGATGAGTATTTCTCCGGGTTGAAAGAAACTGACCGTGCCGTTTTCATCTGCCGCCGCGAGGTCGAAGGGCGCGGCGAACCAGGCGGTCGGCTTGATGTTCAAGACAGTACCCGCAGCATCTTTGGCGGTGGCCGTAAACTTGAACGGCTTGCCGACTTCGCCTTCCATCTTGGCGGGGGTGATTTCGACTGTTTTGACGAGGGTAGGGGTTGGACTCGGCTGCGCGTCCTGCGCCATCGCGGCTGGTCCAAAAACGGCCAGCACGGCGGTCAGCAAAATCAGCTTTAAAGCATTTCGTAATTTCTGCATCTCAGTACCTCCAAAGAAAGTTGTCAAATTGCGGGTCGTGGAATTTTCGATTGCGGATTGCGGATTGCGGATTTAAGAATTAAAGAGAGAAACTGTTTGTCCTTCATCATCAACATTCTTCTTCTTCAATCCGCAATCCCCAATCCGCAATCCGCTATGCCTGGCCGTTCGAGGCGATCAAGTTTCTAATCGCGGTGACGAGTTCGCCCGGATCAATCGGCTTCGATAAATGGACCTGGAATCCGGCGTTGAGTGATTGCCTGCGCGCCTCGTCTCCGGCGTAGGCCGTGAGCGCCGCCGCGAGGGTCAGCCCGCCGTGCTCTGCGGCGAGGGCGCGCACTTTTCGGATCATCACGTAGCCGTCCTCTTCCGGCATCCCTATGTCGCTGATGAGGAGGTCTGGCCGCAGGCGCTCAAGTTCTGTCAAAGCCTGTGCGGCGCTCCCGACGGAGGTCACGTCACCGCCGTTGCTTTCGAGCACAGTCTTTAACCAGTCGCGCGTGTCCGAATCGTCATCAACGACCAGCACGCGCAAACCCTTCAGGGCTTCCGTATCCTGGACCAACGGCGTCGCGGCCCCCGCCTGCTCCTCCATCGCGTCTGCCACGGCGGTCCGCTGTGTCTCGGCTTGAATCTCCAAACGCGGGAGACTGACGATGAAGGTCGCGCCGCGCCCAGCGCCTTCGCTCTCGACGCGAACCGCGCCTCCGTGCGCTTCTACGAGGTGGCGCACAATCGCCAGTCCGAGACCGAGGCCGCCGTGCATGCGCGTGATGGAGGCGTCGGCCTGACGAAAGCGGTCGAAGACATAGGGAAGAAATTCCTGGCTGATGCCCTGCCCCGTATCCCTGACTCTAATCTCGACCTGACCTTCAACGCGCGCCAGCAAGACATCAACGCGCCCGCCCTGTGGCGTAAACTTGACGGAGTTGATGAGCAGGTTCCAGAAGACCTGCTGCAAACGCGCGGGGTCGCCGGAGACAAGGCTCGCGGTTTCCGCCTGACGTATCTCAAGAGTGATGTTCTTGGCGTCGGCGGCGGGGCGCACGGAATCGAGCACGGCGGCGATGACCGGCGCGAGTTCCACCGGACCAATATTGAGACGCAGGTTGCCTCCGATGATGCGCGACACGTCCAGGAGGTCTTCGATTAACTGGGCCTGCAACGTCGCGTTGCGCTCGATGATTTCCAGAGCGTGCGCGGTCATGCTCTCGTCAAGCCGGTTGGTCCGCATAATCCTGGTCCAGCCGAGCATCGCCGTGAGCGGCGTCCGCAGTTCGTGCGAGAGCGTGGCGAGAAATTCATCCTTGGTGCGGTTGGCTTCCTCCGCCTTGAGCCGCGCGGACTGTTCGAGTGAGAGGAGATGCGCGCGCGCTTCCTCTATCTGTTTGCGCTCCGTTATATCCATCGTCACGCCGCTCATGCCTGCGGGCTTTCCCTCATCATCACGAATCGTGACGGAACGCGCCTCGACCCAGACGATGCGTCCATCGCTGGCGACCCAGCGAAACTGGCTGCTGCCGCCCTTGCCGCTGTTGAATTTTGCGGCGGCCTCCTGCGCCGCGCGCTCCTTGTCATCCTCATGCACGATGGTGAGCCAGAAGTTAGGTGTCCCCAGCCAGTCCGCTTTGTTGTAGCCGAGCATCGTTTCGACGTAATCGCTGACGAAGTCTATCCGCTGCGAGGCGGCATCCGGCTCGCCCCAGGCTTCCCAGACGACGCCCGGCACGTTCGCCACGATACTACGCAAACGTTCGCGCTCGGCTTCCACCTGATTCGTCAACTGCGCGCGCTCTGCTTCCGCGCGCTTGCTCTCAGAGATGTCAACGGAGATGCCGACGACGCCGATGATCGCTCCTTCATCATCATAAATGGGAGTGTCCGTGACCATCGCCGGGAAGGTCTCTCCGTCGCGGCGACGGACCAGGAATTCGCCGGACCAACTCTCGCCCTGTCGCAGGGCGCGCATGATTTCGTGTGCGCGTTCTTTTGAGGCCATCGCCGGAAGCAGGTCCAGAATATTGTTGCCGAGGGCTTCATCTGCGGGCCAGCCGTAGAGTGTTTCCGCGAAACGATTCCAGCTTTTGATAGTCCCGTTCAAATCCGTGGCGATGACCGCCTGCTCGACCGTATCCAGCAGGTGCGCTTGATAGGCGATGGCCTCCGCCGCACGCCTCTGCTCCGTGATGTCTTCATGCAGGAGAACCACTTCGCTGACTTGGCCCGCAGCATTCTGGACCGGATAAGCGAAGGCGCGGACCCAGCGCCCTGCTTCCCGGTTCACTGTGATGTCAGGGATAGTCTGGTTCGGGTCGTAGAGAATCGCCGGAAGCACCGAAGCCTGTCCGTCAAAGGCGCGCTTGAGATACGGCATCACCCCTTTGACGACCAACTGCTCGTCCTCCAAAATGTTGTAGCCCACGATCTGTTCCAGCTTCACGCCCCACAGTTTCTCCCACGCGCGATTGACTTGCCGCGTCACGCCGTCAGTTGAAAAAACCTGAACGCTCAAGGGTGACTGCTCGATGATGGTGCGAAAGCGTTCCTCCGAGACGCGCAAGACTTCCTGCGCGCGGCGGCGCGAGGCCGTCAAAGCCGAGATGAGAGACGCCACCATCAAAAACAGGATGATGGAGATGATGTCGCGCAATTCCAGGTCCAGTGTTCTGGCGGGCGGAAGAAAGAAGTAAGCGCCGAGCAGGGCCGATAAAGCCGTCGCCAGCAAGCCGTGCCGCAAGCCTCCGTACCATGCGCTGAGCATCACCGCCGCGTAAAAGAGCGCGAAGGGCGTGCGATTGATGATCGGCTCAAGCAGCCACGAAACGAAGAGCGCCGACGCCACGACGAGAAACACAAAACCGTAGCGCAGGAGGGGGGAACGTTCTACTCTCAACATCTCTCTCTATCTCCATCCCGGTCAAGCAGGCCACCCCGGCGGTTGGCCCACAACAAGCGACGCGGGAAAACTTCGTCACCCGTCAGAGCCATGCCGCGAGGAATCATCGCGGGCCTCTTCACCTTACCTTGTTCGACGATAGCCGTTTGCAATTGTATGAGACTACAACGGCACAGCATCCAGGTCAGGACCGCCTGCTGAGGCCGGGCGGGGATTCCTGGCCCGGCAACGACCCGCCCGGCTTAAGCAGGCGGTCCTGACCTGAGTGACACTCATTACAAGCCTCAATAAATTTATAAAAAAACTGCGCCGCGAGAGGTGGTCTATCTCTTCAATTCCCGCCGGATGCTACACCAACACATCATGCCCCGGAGGAGTTTCAGGATTATAAGCCCTATCACGCTCAGAGCAAGTATGAAGTAGGAAGGCGGAAGAATGAAAGACAGGTGGGAAGGCTGAGGGATGAAGGATGAAAGAGGGGCTATTAAAGACGCATGGCTCTTCTTTCATCCTTCATCCCTCAGTCTTCCTACTTGCTCTTGAGCCTCGCGTGCTTCATCATCTATGGTGCGAGGTGCTGGACGCGATGGCTGACATCAGACGAAGCCTGCCGGAGAATATTCCCGGCGATTTTTTCGTTGACGAGACCTGTATTGACTGCGACGCCTGTCGCCAGATTGCGCCGACGGTCTTTCGTGACCACGGCGACCAGTCGAGCGTTTTTCAACAGCCCGCGACGGCGGAAGAGACGCGCCTCGCGTTCATGTCCCTGGTCGCCTGCCCGACCGGTTCCATCGGCACGCTCCGCAAGGGGGACGCGCGCATCGGCATCGAAGCCTTTCCCTCGCACATCGCAGACAATGTTTACTTCTGCGGCTTCACCTCCGCATCGAGTTTCGGCGCTTGGAGCTATCTCATCCTGCGCCCGCCGGAGGCAGGTGGCAACGTGCTCGTGGACTCGCCGCGTTTTGCCGGTCCACTCGTCAAGAGAGTGACCTTGATGGGCGGCGCGCGCATGATGTTTCTGACGCACCGCGACGACATCGCGGACCATGCCGCTTTCGCCAAAAGATTCTCTCTACGGCGCGTCATGCATGAGAGAGACGGCGCGGCTGGTTACGGCATCGAACAAATCATCGAAGGCGAAGAGGCCGTCCGGCTCGATGATGACTTAACGATCATCCCCGTGCCCGGCCACACGCGCGGTCACATGGTTCTGCTCTACCGCGACAAATTTCTCTTCACGGGCGATCACCTGGCGTGGTCGCCCGCGCGCGAAACCCTGACGGCGTTTCGCAGCGTGGCCTGGTATTCCTGGGCAGAGCAGACGCGCTCCATGAAAAAACTCCTGCCTTACAATTTCGAGTGGGTACTGCCCGGCCACGGGCGCATCCATCAAGACACGCCCGCACGCATGCGCGAGCATTTACAACGCTGCATTGAGTGGATGAAGGCGACACGATGATGGGCGCGCGTGCGGTTTCGCGCTCCTTCTGCTATAAATGAAGTGACAAGTGACAAGTGACAAGTGAGGAGTAAAATCGCTTTTTCTCGTCACTTGTCACTTGTCACTGTTTTTTTATGAATCCCGAACGCATCAGAAATTTCTCCATCATCGCGCATATAGACCACGGCAAATCAACGCTGGCGGACCGCTTGCTCCAACTGACGGGCGCTGTGACCGGACGCGAGATGTCGGCGCAGTTCCTGGATGATATGGACCTCGAACGCGAGCGCGGCATCACCATCAAGGCGCATGCCGTGCGGCTCGATTACAAGGCGCAGGACGGTCAGGCTTACGTGCTCAATCTGATTGACACGCCGGGCCACGTTGATTTCTCTTACGAGGTCTCGCGCTCGCTCTCCGCGTGCGAGGGCGCGCTGCTCGTCGTGGACGCTTCGCAGGGCGTCGAAGCGCAGACGCTCGCCAACACCTATCTCGCCATAGAGAATAATCTGGAACTGATTCCCGTCATCAACAAGATTGATTTGCCGGGCGCGGAGCCGGATAAAGCCATCGAGCAGATTGAGCACGTCATCGGTCTGGAAACGCACAACGCCGTCCTCACGAGCGCCAAGACGGGCCAGGGCGTCGAAGAAGTTTTGGAAGCCATCGTGCGCGATGTGCCGCCGCCGAAGGGCAACCCCGACGCGCCGCTGATGGCGCTCATCTTCGATTCCTGGTACGACTCTTATCGCGGTGTGATAGTCCTCTTTCGCGTCATTGACGGCTCGATTCGTCCCGGCATGAAGATACGTTTCTTCAACACGGGCCGCGATTACCAGGTGGAAAACTTGGGCGTCAATCGCCCGCGCCCGACGCCGATTGCCGAACTCGGCGTCGGCGAGGTGGGCTTTCTCACGGCCTCCATCAAGGAAGTCGCCGACGTGCAGATAGGCGACACGATTACAGAAAGCGCGCGCCCGACCAAAGAGCCTTTTCCCGGCTTTCAAGAGATTAAGCCGATGGTCTTCGCCGGTCTCTACCCGGTGGACACCAACCAGTATGAAGAGTTGAGAGACGCGCTCGACAAGCTGCGCTTGAATGATGCCTCTTTCTTCTACGAGCCTGAGTCTTCGACCGCGCTCGGCTTCGGTTTTCGCTGCGGATTCCTGGGCCTCCTTCACATGGAGATCGTGCAGGAGAGACTTGAGCGCGAGTTTAATCTGGACCTCATCACGACCGCGCCCGGCGTCCGCTACCGTGTGACGATGACGAACGGCGAGGTGCGGGAGATTGACTCGCCCGCGAAGATGCCGGACCCCGTCAACATCTCCAAAATCGAAGAGCCTGTCATCCTCGCGACGATTCTCAGTTCGGACGATTACCTCGGCGGCATCCTTCCGCTTCTGGAAGAAAAGCGCGGCGTCCAGAAAAAGTTCGAGTACATCGCCTCGACCCGCGTCATGCTCACTTACGAACTGCCTTTAAACGAGATCGTGCTGGACTTTTATGATCGTCTCAAGTCCGTCTCACGCGGCTACGCCTCGCTCGACTATCACTTCGCGGGCCACTGGGAAAGCGACCTCGTCAAACTCGACGTGCTCGTGGCGGGCGAACCCGTGGACGCGCTCTCGCTCATCCTCCATCGCGACACGGCGCAAGCCAAGGGCCGCGCCCTCGCCGAAAAGATGAAAGAGTTAATCCCGCGCCAGCTTTTTGAGGTGCCCATTCAGGCCGCCATCGGTAACAAGGTCGTCGCGCGCGAGACCGTCAAGGCCCTCGGCAAAAACGTCATCGCCAAATGCTACGGCGGCGACATCACGCGCAAGCGCAAGCTCCTCGAAAAACAGAAAGAGGGCAAAAAGCGCATGAAGAAAGTCGGTCGCGTGGAAATCCCGCAGGAAGCTTTCCTCGCCGTCTTGAAAGTGAATGAGTGATGGTAAATTGGCCTCGGTTTACGCCGACCGATTTTGAGTACGACTTTCAACGAGACGAACTTGCCGCGCATCACGTTTGAGGAAGCAGCGGAATCTTTCTTCTCCGATTTTACAGTGCGCCGGAACAAGTCTTACAAGGACCGTTACCAGTTGATTGGACGAAGTGTCGGAGGACGTTCACTCAAGATTATCTTTCAACTCAAGTCAAACAACGTCGTGCGAATAATTACAGGATGGGACGTCTGAGTAAGAGAACAAGAAATCTTTCCGAGGAAGAGATTGATCGGCTCGTCACCGCACAGGCCGACGACGATGCTGCCTGGGGAAAACCCGTCCGCGTACATCAATCCAAATCTTCTGCGGTCTCACTCTCGGCGGAACTCGCTGCCCGCGCCGCTTTCTTCGCTCGCCTGCATCGTGAAACAAATGTTGAGGAATGGCTCAAACGCATTATAGAGGAGCGAATAGAGATAGAAGAGGCAGCCTTTACCGAATCAAAACGCGATCTCGCCAGACAATAACCCATTACTGGCCCACTATTGACTAAGCTCTGAGTTTGTCGTACAACCTAATCACTCACTGGGCGTCCAGTTGTCGCCAACGGCGTCGTGCCTTGCAGATTCTGGATACCGGACACCATGCTTTAATTCGTCTTAACTGTAGCGCCGTCAGTTGTTGTCACGCTGCCTGGCAAAGCGCTCATGAGATACGGCCCCGGCCTACATTTGCTTCTCCGTCTTATCGCTCGCGTTATCTACACGGTAGTCGCCTGTCTGGCCTGCTCCTTTTTTCTGGTCCAGGGAAGCGGGCGGGCGCAGGTCTCGGCCAGCCAGCGTCCAGACGTTCTGCGTTTGGAGGCCAGCACGCATCTCATCAACAATTGCTCCGGTCCTCAACGCTCCACGCAGGTGCAACTCAAAGGGTCCGGCACGGGTCCCGGCAAACAGTTGCGCTCTCGCTGGACCGTCACGGGCGGGCGCATCAACGGCACTGGCCGAGATGCCGTGTGGGACCTTGACCGCGCTTCGCCCGGCAGGTACAGGGCCACTCTCATCGTCGAATCCGGCGGCGATTGCCAGCCCGATTGCGAGGCCCGCGCTTCGACGGAAGTCCTCGTGCGTGGTTGCCCTGCGCGCGCTCCCGTCCTCTGTCCGAGCGTCTCCATGTGCTGTCCCGGCGCGGCCACGACAGGCCAGCCAGTGACCTTCAAGATCACCAACACCAGCGGCGGCACGCCCGGCTTCAAGCATGCCTCTCACTGGAATATTTCTGCTGGCAGGATTATCAGCGGGCAGGGAACCTACTCGATACAGGTTGATACAACCGGGCTTGGCCCACAGTCGCTCAGCGCATCTTTCGAGTCTGTCGGATACGGTCTCAAATGTAATGCTGTGTGCTCGACGGACATGCATCCTCCGTACCCATCCACGCTGAGAGGCAGTGTCAACACCGGGCGCGACGGCAGACCCTTACGCGGCGCTCAAGTCATAGTTTCGGCGAACGACAGGACTTCGATTCTGAAGACTAACGGGCGCGGTTACTATGAACTGGCGGGGTTGTCGCCCGGCACCTACAGGGTCGAGGTCAAGGCACAGGATTTTGGTCCACAAATAGAGACAGTCGAGTTGGCTCCGGCTGGGAGCAGGGATGTCAACTTCTTTTTAAGTTCCCTGCCCACGCCCCCGCCCGCGCCGAGCGCCCCGTCGCCGCAGCCATCGCCGTCAACCAGCGCGCGCCCGTCACTGTCTCCCTCTCCCGAAGCCGAAGCGATCATCACGGCGACGCCGTCCATACGCGCTGTGTTGCAAGCGCCGCTCAATGAGCGTTCCCCCGCGCAAACGAGCATCACTCCCTATCTACTCTTGATCATCTTCTGCATTCTGGCTGCCCTTGGTTCCGCCACGATGCTCAAAGATAAGAAGAAAACCTTGCTGGGCGGCGACGCGCCGGAAGATGAAGTTCTGAGCGACGAAGTGACCTGCACAGTCTTCGCTCCGGCGGAAGCGCCGCTGGGGGATTGTTTTCTGGTCCAGGTCTTCGCGCACCTGCCGGAGCATGCAGAGCTATTGACCGCGAAGGCCCAGGAATCGGATGACACTGCGAAGCAGCGCGGGTCCAAGAAGTTGGAGACCATCATCAAGCGCGGGCAGGAGATGGTCTTCAATCTGACGATGCCCGGACTGGAGATTGACGAGACCTCTCAGGCTCTCATCTGGGATGGAGAGGTTGATACGGTCCAGTTCGCCGTCACGATTCCCGAAACAGGTAAGACCGGCAATATTATCGGCACGGTGACGGTCTGTTATCAGAGCGTGCCTATCGGACATATCAAGTTCAAATTCAAGATTGCTCCCGGCACGCAGCCACAGCCGCAGCAGGTCTTGCCAGTCACATGTGCAGAGGCCGCGTCTCTCCCTCAGCAGAACTTTGTGCGTTACAAGCAGGCTTTCATTTCCTACGCTTCACAGGACCGCCCGGAAGTTCTCAAGCGCGTGCAGATGCTGAAGATGGCCGACATCAAATTTTTTCAAGACCTGCTCACGCTTGAGCCTGGGGATAACTGGGAGAAGACCATCTACAAATATATTGATGAGAGCGATGTCATGTTTCTCTTCTGGTCATCGGCGGCGAAGCAATCTGCCTGGGTTGAGAAGGAGGTGCGTTACGCGCTCAATCGCAAGGGCGGTCATGATGAAGCCGCGCCGGAGATTCTGCCGGTCATTATAGAGGGGCCGCCCGTCGTCACGCCCCCTGACGATTTGAAGATGCTCCACTTTAACGATACATTCATGTACTTTATCAGCGCGGACGAGGCGACGCGACCGAAAGCCAACGGCGGTAGTGGGTCAGTTTGAGTTGAGTGAAGATGAAAGCGGCGTTCACCACCGCAGACACAGAGCTCACAGAGGACGTACAGAGAAGAAAGTTCAAGCCTCTGTGCGTCCTCTGTGAGCTCTGTGTCTGCGGTGGTGAATCTCACTATCCCAGGCACTCAAGATCAAACTAACCCGCTACCCAGGCGGCGCATGAATGTCTCCCCGCCGAAAAATTCCCGGTCCGTTATTAACTTTTGTGTTCTCTTATATCCAAGGAGATTCCGAAGATGAAGCGTCTTCCCCTGGCTTTGACATTCTTACTGATTTCACTTCTACTGATTTCCCTGCCCGCGCTCGCGCAGCATCGCCACGCTCTTCCTGAAAACACGAAGCCCGTCACGTTGATGCAGGGTCTCGGAGAGAATCATCATCCGGTCCAGACAAGTAATGCCGAGGCGCAGCGTTTCTTCGATCAGGGACTCCTGCTCGTCTACGCCTTCAATCACGCGGAGGCCGTGCGTTCGTTCAAGCAAGCGCTTGAGCTTGACTCTCATCTGGCGATGGCGCACTGGGGCATCGCGCTCGCGCTTGGACCAAATATCAATGCCGCGATTGATATGGAAGGCGAGAAGGCCGCCTATGATGAGGTGCAGAAGGCGCTCGCTTTATCATCTGGCGCGCCGGAGAACGAACGCGCCTACATACGCGCGCTGGCGAAGCGATACTCGATTGCGCAGGGGGCCGATTTGAAGAAGCTGGCGTCGGATTACAGGGACGCGATGAGAGAGTTGGCGAGCGCGTACCCGGACGACCTAGACGCCGCCACGCTCTACGCCGAGAGCGCCATGGACCTGCGCCCCTGGAAACTCTGGACCAGCGACGGCAAGCCCGCCGAAGGCACTGAAGAAATCATACTGGTCCTGGAATCCGTCCTTCGTCGCAACCCCAACCACGTCGGCGCGAACCACTATTACATACACGCCGTCGAAGCCTCGCCGCAGCCTGAACGTGCGCTTGAGAGCGCCGACCGCCTGCGCGCGCAAATCAAGGCCGCAGGCCATCTCGTACACATGCCCGCGCATATTTACATGCGGACCGGCGATTACGATTTGGCCGCGCGGAGCAACGAAGACGCGGCGGCGGCTGACCGCGCTTACTTCGACAGCACTGGGATGAAGGGCATGTACGCGGCGGGTTACTACAGCCACAACCTGCATTTTCTGGCAATCGCGTACAGCATGTCTGGCCGCTTCAAGGATGCTCAGAGGGCCGCTGACCAACTGGCCGCCAACGTTGGCCCATTCCTCAAGGACGTGCCCCCGCTCGAATCATTTCTCATCGCTCAGCCCTTAGTCCTCGTCCGCTTTCATCGTTGGGACGACATCCTCAAAGCGCCCGCGCCGGAGCGCAGCCTGCATGGCACGAACACTCTCTGGCACTGGGCGCGCGCGATGGCCCACGCCGCCAAGGGGCAGACCGCAGAGGCTGAGACTGAACGCAACGCCTTCGTCGAAGCGCGCAAACAGATGCCGCAGGGAGCCGAATGGGGTCTCAACAGTGCAGAGAATATTCTCAAGATTGCGTCGAACATGTTGGACGCGAAGATTGCCGCCGCGCAACATGAAGAACCAGCGGCCCTCGCATCATTGAGAAAGGCCGTCGAGGCTCAGGACGCTCTGGCCTATGATGAGCCGCCAGCGTGGTTCGTCCCCGCGCGCGAGGCTCTGGGCGGCGCGCTCCTGCTCAGCGGCAAGGCTGCGGAGGCCGAAGGGGTTTTTCGCGCAGACCTCGGAAAGAATCCGCGCAGCGGTCGCTCGCTCTTCGGCCTGCTCGAAAGTCTCAAGGCACAGGGCAAGACCTACCCGGCCCAGTTCGTCCAGAGAGAATTTGAGACGGCCTGGAAGAACGCCGACACTCAACTCAAAGTTGCAGACCTCTAAAGAAATCCCAACAGGAATCATGACTCTGAGCAGATAAATGGAAAACATTTCAAACGCATCGCCAGCGAAGCCCGTATCTTTTTTCAGCCGTCGCATCATCGTCTGGACCAGCTTGTTCCTGATCGTGCTCGCGGCCCTCTCGGCGGTGCTCATTCCGGCCATTCTCATCCAGCCCTTCCGGCCACAATCGCCGCGCGACCTGGAAATCTCTTATACACTGCGTCGCTGGTCGCCCATCCTGACCATCTTCTTTTCGCTCGTCGCCTTCATACTGGTCCTGCGGCTCTGGCCCGCGAGTCGTCGCTGGTGGCGCAAATCCGCGCTGGTCCTTTTAATGGTCCTCTCACTGGTCGCCACATGGCTCGCGCGGCAGAACCATTTTGAATGGATGTTCAACCCGCTGGCGCGGACGGCTTACGCGAGCGCTGGCGAGGCTGGCTTCGTACGGGATGACGACATGGTGATGGCCGTCAAAATCAACGGCGAGGCGGTGGCTTATCCGATTCGACAGATGACCTATCATCATCTGGTCCAGGATTCCGTCGGCGGGACGCAAGTCGTCACTACCTATTGAACGCTCTGTCACACCGGTCTGGTGTGGGAATCAACTGTAGACGGGCGCAGGCTCACTTTTCATCTGGCGGGCATCAACAACCAGAACTTCATCATGCGCGATGAAGAGACGGGGTCATGGTGGCAACAGGTCTCCGGCGAGGCCATCATGGGCCCACTCAAGGGCCGCCATCTCAAGCCTGTGCTACATGATGAAATCTCCTTCAAGACGTGGAAGCGCGAAGAAGCGCGGGGGCGCGTCCTCAGACCCGACGAACGCATCGCCGCCAAAGGGGATTATGCCCCGGCGGATTGGGAACAGCGCATGACGAAAGTGCCCGTCACGACCAGCGTCGCGGCGGATCAGCGGCTTGAACCGCGCACCCTCATCGCGGGCATCAGCGTCGGCGCGGCATCCAAAGCGTACCCGCTCTCCGCTTTGCAAAAACAGAGTCCGGTGCAAGACAGGCTCGGCGTCGTCCCCATTCTCATCGTCGTTGGAGAGGACCAAAAATCCGTGCGCGCCTACGAAAGAAGCATCGCAGATGCCAACGGCACGCGCATCCTGGACCTCTTCGCCAGGCCCGGCTCTTCTCCGCTTGTTTTAGTGGATACTCAAACCGGCAGCGAGTGGAATTTTTCCGGCGCGGCGATAAGTGGCCCATTAAACGGGACCCGGTTGCGGAAACTCTCCCTGCTCGAAGATTACTGGTTCGACTGGCACGCCTACCACCCGGACACCTCCGTTTATACCATCGGCGAACAGTAGGGCAGAAACTAGAGGCCGGAGGCTGGAGACTAGAGGCTAGTCAAGAACAGTTGTCTTTATTTAGCCTCTAGTCTCCAGCCTCTAGTTTCTGCTCTAAACTAACGTGAGTTCGACGTAAGGCAGAGCACACCCTTCAAGCTTATCCACGCCAGTGGATACATATGAGAGCCGGGAGCAACGCCCCCGGTGACTGGTCCAACATAGCATCCGACCCTGAAAGGGTCGCACCTTAATGTTGGGTGTGCGACCCTTTCAGGGTCGAAATATTTTGACGTGAGAGGACCGGGGGCGCTGCCCCCGGCTCTCACAGGTTGCCCTTCCAGGGCACAGACCGCTTGTCTGACAGCCTCATACGTCGAACTCACGTTATCTTAGGTCGAACTCACGTTAAACTACGAGCGCTGGTAGTAATTCGTGTTTGCGTTTAGTCTTTCGTCTTTCCGGCGCTCTTCTTCTTTTTAAGGTAAGAGGACCAGTAATTACCCGTCGCCCTAATTTTGAAGGACAGTGCCTCTGATGGTCCTCCTTTTCAGGGATTCGCCTTTCACCCGACATCAAAATTTTTTGTGGAGACTATTGACCGGAGAGGTTCTTAGGGATAACAAATGCGTCAAATAAACATAGAGCGTCAAGCGAGCCGCATGAGCGGGCCGTCAATTAATGGTCCATCAAAGAGGATAAAGGGCCGCGCCTCGTGCGCCCTCATCCTGCTCCTGGCGTTGCTCGCTGGCGCGCCCTTCTCTTTCGCACAGTCTCCCAACACGGCGACGATGATTGTCGTCGTGGTAGATCAAAGCGGCGCGGTCGTGCAGGACGCCAAAGTTTCGGTAGTGAACACCGCGACCGGCGCTGTGCGCGAGGCCGTCTCTAGAAGCGACGGCAGCGCCACCATTCCGGCGCTGTCGCTGACGGGAACCTACATGGTCGGCGTCTCCAAGCAGGGATTCGGCAACGAAGAGCGCAAGGACATCACGCTGCGCTCAGGTGAGACCGCGACTCTGAAAGTGACGCTCCTGGTCGGCTCCGAGAAGGCGGAGGTCACCGTCTACGGCACCACCGAAGGCGTACACGCGAACCCGCAGATCGGCCTCCCGCTCGACAGCCCGCAAATCGAAGAGACGCCCATCCTCGGACGCAAGGCGACGACGCTGCCGCTCCTGAACTCGGCCTTCCGGCAAGGCAAGGGCACGGGGGATCTCTTCGTCAACGCGACTTACTTCATCACCGGCGTTGGTTCACGCCGTGCCACCACGTTCACGCTCGACGGCGCGAACAACGATGAGGGCTGGGGCCGCCAGACGGCAATCGCCACCGTGCCGCTCGGCGCTATCCAGGAAGTGACGGTGCTCTCGAATGCGTTCTCTTCCGAATACGGCTGGACCTCCGGCCCGGCTTTGAACATCGTCACCAAGTCCGGCACGAACGACCTGCACGGCGAAGGACTGTTCCTGCTCCGTCCCGGTGGTAGCTGGCAGGCGAAGACGTTCTCGACCAGGAATTTCTGCCCCCCCTCCGTGCCGAGTTGCGTCACGCCAACTACGCTCAACGCTATCAACCCGGTGGACATTCCAGATGCGCTGAACCAGTACTCCGGCTCAATCGGCGGGCCAATCGTCAAGGACAAGACCTTCTTCTTCGCCACGGCTGATTACACGCGGCAGAATCGAACGACGTTCCTCGCGACGACGCTGCCTGCCTTCGTGTTACCGGCGGATGGGCACCTCGACTACACGGGTCACTACCGCCAGTTTCTCTTCGACGGACGGTTGGACCACAGGCTCACGTCGCGTCAGACGTTGATGGTGCGAATGAACGTTGATAGGTTTTCCGACGACAACCCACAGGACGCAGTGGGCGGCACGAACGCGCCGAGCGTCGCGCGCAGGTACTCGCGGCGGTCATGGACGGCTCAGGTCAATCACACGTCGGTCATCAACGCGGGTCTGCTCAATGAAGCGCGCTTCGCCTACCTGCACGGTGATCCTGTCACGCTCTGGGAAGCTCAGACTCTCTCAACCACCTACACACGCGCAGGGGCTGTGCCGTTCACCATCGGCCAGTCGCGAGCCTCCGACATCTTCAGTCACCAGTGGCAGCTTGCGGATACGCTGTCCTGGTCGCTTGGCAAGCACTACCTGCGTTTCGGCGGCAGCATGATCCGTCACACCTCAGGCGGCACGGGCAGCGAGCCTGGGACCGCGATTCTCGGCACGTTCACGTTCAAGAACACGACGACTGCGCCCTTCGGCCAGTTGACACTAGCCGACGTGCAGAACTACACGCAGCCGATCAACTTCGGGATTGAGAGCTACAATCTGTCGCAGTGGCTCTTGACAGGGTTCGTGCAGGACGATTGGAAAGTGCGCCCGGATTTGACGTTGAATCTAGGGCTGCGCTACGACCGGCAGACCTTGACCGACGATCAGAACAACTTCGCGCCGCGCATCGGCTTCGGCTGGCATCCGGGGGGCAATTCGCGCACCTCGATTCGCGGCGGCTACGGCATGTATTACACGCAGATTCGTTCCAACGCCATCGCCGGTTATCTGGTGAACGGGCTGGACGGATTGACAACCTACACCGCGACTCCGGGGCAAACCGGGTTCCCGACCTGCCTGACGGGAGCGTGCCTCCCGCTCAACTTTGACCCGAAGACGCTGCTGGCTACGCAATTGCCTGCGCGCGACATCACGATCAGGGCGGGCCGGAGGGCCTTCTACCAATCTCAGTTCGCGAAGTACGGGTTGAACTTCGACCTGCTGCCGAATTACCCGGATAAGTTTGTGAACCCACGCAGCCAGGTGCTGTCCATCGGCGCGGAGCGCGAGGTGATAAGGGGATTCTTCGTCGGAGGCGACTACGTCCATCAGCACTTGAGCGACATTGATCGCACGGTGGACTTGAACGCCCCTTCGCCTTTGGATCGCACGGCGGTCGGCCAGTGTCGTCTTAACACCGCCAATCTTTCCGTCCCTTGCAACCTTAGTCTCAGCACCACCAATACACAGAATGTGGCGGCTGCCAATCTCACACGGCCCATCCTGCCGGTCAATGGCGGCGTGCGTCAGGTCAACGTGTTGATGAACCTCGGCGTCGCCGATTACAACGGATTGCAGACGAACTTCAGCTATCGCGGCAACCGGCGGATGTATGCCGCCGTCAGCTACACGCTGTCCAAGGCGACCAACACCACCGAACCGGACGGCAACGGCATCGGGTCGAACCAGAGCATCATCTCGCGGCTCGGCGAAGAGGAACGCGGACTGAGCGTGGTTGACCAGCGACATCGCGCGGTCTTCACGTTCAGCTACAGATTCCCCTACAACATCACGGCTGGGACCCTGACACAACTCGCCTCGGCGCGTCCGTTCAACGCCACTACCGGCGTTGACAACAACGGCGACGGCATCAACAACGACCGCCCCGTTATCAACGGCGAGGTCATACGCAAGTCTGCGTTCCGTGGCACCGCGACCAACGACGTGGCGATTTTCGTCGAGGACCGCATCAAGACATCAGAACGCACGGCCATCCTGCTCCGGTTGGAGGGCTTTAATCTCTTCAACCACGGAAACTTCCTCGGTCGCGGGGTCACAACCTACGGCGATGCCGCGACACCTGCATCCACGTTCGGCCAGTTCGTGGGCAACGTCGGCACGACCACGAACGCGATTCCGGCGTTCGCCAACATTGACCCGCCGAGGATGTTCCAGATGCAGGTGCGATTCATCTTCTGAGTGAAAGCGGTCGAGGTCCGGGTAATGAAGAGCGCTGGAGGTTCAGCGCTCTTCATTTTGACCAGGGTAGAATGTTCCAGTTCAATTGAGTGCGACTACGTGTCAGTCCCGCCTGCTTAAGCCGGGCGGGTATTCCTGGCCCAATCTTACCCGCCCGGTTTAAGCAGGCGGGACTGACAAGGACGCTTGCCGCAATGCTCGCATCCAATTGAGAACCACTATAACTTCTCTGTGCCGCCCTGCGTCCTTTGTGTCTCTATGGTAAATTTTGTCTTATCCTGATTGTCTTATCCTGAACGAGCGGTTTTCGATTCAGACTCTCTCTTCGAGGTCTCAGATGAAGTTTAAATTCGCCCTTATCTTTGCGCTCTCTCTTTACTGTCTGCTCTGGCTTGGCGGCTGCCGTTCAAATTCGTCTCAGAATAAGGCGGCGGGAGTGACGTTGATAGATGCTGCGGGCCAGCCCGTGACGGTCAGCGATAGCTCGCGGATTGTCTGTGTCGGGACCGCTTTGACGGAGACCGTCTACGCTCTCGGCGCTGGCTCAAGGCTCGTCGGCGTGGATAATTCGAGCAGCGAATATTTATCGCAGGCGGCGGGGCTTCCTAAAGTTGGCCCACGCAACGCGCTCAACGCCGAAGGCATCCTCTCGCTCAAGCCGACGCTCGTCATCATCACCAGTGATGCAGGACCGTCGCAGGTCATCGAACAACTCAAAACTTCCGGCGTCACGACGCTCACGCTGAGCGCAAATTACAGCGTCGAGGCGGTCAAAAAAAAGGTCCAGACAATCGCGCGCGCGCTCGGACTTAATGCGAAGGGTGAAGAACTGTCAAACTCTATTGATAATGACATGAGGGGTGTCAAACGGCTGATGGACCGCGCGCTGGCGACGCCGAAGGTGCTCTTTGTCGGGCGCGGGCCGAACATGCCGAACGCGACCATGTCCGGCAGCGGCACGACCATTGACGAGATGATTCGAGTGGCGGGCGGCAAGAATCCCATGACCGCCTTTGAAGGCTTTAAGGAGATGACGGATGAAGCGGTCGTGAGCGCCGCGCCGGATATTATTTTGATGACCGAAAAAAGTTTTGAAAGAAGCGGCGGGGCGGACGGCGTCTTGAAATTCCCCGGCGTCGCGCTCACACCGGCGGGCAGGAATCGCCGCATCGTCGCGGTCAGCGATATGTACTTTCAGGGATTTGGTCCGGGAATCGGGCGCGCGATCTACGACCTGACCATCAAGCTGCATCCTGAACTCAACGCGGACGGTCAGGGAGAAACGACGACGACGCCCGGCGCGGGCGGAGACAAGAGATAGTATGGCTTCAACTGCTGTCGCGCGCATCTTTCCGGGTTTGAGAGTCCGGTCCAATCGAACGCGCGGGAGCGTAGTGCTCATCGGTCTCGTCCTGCTGCTGGCGTTGATGCTCTTCCTTTCCGTTGACAAGGGCGCGGTGGAAATCTCTCTGGCCCAATGCCTCTCCATCATCGGCGGGCGCATCGGCCTGCATCTCCCCTGGACCTTCACTGTGCAGCAAGAGGCGACGCTCATCAGCATACGACTGCCGCGAGTATTCCTCGGACTACTCGTCGGCGCGGGTCTCGGCGTTTCGGGCGCGGCGATGCAGGGACTGTTTCGCAACCCGCTGGCGGACCCCAGCCTGATCGGTATCTCAAGCGGCGCGGCGCTGGCCGCGACCAGCTTCGTCATCGTCGGCGACGCGGTGGCCTTCACGCTCCCGCCGTTGCTACGTCTCTTCGCTTTTCCCTGCGCGGCTTTCGCGGGCGCACTCGTCACGACCATCCTGGTCTATCGTCTGGCGACGATTGCGGGACAGACAATCGTGGCGACGCTGCTGCTGGCGGGCATCGCAATCAACGCGTTGGCCCAGGCGCTCTCAGGCTTTCTCACCTTCTACGCGACGGACACGCAGATTCGCAGTCTCACTTTCTGGAAACTCGGCAGCATGGGCGGCTCTACATGGTCCAGCGTCCTCGTCGCCAGCCCCTTTATACTCCTGCCCATATTCTTATTCCCGCGCCTCTCTCGCGCGCTCAACGCCCTCCTGCTCGGCGAAGCGGAGGCGGGCCATCTGGGCTTCGACATCGAACGTGTCAAGAGAGAGACCGTCGTGCTCGTCGCGCTCTCGGTCGGCGCGAGCGTGGCCGTGACCGGACTGATAAGCTTTGTCGGTCTCGTCGTCCCGCATCTCCTGCGATTGATGATTGGGCCGGACCACCGCCGTTTGATTCCCGGCTCCGCTTTGTTGGGCGCGAGCCTGCTGCTCTGCGCGGACCTCATCGCGCGCACCATAGTCTCTCCCGCAGAACTCCCGATAGGTGTCCTGACGGCCATCACCGGAGCGCCCTTTTTTCTCTGGCTGCTCCTGCGCGACCGTAAGTGGAGGATTATTCATTGATCGAAGCTCGCGCCCTTCGCGTCGCCATTGGACCAAAAATTTTACTTGACGGTATTTCGCTGGAAGTGCGCGCGGGCGAAGTGGTCGCGGTGATCGGGCCGAACGGGGCGGGCAAGTCCACCTTGCGCAAAGTCCTCTGCGGTGACGTGCAGCCGACGGGCGGCGAAGTATTTATGGACCAGCGACCTCTAGACGATTGGCCTTTGACTGAACGCGCGCGCGTGCGTGCCGTGATGGGCCAGGATTCGACGCTCAGTTTCCCCTTCACGGTTCTGGAAGTCGTCATGATGGGACGCTCGCCGCATCTCAAGGGCGCTGAAGGACCACGCGACTATGAGATCGCACGCGCCGCGCTGGAAGATGTCGAGGCCACGCACCTCGAAGAGCGTCTCTACCCGACGCTCTCAGGCGGCGAGCGGCAGCGCGTGCAACTCGCGCGCGTGCTCGCGCAAATCTGGGAAGCCCCTGCGAATTGTTCCCGCTATCTACTGCTCGACGAACCGACCTCCAGCCTGGACCTCTCGCACCAGCACAGCACGCTCGAAGTCGCGCGCAAATTCGCGCGCGAAGGCGTCGGAGTGCTCGTCATCCTCCACGACCTGAACCTCGCGGCCCAGTACGCCGACCGCCTCCTGATGCTCAAGGACGGAAAGCTCGTCGCCTCCGGCCAGCCCGTCGCCGTCCTCACCAGCGAAACGATTCAACAGACCTTCGCCATCCCCGTCATCGTCACCCAGCACCCGCACCTGGATTGCCCGCTCGTCCTCCCGACGAGAGCAAGAATGAAAAGCAAGGATGAAGGATGAGAGTGTGGCTCTTCAAGATGAGCGGGTATGTTTTTCATCCTTTAGAGACTGTCTGAAAAGTCAGAGAAAATGATTCAAGCTTATCCATACTTATCCACGACAGTGGATACATATGAGAGCCGGAGGCATCGCCCCCGGCTCTCACAGGTTGCCCTTTCAGGGCACAGGATAGCTTTTCAGACGGCGTCATAGCCTTTTAACTTCATCCTTCATCCTTCTTACTTCCTACTTGCTCTTCAACGTGTTAGGCTAATTCACTAAATTTGAGTAGGCTCGGATAGCAGATTTCAAGTCTCAAATCCGCAATCTAAAATCCAACTTTCAAGCAAGCGAGAGATGCACGTCACACGCGTTGAATTAGAAAACATTAAGTCGTACGAGCACAGAGTCTTTAGCTTTGAGCCGGGCCTGACGGCCATCACGGGCGAGAACGGGGCGGGCAAGACGACGATTCTGGAGGCCATCTCGTGGGCGCTCTTCGACACGCTCGAATACAGCAAGGATGATTTCCTGCGGCGCGGCGCGAAGAAGGGCCACGTCCGCGTCACATTCCTGAGCGATGTGGACGAGCGCCTCTACACGGTTTACCGCGACACGGGCACGAATTATCACATCTACGACCAGCGCGAGGGCCTGCGCATCGCGGAGAAAAAGACGGATGTCTCCGCCAAGTTGCGCGAGCTTCTGGGCATCGAACTCGGCACAGACATCAAGGCTCTCTTCAGCACCGCGATAGGCGTCCCGCAGGGAACGTTCACAGCCGATTTCCTGCGCCCGGCCAATCAGCGCAAGGCCGCCTTCGACAAACTGCTCAAGGTCGAGGAGTACCGCGACAGCGCGGAGAATCTGCTCGCCACGGTCCACCTGATACGCGAGCGGATGGCGGAAGCGCGCGGGAAAATCGAAGGCGCGGAGGGCCAACTCGCGCGTTACGATGAATTGGAGGCAGAGCATCAGACGGCTGCGGAACATGTCCGCGAACTCTCCGCGATGCTGGACGGATTAAATAACGAGATAGCCGAGCGCGCGTTGAGCGTGGCCGCGATGGAACGCGCCGAAGCTGTCTTGAGCGAAGCGACCCAGCGCGCGGGCCGACTTGAAGTCGCGCGCGATCATGCCATCCGTCGTTCGGAGGATGTGCGCGTCCTGCGTGATGCGGCACAGGCCGCGCTCGCGCGCCAGAGCGCGGTCGAAGCGGATCACCGTACGCATCTTGAAGCGCTCAACCTGCTTCGTGAATTGGAAGCGGAACGTGCGCGCCGGGACAAGTTGAGGACGGAGGCGGAACGCGTGACGCGGCTTCTCCTGTCCGCCGCGAGCGACGTGCGGCGTCTGGAAGATGCGCTCGCCAGGGCCGTGCAGGCTGGCGCGTCCGTCGCCGCGCTGGAACCCGAAATATTGGTCCAGGAAGAGTCGGAACGAGAGCGCGAGCGCCTGAGAGATTTGCGCGCACGCGCCATCAGCGCAGGTGAGCGTCTGGCCCAACTCGATGCCGAACTCAAAGAGTTGCGCGCGCAGCACACGCAGACCAAAGAGCGCCTGAAGGAATCTGAGAAGGGCCAGGGCGCGCCCGAACGTTTAGAGTCTCTGGCGAACGAACGCCTCGGCATTGAGACCGCGCTGAGCAAGGCGGAGAAGGCCGCGACGAGCCTCTTGCATCTCACCAATCAGCGCAAGGACGTGGAGCGCGAGGCGTTGCGCCTGCGCCGCGAAATCGCCGCGCGCGAAAAGGAGATCGCGGACCTCGAAAGACGCTCCGCGAAGGCCGCAGACGCGGGCCGCTTGACGACGAGAGAAACCGAGTTGTCGGAGCAACTGGCGAGGCTCAGGGCCGAAATCGCGCACGATGAAAAGTTCCACAAGGAAGTCAAAAACGGTCTGTGCCCGATTCTCTCAGAGCGTTGTTTGAACATCGGCGCTGACCAGACGCTCGAAGATTATTTCCAGGACCAGTTCGCGGCCAACACAGCGCAACTCGGCGTGCTCGAAAAAGAGCGCGCGTCCCTCGGCCTCGCCGTGCGCGAGGCGCGCGAAGCGCAGATGCACGTCTCCAAACTCGAAAGCATGCGCGCGCAAACCATGAACGAGCGCGCACTACTGGCCGAACGCGACGGGTCGCTCGCGCGCATAGACACGGAGATAGCGCAACTGCCGCCCGCCGGTCGAGCACACCTGAACGAATTAAAGGCCCAGTTATCAGGCATTGATTTAGAGCTTATCGCGCTGCGCGAAGCCGCTTTGCGCTACGCGGAATTAAAGCCGCTCCAACAACGCTTGAAAGAGATAGAGCAGGAGGGGATACGCAGGAAGGACGAACGCGCGAGCGTGGCCGCCATCGCGGATGCCGTCGGCGGTCTCGAAAAAGAGATCGCCGAAACGGAAGGACGCCTGCGCGAGTTGAAAGACCCGAGGGGCCGCGCCGCAGCGCTCCGCCAGGAGGCTTTGCGCGAGGCCGCGCTCAGCCGGGAAGCCGCAGGTGCGCGCGACGCGCATCGCTCTCTGGAAACACAGGCCCAGTCGCTCAACACGCAGTTGGAACCCTTCAGCCAACTCGATGCGAAATGGGAACAGGCGCGCGCGCGCAGAGACCTCACGATGGCGGCGCACCGCGAATACCTGTCGAGCGAAACGCTCGCGGCCACCCTGCCCGCGCGCCAGTCCGAACTTGAGAAGGCTCTCGAAGAGGCCGCACGCGCCGCGCGCGAAGCGTCGGAGGCGCAAGAGGAATACCGGAGCGCAGCCGCCGCCTACAACCGCGAGCAGCACATCACGGAGCAGGCCGCGTTATCTGGAGCACGCGAGCGCGCCGCCGCCACCTCCGCGCAACTCGAAGCCGCGACGACGCGCGAAGCATCGCTGGCGGCTGAACTATCTAGGCTCTCTCTGGTACGCGATCAGATGCGCGAAGAGTTTCGCGCGCTTGAGAATCTGAGGGAGTTGAACGACGCGACGGAGTTCATCAGGGACACGCTCAAGAAGGCAGGGCCTATCGTCACGGAGAGTTATCTTTACAACATTTCGATAGAGGCCAACCAGTTGTTCAGAGAGATTACTGGCGAGGCCGGGCGCGCGTTGCGCTGGTCGCGCGAATACGAAATCATGTTGGAGGAAGAGGGGCACGAACGCTCGTTCCCGAATCTCTCCGGCGGCGAGCAGATGGCCGCCGCTCTGAGCGTGCGTCTCGCCCTGCTCAAACAACTTTCAGACATCCGCATAGCCTTCTTCGACGAGCCGACCGTCAACATGGATGCCGAACGCCGCGAGCGTCTCGCGCAGCAGATCGGACAGGTCGCGCACTTCGACCAACTCTTCGTCATCTCTCACGACGATACCTTTGAAGAATCTGTGGACCACATCATCCACATCGAAAGGCAAAAGGATGAGAGCGTGAAGATTGAAGAGACGAAAGATGAAGAGTTAGAGACGAAGGCCGAAGGATGAAAACTGTGACCATCGTGTGTGACGGGTCGAGCCTGGGCAACGGGCAGGCTTTGACGCGCGCGGCGGGCGTGGCGCTCCTGGGCTATCGCGGCGTGTGGCGCGCGGTCGGCGGCTATCTGGGCGCGGCGACCAACCAGCAGGCGGAGATTGCCGCTGCCGCGCTCGGACTCGAAGCCTTGCGCGAGCCTTGTCGCGTGCGCGTCGTGACCGATTCGCGTTACGTGGTCGAGACGATGTCCGGGCGCTTTCGTCGTAAGTCGAACCCGGATTGGTGGGCCAGATTGGACCAGGCCGCGTCTCCTCACAAGATTACATGGGAATGGGCCAAGGGACACGCGGGCCACGTCGTACAGGAAGCGGCGGACCGCGCCGCACGCCGCATCGCCGCGCTCGGACGTGTGGACGAAAGCATCTTACGCGATGCCGTGGACCAGGTCGGAACCGTGGAAATTGCGGAATCACCAATTGCGGATTGCGGATTGCAGATTGCGGATTGAAAGAAAAAGCATCCAACCTCTTTACGCCTTCGTTAATCCGCCATCCGAATTCCGCAATCCGCATTTGATGATTCCGCAATTCCGATGGCTCGCTTTCGCTTCACATCATCCTTATAATTTGCTTTATGTTTAGGCGACGCATCTTCGCCGTGGCTCTCACGCGCTGCGTCCTGCTCATGCTGGCAGGAGTGTTTGTATTGCCTGCGGCGCGCGCACAGACGCGCGGATGGCTGTGGCAGAATCCTCTGCCGCAGGGCAACGCCATCTCCGCCGTACGCTTTGCTAAAGATAAAACGCACGGGTGGGCGGTCGGCTCCGACGGGGCGATACTGCGTACGGAGGACGGCGGCTTTGCATGGGAGATGCAAGTCTCGCAGGTCTCTTCGACGCTGTACGGGCTGTTCGTGAAGGATGAGAAGCGTGCGCTGGTGGTCGGCGCGCGGGGCGTCGTGTTGACGACGACGAACGGCGGCGAGAGATGGACCATCAGGCAGACGGGCAGCCGCGAACATCTCTACAGCGTCGCCTTCGCTCCAGATGATACTTCTCGCGGGTGGGCCGTGGGAACTCATGGAGTCATTCTCAAGACCGTTGACGGCGGACTCAACTGGTCGCCTTTGGAGAGCAACACGAAGGCTCATCTCTACTCTGTTTCCTTCTCTGATAAGCAGACGGGAGCGGCGGTCGGCGAACGCGGCACGCTGCTCCTGACTCATGACGGCGGCGCGCACTGGCAGCCGCAAAAGGATACTGGCGAGACGACGCTGACGGGCGTGGCTTTCACTTCCGCAAAGCACGCGGTGGCGCTCGGACCCGGTGGCCGCGTCCTGCGCACCGATGATGGGGGCGAACACTGGACCAGTATTACTTTGCTGACGGGCAGCGACCTTTTCTCCGTCTCCTTTGCGGATGAGCGACGCGGTTGGGCCGCTGGCGAGAGGGGCGTCGTGATGATGACGGGCGACGGGGGCACGACGTGGCTGCCCGTTAATATCAGGACCAGCCCGCGACTGACGAGCGTTTATTTCGCGGACGGGGAAACGGGATGGGCTGCGGGCGGTGATGGATTGGTCCTGCGGACGGATGACGGCGGCTTCGCCTGGAGGCGTTTGACAGAAGGCGGGCGCGACGATCTGGCGGACATCTTCTTCTTGGATAACGCGCGCGGGTGGGCCGTCGGCTCGCGCGGCAGGATTCTCTATACGAGTTCGGGCGGAAGCAGTTGGACCGTGCGCCCCTCCGAGACTAACGCGCGTTTGAACGCCGTCACTTTCATCAACGAGACTAACGGCTGGGTCGTCGGAGAGAGAGGTCTTATCCTGCGTTCAAAGACCGGCGGCATCATCTGGACGCCTGTCCCTTCAGGCTCGACGGATGACCTGCTCGGGGTCCAGTTCGCCACACAGACGCAGGGCTGGATAGTCGGCGCGCGCGGCACGATTCTACACACCGAAGACGGCGGCGAGACGTGGCACTTCCAGCGCGCTAACACGGAGGCTTGGCTCGAAGACGTGCGTCTGACGGACGCGTTGCACGGCGTGGCGGTCGGCTCCGGCGGAACCGTCCTGCGTACCGATGACGGCGGCGAGCACTGGCAGCGCGTCAAGTTGAATTTGAAAGAGTGGCTTTATGCGATCGCGTTCGCGGATGCGCAACGCGGCTACATCGTCGGCGAGAAAGGCATCATCCTCCGCACGGATGACGGCGGCGCAACCTGGAAGGACCAGGAAAGCGGCATCAAGACCAACCTCTTCTCCGTGGCGGTCGCCGCACGCGAAGATGCGCTCATCTCCGGCGATCAGGGCCGCGTCCTATACACAAAGGACGGCGGCGAGACGTGGGAACTACAGTCAACCATCACGAGCGTGCCGCTCTTCTCCATAGCCTATCGCGGCGGCTCTGACGCCTGGGTGGCAGGTCGCGGCGGAGCCATCCTGCGTCGCGCGGGCGATGTCGCCACAGTCAAAATCCCCAAACCCAAACTCCCGCCAGCCCTGCGCGGTAAGCCCAATCTCCAAAGAGCCAACGCCCCCCAAGCGCCCCTCATCGTTGACGACGGAGACATCCCCCGCGCCGTCCCCCCGGACAAGAGACCGTAAAGGCAGTGATGAGTGACAAGTGACGAGTGACAAGCTAAAGACAAGTGATGAGTGATGAGTAAAAGCTTGTCTCTTATCTCTCATCACTCATGACCCATCACTCATCACTGCTTTTTCTTGCTTGTCACTCGTCACTGCTTTTCGAGTTCAAAATCTTTCGGGACGAATTCGACGGCGATGATTTCGCCGTCTGTTTTGGTGCGGGGGTCTCTGGCGGGGCGGTAGGTGACGACGACGTGGTTGGCGGGGTGGCGCGCGCCGCAGCTAATCTCTCCGGCGACCTCGCCCGTGTAAGAGATGAAGGAGAGGTGTGTGAAATCGGGTGCGTGCAAGTTGAGCGTGCGCTCGCCTGCTTTGAAGTTGAAGACGATGTCCTTTGGCCCACAATCAATACTCAAGAGCAGGGCGCGCAAGTGTTCCTCGCCCGCGCCCGGTTTTCTCAAGACTCTTTGCAGCGAGGCATTCAACTCGGCCTTCTCATCAAGCGGATGTGAGGACGAAGGTTCGGCGTTTGAACTGCCGTCCGCGAGATTATCTTTCTCCAGGGCTTTAAAGCGGGCCACTTGCTCTTCACGGCTCTTGAGCGAATCCAGCAGCGCCTGTGCATGCGCGCGCAGGTCCGGGTCCGCGTTGTTGCGAATCATCGGTTCGAGAGTCGCGCGAGCGGTCTTGAAATCTTCCTTACGCATGTATAGCTGGGCGAGGACGAAGCTGTATTCCTGCTTGCCGGGCGAGAGGGCCAGCGCGTCCAGGAGCATCTTGATGGATTCGTCAATCTCTTCATTCCTGACCAGGTTGATGAAGGCGAGCAGACGATACGACTCCGCGAAATCCGGCTTGAGCGCGATGGCCTTCTTCAGTTCAGCGCGCATCTTCAACGCAGTTTCATCCGGGTAGCCCATGATCATCTGTGATTGGCCCATGCCCTCACGGCTCAGCGCGAACGCGTAGTAATAATGGACCAGATAACTCTGCGCGTCGGCGGCGACGGCGCGTTCCAGTGATTTGCGCGCTTCAGCGAAGCGTCCCTGGCGGACGCGCAACATGCCGAGCGAGGCGTGGGCCATCGCCAGATCAGGGTCTTGCGCGAGCGCCTGTTGGAGACGCGTCAACGCATCGTCGAGCCTATTGGTGTGCAGCAAGAGGTCTCCCAGATAGGCTTGCGCTTCAGCTTCGGAGACGGCGGCGTTCTGCATTCCCGCGTCCGTTTCCAGTTTCTGGTCCAGAGTCGCGGCGAGCAGCGGATATGTATTGCGCCCGATGTAATTCTGCAACTCTTTTTCCATCGCTTCAAAGCTCGTCTGGAAAGCCTGCTGGAAGGCGTTTTCGACCGAAGCGCCCGCGCTCAACAGATCAATGAAATGTCCGAGTTGATGTTGGCGCTGTCCCTTGTTGCCGAGAAGAAGATAATGGACCAGCGCCCAGGATTCTGCGTAGAAGACGCCACGCTTATCGCCTTCATTGTAGTGCGGCGACTTGTAATCCACGGCGAAGAGGGCGCGCAGCGGCAGCATTTTCTGATCGCGCAGGTAGAGCACATGATTCGAGATGACTTTGCCGAGCAGGACCTGGCTCTCGCCTTCGCTGGCGTCAAACGTGCTGTAATATTCCGCCAGCCCTTCGTTGAACCAGAGCGGGATACCGTGACCCAGAGTGTTATTCAGGAGCAGGTGTACGTACTCGTGAAAGATGACCCTGTAGGCATCCTCTCCGCGCCCTTCTGTGGTGAGCGTGATGTAGTTGACATCCTCGCCGGGCTGAAAATATCCGCTCACGCTCTGTATCGGCTTGAAAGGCTTGTAGGAGCTATCGCTCTTAAAGACGATGACGGTCGTCGCCACAGGCGAGTTGAATTTCAGCTTGGGGAAGAGGCGCGAAAACACTTCGCGGAACTTTTCCAAACGCACCGCCACCCCGCGTATCTCTTTCTCGCTCGCGTTACCCACCAGGAAAAAGTTCTTCGACCGCACGCTGGTCCAATTATCCTTCGCTATCGTCGTCGCCGCTAAAGCCTGCGGCCCAATCGCCAGCAAGAGGCACAAGGCCATGACGATGACGAGAGAAATCCTTTTCATCAACTGCATCTCCGTTCGATGATGATAACAGACGTGAGAACAATCTCCGTTTTGAGCGGAGTTAAAATCGGGGAGGACATCGAAACCCAGCGCCGTTTCAGCATGCGCACAGATTAAGCTAACGTCCAAAATAAAATATACGGACGGGCCATCAATGCTGTCAAACCTGATAGAGATGCGGGCGGGTGTTAGAAGCTGAGTTGCGTTGCGGCGTCCTGGTCTACGAGCCAGGTGAGTTTGCCGCCGTGGGTGGGGCGGACCATGCGTGCGGGCCAGGCGTGTGGGTCGGCGTCGCCTTCGAGGATAGCGTGGAGGGCGGCGGCCTTGGCCTCGCCGGAGACGAGGAAAATAATGTTCGCGGCGTCGTTGATGACGCGCGGGGTGAGCGTCAGGCGATGCACCCTGAGCTTTTCGACGTAGGGAGCGGCGACGAGATGCTCTTTGTCGTCAAGCGTGGGTGAATGAGGGAAGAGCGAGGCCGTGTGGCCGTCGTCGCCCATGCCGAGCAGTATCAAGCTGAAGCGTCCCGCGCGTGCGGCCAGATGTTGTCCGAGTTGTGAAGTGTAAGCGGCGGCGGCGCTGGACGGTTCGTCTTCGCCGCGCATGCGGTGTATGTGTTGCGGCGGTAAGGGAACGTGGTCCAGTAAGGTCTCGCGCGCCATGCGATAGTTGCTCTGCTCATCGGTCGGCGGCACGCATCTCTCGTCGCTCCAGAAGACGTGCGTGCGCGCCCACGCCGCATACTCTTCGTGCGCCTCGCTCGCCAGCCGCGCATAGAGCGCTTTGGGCGTCGAACCGCCGGAGAGGGCGACTGTAAAATCGCCGTCGCGGGTAATGCTTTCGTAGGCCGTGGCGATGAATAGTTCGGCGGCACGCGCGCTCAAATCCGTGAGGTCGTGCCAGACTTCGACGCGCGCTCCCTGTTTCTGAAAAGTAATCATCAAAGCCTCAACAGGGTGGCGGCGGTCCTCAGCGCCTCTTCGTAGACGCCATCGTGATCTATGATTTCCAGTTCGCGTCCAAGCAGCACGGCGGCGCTCCTGTTTCTCACCTTGAGCACGCGCGCGCCTTGCACGTCTTCGCCTCTCACCACCTGCGTCTCAAGGTACAGGCCGTCTTGGCTGCGCGAGACGACGAAGGTCGAAGCTGCGCCGTCGGATTCGGTTTTCAACTCGACGCGCGCCAGTCGTCCGGGCTTCATCTCTGGCCGCGACACGAGCCGGAACAACAGTTCGAGACGACGACCATCTTTCTCCAGGAGCAACGCGCGTGTGCTCTCATTCAACGACTGGTCCAATTCATCTGGCGACGAGTGCCAGCCGAGACGGCTCGCCAGCCACCCAGCCATCATCAACGCCTGCGGTGCGAGGTGCGCCCCGCTCAGCTTCGACGCGGGCGCGACGTACTCGATCATCACCTGACTAATTCGTTCAAGCGCGGGCCTGTATTCCATGACATCGTAAAAGCTCGCCAGCAGCGCGCGCCAGGAGGTCAGCCGCGACCAGTTGAGATCGCTAAGCGCGACATCCGAAGCACGCTTGCGCGACAAGAGCCGGAGCAGCGCGGCCATCTCCGCGAGAGGGTTTTGGAACCTGGTGGAATCCACCACGACGCGATCCGCCGCGCGGCTGAGACTCTGAAAGACCTCATCATCCGGGCGCAGTGCATCCTGCCAGTCGAGGAAGATAGGCAGGTCAGAGACGAGCAAAGGCGTCGCCGCGCTTGGCAACTCCGCTGTATAGCGCCCGCATGCTTTGAGCGTGACCTGCTCGCAGCACACGCGCCGCCCGCCCGCATCACTGGAGTCAGGGCAGAAAGTAGAGACAGACATCTTTATATCCTGGTCCTCTTTCTCTCTTTCCGCGACCATCAACAACGCGCGGCAGGGATGGCTGGTCGTCACGTCGGAGAGGATGTCATTGACCCCGCTCGCGGCCTCGGCGCTCGTCACGTAGAACATCAGATTCAAAACGCGCGCGCGCATCAACGCGCCGTTCTCATCATCGCCCGCCGGAGCAGCGCCCGCCTTCTCCCGCCACAAAGCATTGAGCGCCGTCTCGACCGCCTCCACGTCCAGCGTCGCCTTGACCGGAATCTCCTGCTGAATGAAATGTATATTCTGGTCCATAATTAAGAGCAAGGATGGAAAGCAAGGATGAAGGCGTGAGGCGGAAGGATGAGAGTGTGGCTCTTCAAGCTGAATAGTTTGTCTTTCATAGCTTTTCTTTCATCCTTCATCCTTCCGCCTTCCTACCTCATCCTGGCCTTTCAGAGTTTGCGCCACTCGCGCCCGTCGCGCTCGATGAGATCGAAGGCGGCCTCCGGTCCCCATGTGCCCGCCGCGTAGTTGGGAAAGTCCGTGGCGGGTTTCTTCCATGCTTCGAGAACGGGCGTGACGATTTCCCAGCCGCGCTCCGTCATATCACGTCGCGCGTAGAGCGTCGAATCGCCGAGCATACAATCGAGCAGCAAGCGCTCGTAGGCTTCCGGCGGCTGCACGCCGAAAGACGAGCCGTAGCGAAAGTCCATGTTGACCCAGCGAATGCGCGTCAATTGTCCGGGCAGTTTCGCGCCGAACCTCAGAGTAATACCTTCGTTCGGTTGAACCCGGATGACCAGCACGTTCGGCTCAAGCGGCGCGTCCGTGGCGGTGAAGAGACGATGCGGCACATCCTTGAATTGAATCGCAATCTCCGTCACACGCTTCGGCAGACGCTTGCCGGAGCGTATGTAGAAGGGCACACCGGCCCAGCGCCAGTTATCGAAATAGAGTTTGAGCGCGGCGAAAGTTTCCGTCGAAGATTCTGGATTGACGCCCGTCTCCTGGCGATAGCCCGGAACCCCTTCGCCCAGGACATAACCCGGCCCATACTGCCCGCGCGCCGCAAATTCATCCAGACGTTCCGGCGGAATCGGGCGCACCGCCTGCATCGCTTTAATCTTCTCATCGCGGACGGCGTTGGCGCTCAGAGACGCGGGCGGTTCCATCGCTATCAGAGAGGTGATTTGAAAGACGTGGTTCTGAATCATGTCGCGCACGACCCCGGCGCTCTCGTAATAGCCGCCGCGCCCTTCGACGCCGATGGCCTCCGCGTTGGTAATCTGCACATGGTCTATATACTGGTGATTCCAGAGCGGCTCGAAGATGCTGTTGGCGAAGCGAAAGACGAGTAGATTCTGGACCGTCTCTTTGCCCAGATAATGGTCTATGCGATAGACCTGCTCTTCTTTAAAGACGCGGGCCAATTCCTCATTGAGCGAGCGCGCGCTTTCGAGGTCGTGCCCGAAAGGTTTTTCGACTATCACGCGCGTCCAGCCGGAGCCTTCGGGTTGGGCCAACCCGGCCTTGCTCAACTGCTCTGCAATTGGACCAAAAAAATCCGGCGCGGTCGAAAGATAAAAGATGCGATTCCCGGCGGTCCTGCGCTCGCGGTCCACGCGTTCCAGCGTCTGCTTCAAACGCTCGTAAGTCTCCTCTTCGCCAAACTCGCCCGGCAGGTAAAAAAGCCCTTCCGCGAAACTCTGCCAGACATTCTCATCCACGGATTTATCCGCGCCATACTCGGCCACGGCCTCGCGCATCCTGGTCCTGAACTCTTCATCATTCATCACCTGTCGCGCCGTCCCGATGATGGCGAACTCCGCCGGAAGCAGCCGGTCCTGCGCCAGATTGTAAAGAGCAGGGACCAGTTTGCGCTTCGTCAAATCACCCGCCGCGCCGAAGATGACCACCGCGCATGGCCCCGCCATACGCTCAAGCCGCATCCCCGCGCGGAGTGGATTATCGTTGACAGTGGCTTCCATTAATTCACTCATCCGTCGAAGTTTTCGTTCATCATACAGCGATTTTCATTTCGGCGCGTCCTTTAATGAGAGAGAAAGAATCTCACGCCAAGGCGCAAAGGCGCGAAGCCACGCAAAGAAGAAAATCATACTCAACTGCGACACGCTATCTTAGCGCTTGTCCGCCTGCTCTTCCCACTTCGTGTGAATCGCTCCGAGTTCGGGTTTGTCTATGCGTTCGTAGGTGTGAGCGCCGAAGTAGTCGCGCTGGGCCTGTGTCAAATTCTGCGGGAGATTGGCCGTGCGATAAGAGTCGAAGTAGGCGAGGCTCTGGGCCATCGCGGGCGTAGCGACGCCGTGCTGTTGCGCGACGCTCAGGCAGGTGCGCCAGTTCTTCTGCGCGCTCTCCATCCAGGCGCGAAAGTCTTCGTCGAGCAGTAGATTCTTGAGGCCCCTGTCGCGTTTGTACGCGGCCTTGATGCTGTCCAGAAATTTCGCGCGGATGATACAGCCGCCCTTCCAGATGCGCGCCATCTCCGAGAGGTCCACGTCCCATTTCCACTCTTCCGCACCCGCGCGAATGAGGTTGAAGCCCTGCGCGTAAGAGCAAATCTTGGAGGCGTAGAGCGCGTCCGCCACGGCCTGAACCAGATACTGGCCGTCGCCCGTCCAGGCGTTGACCTGTGGACCATTAATTATGTTACTCGCGGCCACGCGCTCTTCTTTCAAAGCGGAAGTGAAGCGCGCTTCGATGGCGGCGGCTATCGTCGGGATGGGCACGGAGAGGTCCAAGGCAACCTGCGCGGTCCATTTGCCGGTTCCCTTTTGCCCTGCCTTGTCGAGAATTAAATCAACTAAAGGTCGTCCGGTCTCCTTATCTTTGACGCGGAGGATTTCCGACGTAATCTTGATGAGATAAGAATCGAGCGGTCCTTCGTTCCAGCGCGCGAAGGTGTCTGCCAGTTGCTCTGCACTCATGCCCAGGACGCGGCGCAGGATGTCGTAGGCTTCGGCGATTAATTGCATATCGCCATACTCGATGCCGTTGTGGACCATCTTGACGAAGTGGCCCGCGCCGTCTGGTCCAATATAAGTGGTACACGCGCCGTCTTCGGTTTTGGCGGCGATGGCTTCCCAGATGGGACGTATCTCCTCGTAAGCGTCGCGCGCACCGCCGGGCATCAGCGATGGACCATGCAAGGCTCCCTCTTCACCGCCGGAGACGCCGGAGCCTATGAAGTGAAAGCCCAACGCCTTAAGCGCGGCCTCGCGTCGGCGCGTATCTTCAAACCAGGAATTGCCGCCGTCAATGAGAATGTCGCCGGATTCCAAGAAGGGCGTGAACTGGTCTATGGTCCAATCAACGGGCGGCCCGGCCTTGACCATAATCATGACTTTGCGCGGGCGCTTGATGGCGCGTATGAACTCTTCGGGCGTCCGCGCGGCGGTAATCTGCTTACCACTGCCGACACTCGCCATTGCCTTCGCCACGAAGGAAGGGTCGCGGTCCCAGACCACGACGGGAAAGCCATTGCTCTCCATATTGAGGGCCAGGTTTGAACCCATCACGCCCACGCCAGCCATGCCTATCAACGCATCCGCCATGCTCTCACTCCTCGCTCAAGCCGCCAAAATTATTCGAGTCTGATTTCGCCGCCAAGCATAACACGACTGGGGAAGAAGAGAGAGGCTGGGGACTAGAGGCTAGAGACTGGGAAGAGAGGTTAGAAGAGAGGCGAGAGGTGAGAGGTGAGAGGCTTGTGAAGAACATCTGTCTTTCACTAGCCTCTAAGCTCTAGCCTCTAGCCTCTCGCTCTTACGTTCTGACGGGGTGATCTTTGGCGTAGCTGTAGGCGCACCAGGCGCAAATGATGTGGACTACCCAGCCGAGCGTGCCCGCAGAGCCGAGCCAGGAAAATCCTGTCACGACCAGCCAGATAATGCCGACTAAAACTCGACCGTTATAAATTTGTCCGACGCCCGGAAGAAGTAGGCTGAGAATGCCTGCCAACAATGGATCGCGCATCTTTAGTTGAGTACCTCCATGAGAGGCTATACGTCGCGGGCCGTCGCAGGGTTCTGGGGAAAGTTTCGCGCCGCATCAAACGTGTCAAAGGGGCCGCGCGCCTTTCTCCGCTCAGGCTCAAAGGCTCTCAACCCTCTGTGTCAATCCTCTTGACATCCACGATCTCGCCGCGAAAGGTCTTGAGCATTTGCTGCACAGCCGGGTGCTGTTCGGCCATCTCGCGCAAGCGTTGTTTTTCGAGTCGCGCTTCCTCTGCCTGCGAGGGCGGAGCATCGTTCGCAGCGGTTCCCTGTTCCTTGATAGAGATACGCACGCCCATGTCGCGCCCCGCAAGCTCGCGGCAGACATCGCGCAGGATTTTGACGCTCTCAGGTTTTGCCAGCGTGTCGCGCAGGTGCTTCATGTCAGGCGCAAACTCTATGCAGAGTTCTTCGTCCTCGACGGCGACCCTGCGCGCCCCGTCCAGCGACGTGACCAGAAACATGCGCCGCCGCTCTTCGAGCGCAGCCTTGACCCGCTCGACAAACGAACCTTGCGCGGGACTCGCGGCGACGACGGGCGCAGCCGGGCCAACGCTGTCTTCCTGGTCCAGATGAAATTCTTCGGAATCATGCTCCACGTCTGCCTGAGATTGCAACGCGACAGTCGCTTGAGCCTGAGACTCCTGCGGCGCGTTGGGTGCAGACACGAGCGTGAGACCCGGCGCGTTGGTCGAGGCGGCGCGCGTCGTGCCCCCGACCCCGGCAAAGGGCGGTTCATCCTGCGGCGATTGTGATGACGTGGCAGCGGCGGGAATCTCTTTACTGCTCGCCGCGTTTGGGCCAACCACGCGCGATTGAGAAGCGCCCTGGAAGGATGAAGACTTGCCGCCCATGTTAGTTTTCTGGCCTCCGGTGGGCGCAGGCGGCGCACCTCCGGCGGCTGGTGTGACGGGCGCAGCGCCCTTTCGCAGCGACTCTTCGAGCGCGGAGATTCTTTCGATTAATTGGTCCAGACCATGCAGCCTCCGCATCTCCATCAGTTTGACGAGACCGACTTCGAGTTGGTAACGCGGGTGCGCGGCGGTGCGCAGGTTGTTCTCCGTCTCCGTCAAAGAATGAAAGAAGCGCACGAGGTCCGATTCGTTGAAGGCGTTGGCCTGGCGGACCAATTCCCGGTGCTCCGTCGCGGATGATTCGAGCAGTTCCGACGCATCGCCGGAGACCTTCGCCACCAGCAGGTCGCGCAGGTGTGCGAGCAGGTCTCGACAAAAGTTGCGCAGGTCGTGGCCGCGCATCACGAGGTCATCAACGACCGCCAGGGCTTCCGCAGGATTATTATCGGAGATGCCCTGCACGATGCGCGCGAGCATCTGCGCGCCCGCGATGCCGAGAGCGGCCTCGACATCCGCTGCGACGATTTTTGGTCCAGAAAAGCTGATGACCTGATCAAAGGCTGACTGCGCGTCACGCATAGAGCCTTCGCCCGCGCGCGCGATCTCCTTCAAAGCATCATCCGCAATTTTGACTTTCTCCGCGTCCGCGATGAGGCGCAGGCGTTCGGCGATTCGGGCCGTCGCAATCGTGCGAAACTCGAACTGCTGGCAGCGCGAGAGGATCGTGTCGGGCAGTTTATGACTCTCGGTCGTCGCCATGATAAAGACGACGCGCGGCGGCGGCTCTTCCAGGGTCTTCAAGAGAGCATTGAAGGCCGCGCCCGACAACATATGCACTTCGTCTATGATGAAAACTTTGTAGCGGTCGCGCGCGGGAGAGATGGCGACGTTGCCGATAATCGCGTCGCGCACGTTGTCCACGCCGGTGTTCGACGCGGCGTCAATCTCCTGCACGTCCATCGAGCGTCCTTCGGCTATCTCTTTACAAGAAGGGCACTCGGTCGGGTCGCCGTTGATACATGGCGTCGGGGTCGGGTGTGTGGCCTTATGACAGTTGAGGGCTTTTGCGAGGAGCCGCGCGGTCGTCGTCTTGCCGACTCCGCGTGCGCCGGAGAAGAGGTAGGCATGATGCAAACGCTCGTGCTCTATGGCATTGCGCAGGGTGCGCGTGATCGGCTCCTGGCCCGTCACCTCGTCGAAGGTCTGCGGACGCCATTTGCGGGCGATGACTTGATAAGACATAAGAAAACAGTGACAGGTGACAAGTGACGAGTGACAAGATAAAAACCGGTTCTAACTTGTCACTTGTCACTCGTCACTTGTCACTGTTTTAGAAGTGGCCAGACTTCGGACCGACCCGCAACACACGCCCCCGCAGCTACCGTTGCTCCGTTCCCGGCCTGGCGGGGTTCGCTGGGGACAGCGTTGTGCGGAGCCCGAAGTCTGATAAATTGTCAATCAAACGAAACTCTCAAAAGCTCTCAATCGTTGAGCCTTCAGCATAACACACGGAAGAAGTAAAAAGGTAAAGGGCCTAAAGACAAAGTGCGGCTCAAGCTGATGTTGAAGAAAGGCTGTATTCTTACTCTTGCCTTTGACCTTTGTACCTTGGCCTTGATTCTGGCGGAGAGGGTGGGATTCGAACCCACGGTACGGTTCCCCGTACACAGCATTTCCAGTGCTGCCAATTCAACCACTCTTGCACCTCTCCCGATTGCGGATTGCGGAATTGGGATGGCGGATTTAAACACAATGCCTTCTTCATTCCGCAATCCCAATTCCGCATTCCAAAATTATTGAAGGGCGGAGAGGTGGCATTTGAACCCACAGTGGAGTTAACCACCCACTCCGGTTTTCGAGACCGCTCTGCCCTATCCGCTTAAAAAGGACCTGGTAAGAATTGCTGAGATTTCAAACAACCGGCGGTCGTCAAAGCATAGCCCATCTTAGTAATTCTTGTCACGTCTACAATATCCGCCGCAATCAGACGGGCAAGCACACATATCCGAGCGGATGCCGCCGCCTTATCTTTGAACCTCTTCAACTGACGCGGTACAATACTACCCGTGAATCAGTTTGAGGAAAAACTTCTCTACCCGCAACCCGGCGGTCGAGAATGAGAGATAATCACAAGCGTCGTCCTCAATTAAGATGACAGCACCTCTCACACTTTTTGAATACGAATTTAGAAGATTTGAATGGACCGACAGGGACTGTGCGAGGCTTGAGCAAATGCGCAACGCTCTCGGCACTGAAATCCTGCGCGCGACTGTGCGTAACGGCAAGAAAGTCATTCAGGCCGCCCAGCACGTTGGCGTCATCCGGTTAGGCAGTCGCACTATTCAGGTGCTGCCGAAGATTTATCGGTCCGGGGAGACGACGGAAGAGGCTACGCGCGCTCTTGAAGCGACACACAATCTGCTCTACTTGCTTGCCTACGCCGGTCAACTACCCATCCGTGAACATACCCTTGCCCCGCTGCTCAAACGCGGCCACGATTGGTTTGAAGTTCTGACGCGGCTCTTCGCCTCACACCTGCTGGAAGAGTGGCAGCGCGGGGCTTACCGCAACTACCAGATTGTGGAAGACGATCTGCCAGTCCTGAAAGGCAAGTGGCGCATCGCAGATCAACTGCGCCGTCCTCTGCGCCAGCATATCTTCGCGGTCGCTTACGACGAGTTCACTGCGGACAACTCGCTCAACCGTATCTTTCGTTTCGTGACAGAACGGCTCTGGCATCTGACCCATGACAACAGCAATCGCCAGATGCTGGGCGAACTGAGGCAATGGATGGAAGAGGTCAGGCTTTTGCCTCATGTGACGGTGGCGGAAGCAGGCACTTCAATCCTCACGCGGCTCAACCAGCGTTATGCCCCGTTGCTCAATCTCGCGCGCCTGTTCCTCGAAGGAGGCTCGCTGCAATTAGCGGCAGAAGACTTTACGACTTTTTCATTCGTCTTCGATATGAATCAACTCTTTGAAGCTTTCATCATCAATTTTATTCGCCGCCATCGAGCGGAGATTTTTCAAGCAGCGCCCGCGCTGCAAGATTGCGATCTGCTGCCGCAATCACACGGCACCTCGTTTTATTTAGCGCAGAGAGAAACGAGCCAGCCCGTTTTTCTACTAAAGCCCGACCTGGCCTTCCGCAGCCAGGCAAAGCAATTTCCGTTATTGATAGATACGAAATACAAGCGGCTGGATAAGACAGACATCAAGCTTGGCATCTCTCAGGCTGATTTCTACCAGATGTACGCTTACGCGCGTCGCTACGATTGCCCGCGCGTGCTGCTTCTCTACCCTCAAACGACTGAAATGGCGCGCTCGCTGCGTGCGAGATTTCCGCTTCAAACAACCGACAAAGTAATTGAGGCGGCAACCGTCAACCTGCGGGTGACGCTTTCCAGACCTCAAGAACGACAAAAATTGATTGACGAATTGAAATCCATCCTGGGAGGATCAAGTGATGATTAAAAACGAGACCGCTTTTCAGAAGTCGTTGGAGGATTTCATCGCTTATGCACAAAGCGATCTATACGAGAAAGAGGAGCGTCATTACAAGGAACACCTGATAAATATTTTGGGCGCGGCTCTCTCTGATGAGGCGCTCGCCTCTCCCGATTTCCTCTCCGTGTTGAAAGAAGCGGCACGCAAATGTAGCGGCGACATCAACAATCTTACTCACTGGACAACCTATGATGATTTTAAGAAGTATTTAGAGACAGTTCCCGCCGAGCGACTGCGCGGCTTATTTCAGGAACTCTTTGAAGAGTCAGTGGACTTGGATGAACGCATTGATGATTTCCAGTCTGAGACGGACGCAGATTACGAAAAGTATGTGGCAAAGAAGAAACGGATGCGGTGGCTTGTTTCAATCTTTCTCTCAGCACGCTATCCTGATCGCTATATCTTTTACCGTCCCTCTATCATCGAAGGAGCATGTCAGGATTGGGGCATAGATTTGCCTAAGGGTAAGACAAATGGAGCGAAGTACGTTGCCTATCTTGGCTTTATCAAGCCTATTCAAGCTCGTTTGAACGAGGCACTGGGTCGAGCTAGTGACTTGATTGATGTTCAGTCATTCCTCTGGAAGAATTACCTGGCGCGCAAAGCCAATGCGGCGTCTTCCTGGCGCGACAAGTTGAAAGAATGGCTGCAAAGCAATCCCGAACGGATGCCTGCCGAATTGGCGCAGTTGCGCGAAGAATTTGTCAGGCGTTTCCCTAAAGAGCGTCTGGATGAATTGACACTGGAACAGTACGCGCTCGGAGTTGATAACTACCGCGATAGCTTCTGCTACTGGCTGGAGTTCGGAACCAAGGAACTCGGACATATGGGTGGGACGGCTAAGAAGTTTGGCGTTTGGAAGGGTAAACAAGAATGGCGTTGGAACGATATGTATAAGAGTCCAGAAGATGCCCTGGCTCGCATCAAGAAAGGTCTGACCGCGCTGGTGGAGGCCACCGAACAGGGGCGTTTCGATGAGCTTGATAGAATTGGCCGTGAGCAACTCGGACAGGTGCGTTATGGTCTCCGCGCGAAGCCGCTTTCCCTTTACTTTCCAGATGAGTTCTTGCCAACTTACAGTCTGGAGCATCTTGCATCCTTCTTAAAACTGTTCGGCGCTGAAGCCCAGGGAGAAGTGCTTACTCGTAATCATCAACTCTTGAAATTGCTGCGAAGCCTGCCGGAGTTTGAAGGGTTCGACACACAGCAAATGATGATGTTTCTCTATGATAGCTTTCCCCCATCGAAAAAGATGGATGAACCGGAAGAGGAACCTGATGAAGAGGTCTCAGTGAATATTCCCGAAGAACTTCAGCGGCTAATGAGTGTCAGCAAGCGGACGCGCAATGTCCTGCTTTATGGTCCTCCGGGAACTGGAAAAACTTACACCGTGCGACAATTCGCGCAGCATTTCCTTCGACCGCAGCTTTCAACCTCCGATTCCGTTCGACAACGCCGCATAGCTTTGCTTCAGACCCTCAAATGGTATCAGGTCATCGCTCTTGCTATGACACTATCTGACGGCAAACAATACTTCAAAGTCAACGAACTGAAAATGGATGCGTTAATTCAAGACTACGTCCAACTCAAAAGCGCAGCGAAGCTCAGCAATGCTCTCTGGGCACAATTGCAAATTCATACCAAACTGGATAGTAAAACCGTCAGCTACAAAAACAGAAGCGGCCCATTTCTTTTCGATAAGAATGAAGACTCGGAATGGTCATTGACCGAGGAGGGCGGAGAATACGTCGAGGTGGCACTAGGCGAAACTGCAACCCAATTGCGGAATCTGACGATGAGTGAGTTAACAGTTGAAGATTTCTGCGAGGTCGTGACCTTTCATCAATCATTCGCCTATGAAGAGTTTGTCGAGGGATTGAAGCCGACCATAACGGAGGACGAAGATGCAAATATCAGATATGAAGTGACACCTGGTATCTTCCGCCGCATGTGCGAACGAGCGGAAGCTGTATGGCGGGCAGAAGGCGACAAAGCGCCTAAGTATCTGCTTATCATAGATGAGATAAATCGCGCAAATATTGCCAAGGTGCTGGGCGAGTTGATTACCTTGATTGAGGATGACAAACGGCTCGGGCAAGCGAACGAGATGACGGCCAGATTGCCTTATTCGGGCGATGAGTTTGGCGTTCCACCCAATCTTTACATTGTAGGCACAATGAATACCGCCGACCGCTCCATCGCGCTCCTTGATCTTGCTCTTCGCCGTCGCTTCACTTTCATGGAAATGATGCCGCAGCCTTCTCTTCTTAAAGCCGTCGCGGGCATTGATCTGAACCGGCTGCTGACAAAGTTGAACCGGCGAATTACAGCCCTTCTTGACCGCGACCATCAAATAGGCCATAGCTATCTTCTAGGCATAGATGAAAATGACCTCGACGGGTTGCACTTCACATGGTATCACCGCGTGATACCTCTCTTGCAGGAGTATTTTTACAATGATGGCGAGCGACTCAAAGTAGTGCTCGGAGATGAATTTCTTCAGCGACTTGAAATAGACGCAGCGACACAGGCAGCATTAGGAAATTTGTACGACGCGGAACAATCCGATTATGAAATCACCCTGCTGCAAGCAGAGTCTTTTCTCAAGGCGCTGCGCTCATTGGCCGAGTCATAAGAGTAAGAGCATCCGAAGCTCAAGCGCGGCCCCTCCGCCTGTTTGTTTTCCGAATCTTTTTAGACGGTCAGTTTCCATTCATCAGCCATCCTCCACAGGCGGCTAGCTCTCGGCAGCTTCGGGATGCTTGTGACAATCAACTCCTGCATTTCGGTGAGCTTTCCAGAGTTGGCCGCCGAGTACAGCAGTTCGACACGCTTGGGGCCGATGCCGTTGCGTTGATACATCTCAACAATCGGTTCGGCTGCGTCGTAACTCAAAAGCCAGGGCTGCCCCAGCGTTCCGAGCGCGTCATGCAGCCTCTGATGACTCATCTCGTCGAAGAAGAAGCGGTAAAGATTGTCGGCCTTGTAATAGAAAGGCGGGTCGAAATAGTAGAGGACTCCGCCTCTTTGATACCTGCGCGCTTTGATGCGCTTGACGGTATGCTTCCAATCGCCTTGATTGACGAAGAGCACGCGCTCTGCCAGTTGAGATGCCTGTTCGATGCGCCTGGCGATGAGGTCAACGCTATAACGACATCCGATGGGGTATGCGGAGGTTTGTGCCCTCCCGCCCGGAG
>DASYML010000122.1:0-3569 GCA_036009045.1 Pyrinomonadaceae bacterium
ACGGGCTGCCGGGCGATTATCTTCAACGATACCGTGAACGCATCAACGCCCTCACCGCCGAAGATATTCAAAGGGTCGCCAACCAGTACATCAAGCCCGACAGCGCCGCCATCGTCATCGTCGGCGACGCCGCAGCCGTCATGGACCAGATACAGCCTTACTCAACAAACATAGAACTCTACGACACCCACGGCAAACGGAAATAACAGTCTCAGAGTTTAAGAGTCTGGAGTCTGAGAGTCATGAGTCAGGAGTCAAAAACCAGAACTCGCTCCTGGCTGTTGACTCCTGACTCCTGACTCTCAGACTCCGAGACTGTTAAAAAAACCCGCCCGGCATGTACGCACATACCGGGCGGAAGTTCACAGGAGGAATCGAATGTTACCCTACCGCTTTCCCCGACGGCTTAACAGGTAACTTTGCTCAAAACGTGAGATGCGAGTCGTCCGCTCCGGGGTTGCTCGAATCTTCGGCAGCTTATTTTCGATATTCGCGCGGGCCCGTTATTTGAACTCAAGCAATCTCTTACCGCTCATTCACCTTTCATATTGCAGGACCATTCCATCACCGCCGACGGCCCAACCGTTTTTCTTGTTGATGAACAGCGCATAAAGATTCTGCTTCGTCCTTGTTTCCTGCTGGAGCCAGGTGCGGCCCCCGTCGCTGGAACGCAGGATGACGCCGCCGCGTCCCGCGATCCATCCTTCATCCTCGCCAATGAACATCACGCTCAGGAGCGTCGTGCGGACGGGCACGTTGACAGTGGACCAGTTGAGGCCGCCGTCGGTGGTGCGCAGGACAGTGCCGCGCTCGCCGACGGCCCAGCCCGCGCGGGTATTACGAAAATCAACATGATAGAGCGCCCCTGTGATGCCCGCGCGCTGTAGGGTCCAGGTCGTGCCGCCGTCGCTCGTGTGCAGAATCGTGCCGCCCGCGCCGACTATCCAACCGTTATCGTCGTTGACGAAATCCAGGTGAATCAACTCGCTGTGCGTCGGCAAGCGTTGACGCTCCCAGGAAGTCCCCGCATCCTCCGTGTGGACCAGTAAACTATCAATCACCTGGTCGCGCTTGCTGACGGAGCCGACCACCCAGCCTTTCTTCTTGCTCGTAAAGCGCACGCTGTAAAGCTCCGGCAATCCGCCTCCGAAATTCGCCGCGAGAAAGCGTAGCATTTCGCTCCAATGATTACCGCCGTCGCTGGTGCTGAAGATGCGGTCGCCCGCCAGCAAGTAACCTTCATCCTTGCTGCGAAAATAAATATCGTTGACGGCCTCCGTGAAGCCCGTGGTCTGCTGCATCCAGGAGTGACCGCCGTCCTCCGTCTGACTCACGAACCCACCATCACCAGCCACCCAGCCGCGTTTTGAGTCTGCGAAAAAGACCGCGTTCAAATCTTTCCCGGCCTGTCCACGCCGCGCCCCGACCCAGCCCGCCTGGGCCAACGCGACGCCCGCCAACATCGTCATTAAAAGGAACGCGCACGCCTGCACCCGGTGCGTTTGGACGTACGCCAATTTCATTCTCATCAAATCAACCTCGCTGAAGAGCAAGTCGGAAGGCGGAAGGATGAAAGTGTGGCTCTTCAAGATGAGTAGTTCTTCTTTCATCCTTCTGCCTTCATCCTTGCTTTTCCATCCTTGCTCTTGTACACGAACTGGTGCTCGCAAGACAAGCGCGGGAGAGAGAAAGGCCACGCGTCTCTCTCTGAAGAGACGCGTGGCCTGATGGAGCGGCGCATGATGCGTGCTGGTTGCGCCGTTGGGTTATGGCGTGGCGGCGTTGACGCGATAGATGCGGCCTTCGTAGACAACGACGAGACGCTCGCCCAGCGAGAAGAACTCCGCGAGGCGCGGCTTGTCTTTAAGCAGCGCGAAATAGGCGTCGCTGCCGAAGGTGAGCGTCGTCTCCGGCTTGCCCGTGTCAGCCTTAAACTCCGCATCCGTCCAGACGCCCTCGCGCAAGTAGAAGGTCTTGCCGCCGACGCTGCGCACGACGGTTGAAGGCGCTTCATCATCCCTCTCCACGCGTGTCGCGTCCTGCTGCGCGCGCGCACGCTTGCTCATCTGCACAGCCGCTTCGCCCGTCGAGACTCTGGAAACATCCTTGGGCATCGCAGTTGCCATCGGCCTGGACATGGGCGGCGAGGGCCTTCGCTGGGCGCTCTCCTGACGCACGACGCCTGTTTGACCGCCGCTGAAGTTAATGCCGTTGGAAGGGGCGTCGGCCTGTGCCGCTGCGCCCTGTTCGAGAGCGAGGTAAGAAGTATAAGGCGTGACGATGCCGTAGCGTGTGCCTAAGTCAACTATCTCGTCGCGCAACTCTTTCTGTTCGCCGTTGCTGCGTATCTGCTCCATCAGCCAGCCGACGCGGCGCGTGGCCCACAGTCTGGGCAGAAAATCGTGATCGTCCTCCTTGAGCGGGAAGCGCAGGTTTTCGTAAGCGAAGCTGCGCGTGCTCTGGCCCGCGCGCCCGGTCAACAAGGCGCGCACGCTGCGCAACTCGCCCTCGTTGCGATAGCGGCCAATCAAGGCAAGCTGCGCCCCCTTAAAAAGGTCCGGCATACTGCGCGGGTAAATGAGGTCTGTTTGCACGTCGCCCAGGTCCAGCCTCAAATTTGTGAGCACAGGATAGTTGACCTTGGCGAAGAAGTTGGAGACCTTGACTTCCAGATTCTCTTTCGGCTCGACGTAGTCCGCGACGCCGCCGTTGTCAGACGCGAGCCTGTCAAGCAGCGCCGTGTTGACATCATAGCCGACGCCGAAGGTGAACAGTCGCACGCCGTCAACACGTTCGTCGCGCACGTTTTCGACGATGTGATTGACGTTGGTCTCGCCCACCGTCGGCAATCCGTCCGTCATGAAGACGACCATCCGGGGCCTGTCGCCTTTCTCAAACTGCCTGAGCGCGGCGCGCAGCGAATCGTTGATATTGGTCCCGCCGTTCGGTTTGAGCGCGCTGACAAACTTGACGCCCTCTGCGCGTCCGTCGTCGTTGGCGTTGATGAGATTCTTCTCCATCAAGCGCTCTTCGCCCGCGAACGAGATGACGTTGAAACGGTCTTCCGGGTGCAGGCTGCGAATGCCGAAGAGCAGCGCGGCGCGCGCCTTCTCCATCTTGCCCTCTTCGTTCATAGAGCCTGACGTGTCCAGCACGAAGACGATGTCCTTGGCAGCATATTCCGCCTCGGACCAATCATCCTTTGGAGAAATCAGGAGCAGGAAATAGCCGTCCTTCCCCGGCTCTCTATGGGTCAGCAGCGAGAGGCCGAAGTCTTCGCGCGAGAGCGAGTAGAAGAGTTGAAAGTCCTGCGCTTCCTTCCCCGGCTCAGATTCAAAAGAGATGCGCGCGGACTTCGCGCCGTGATGCGCGAGGTCTATCTGGTGGCTGGGGCTGTAGATGTTGCGCACGGGGTCTTTGCCCTCTATCTCGACGCGCCCCGAAACAGTGCCTGTGATCTGCGAGACGTTGCGCCCGGTGCCGAGCGGGTAACGATAAGAGACGGTTCCGCTCTCGGCATTCAAGACCTGCGTGTAAGTCAGCTCAAGTTTCTTGTCCGAGCGCGCGGG
>DASYML010000123.1:0-36319 GCA_036009045.1 Pyrinomonadaceae bacterium
AAGGCGGCACACTCATCATCCTGACGGCGCTGGCCGATCTGGAAAGGAGCCAGGCTTCCTCTCGGCAGTTCTCCTTTACCTGTTCGCTCCACGGCCCTACCTTTTGCCACGATGAACGCGCCGTTGATGTGATACTCGCCTAAATCAATCGGGCCATGTCAGCGCAGGTCGGCGGAGAGCAAGACGAGTTCAGCACGCAAAGCGCCGGAACACACCTGCGGGTATTTATGAGACTGCTTCTAGTTCATCGCGCTCACAATAAGAGGTAAGATCAGTAGGAGCGACATGTTATCAACACGGCACATGTCGCTCCTACTGAGCTTACCTCTTATTCACTTACTATAAACGTCTCGCTCCTACTGAGCTATCGCCGGTCCTTTTACATCAAGCCACTTTCCTCAGCACTTCCAACTGCTCTTCCGCGTCCGACGCTGCCTGACGTAGGTTGACCGCGCTGACGAGTTTGACGGACCTTGCGAGACCGAGGAATTGAAGCGTGCGTATGCCGTACCAGTTGACATCAATTTCATACCACTTGAGGCCGTGGCGCGCGGCGGTCGGGTGCGCGTGATGGTTGTTATGCCAGCCTTCGCCGAAGGTCAGGATGGCGACGATAAAATTATTGGTCGAATCATCCGTCGTTTTGAAACGCTGTGTGCCCCACATGTGCGTCGCCGAATTGACGAGCCATGTGCTGTGCAATCCGAAGACGGTGCGCAGGAAGATGCCCCACATGAAGACGGACCAGCCGCCGAAGACGAGCAGCCCCAGTCCGAGCACGATGAGCGGGATGAAATACCACTTCGAGAGCCAGACGTGGAAGGGGTCCTTGAGCAGGTCTGGCGCGTAACGCTCCATCGTGGCCCCGTCGTGTTTCTGTGCCGGGCCTGTAAAAATCCAGCCGACGTGTGCCCACCAGGTCCCGTCGCGCGGAGTGTGCGGGTCGCCGGGTCCGTCCGTATGCGCGTGATGGATTCTATGCGTCGTGACCCATTGTAGAGGACCGCTCTCCAACGTCAGCGTGCTGAAAATGGTCAGCACGTATTCGACCCACTTCGGCGTCTTGTAACCTCTATGCGTCAGCAGGCGATGATAGCCCATGCCGATGCCGAGACTGCCCGCCACCCATAACAGGACCAGCGAAACAATCAGAGCCTGCCAGGTAAACATAAAGAGCGCGACGATGGCCCCCATGTGAAAAACGACCATCGTGATGATCGTCTCCCAGTTGACCTGTCGCGCCCTCGGCTTACTCAAAATCAGTGTTTGCATATCTTCCATACTCGATGGCTCCACTTTGGTTAATGCTTGCATTAATCAGATGCAAGTAGATGGGCCATCCTAACAGGAGACCTGCCGTACGTTTGTAATAGTTATGTAAGGGGCTTGAGAGTCGCTATGTTAATAAGCGCACATAAGCCGCCCCTCAAGTTTTTATCGGGCATCGGAAGATTGCCCGGAGATGATTACAGGGAGAGCCGGAAAGCTGTTTTTGTTGAGATTATCGTACGAAAAAGCGAAAAACTGGCCCACGCGCATGAGAAAACGGCCGCCCGGATTATTGGTCCAGACAGCCGCTTTGTCAGACATCTTGAGTTTATGTCCCAGGTTTGTCACAGCATGAATCCGAGGTCTCGCAAGGGGAAATTTGCGAGCGTCGGGAATAGTTGGTCCAACTCCGCGTCGGTCGCGCCGAACCACTTCGCCATCGTCGAACCATACTGCGCGATGGATGTCGTGGGTATCAGCACGCCGCGCGTGTTGGCATCATCCGGCCCGCTCAGGATGAGTTGGGGGAAGCTGCCGTACACGTCGCCGCCCTTGACCGCGCCGCCCATGATGAGATAGTGGCTGCCCCAGCCGTGGTCCGAACCCGTTCCGCCCGGTTGAAGGGTCCGCCCGAAGTCCGACAGCGTAAAGGAAGTGACGGAGTCAGCTATCCCCATCTCGACCGTCGCGCTGTAGAAGGCGTTCATCGCCTGGCTCAACTGCTGTAGCAAATTCCAGTGCATCCAACTCTGGCTGCTGTGCAGGTCGAACCCGCCAAGGCTACAGAAGAAGACCTGTCGGCTGACACCGAGTTGCGAGCGCAGGCTGATCATCTGCGCGACGGCCTTGAGTTGATCGCCCAGGGACGTTTGCGGAAACTGCGTATTGAAACTCCCTGCGTTCGCCGCGTTCTTCAACATAGGGTTGAGCGCGAGCGCGTCCGCCATCACCTTATTCGCGGCGTCCACCATCTGATTACCGCTCGCCGTCGTGACGATCTCTTTCTGGCCCAGCGCGCGCGCGTCCGCAGCCGGTTGCGGGTAAAAGCTCATCGCATTCTGGTCCATAAAATTATTAGGCTGAAGGCTGGCAGATTGGACCAGATTGCCCGCGCAGAAGAGCGCCGTGCCGGTCATGGAGATGGAGGTCGGGAAGTTGGCTGTGGCGTTCAATCCCTGCATGAGGTCTGCGGTGCGCCCGCCCCAGCCCGTGCCCGTCGAACTGTTCGGCGAGCCTGTCTGCATCTGGACCACCTGATCCGCGTGCGAGAAGAGGTTGGTCGGCACAGCCGGGTTGGGCGAGAGAAATTGTTGCCTCGTAGTGGGCCGCACCAGCATCCCCGTGTTGGCGAGCACGGCGAGTTTGCTCTGATTGTACAGCCCCTGCAATTCCGGCAGTCCGTAGTGAAAGCCATAAGGGGTATTGCCGGAAGTGTTGACGGCCAGCAACTGGTTCGGCGGGAGGGCGAGTCCCCCGCGCGCGGCCTTGTAGTTGTTGTAATCGTTTGCTGCTAAGGGCACGATGGTGTTGTGGCCGTCGTTGCCGCCGAAAAGGAAAATGCAGACGAGCGCCTTATAGTCTGTCGTGGTCGCCGCGCGCGCGATGTTCAAGCCGCCGAGGGCCGCGAACGCGCCCGCGCTGAGGCCCAACTGCAAAAAGCCTCTGCGAGAGATTTCGTATTTCTGTTTCATCGTTTGATTCCTCCAAAGAAGGGGGCGTCAGTGCTGGACCAGATATTCGCCGCTCATGGCCGTCAGGTAGAGCGCCGTCAGAGCGCGCATGCGATTGTCGCCGGATGCTTGCAGCGCCTTGTAGATGGAGGCGCGCGTCTGCGGCGTCATGCGGCCAAAGAGCAGCGCGTTATCCACGGCGTTGACTAATTGGACCTGATCGGACGCGATGTTGACGAAGGGCGTAAGGTCGAAAGCCCCGCCGTGATAAGCGCCGAGTTCCTGATAGATGTAATTGCCGCGATTGACCGCTTCGGTCGGGGAGTAGATTTGAAACTCCGGCCCGAAGAGGCTCGTCTTGGGAATCCTGTAGAGCGGAGAGTAGTGGCCGAAGACGGAAGCCGGGTCGAGCATCCCTTCGCCGAAACTGTAGTAGATGTAAGCCGCCTGATTCTGCTGCGGGACGGGAGCCTGCAAGGCTCGCATCAGCGCGAGCACGTAGAGCATAGGACTCCGCAGTTTTCCGAAGTTCGGCGGGGGCGCATCGTTCCTGGCTTCCTGGTCCAGCAGAATCGCGCGCAGGACCGCCTGCATATCACCGCGCACGCCCTGCCCGTTGTCTGCGAAGACGCCCGCGACCCTCGCAATATAAGCGGGGCTGGGATTGCTTGTGACGAGCGCGCGTATCAAACGCGTGGCGACGAACGGGCCGACGTTCGGATGGTTGAAGACGATATCGAGCGCGCCGTCCAAATCCTGCGTGATGGTCTGGTTGGCGGAGAGAGTCTGGCCCAGAAATGTTTTCTGCGTCGTGTCGTGATTGGCTGGCCGTGCTTCCATGACGCCCGGCGCGTAGTTGTAATTCATCCCGGTCGGTGGTTTGCCGGGAAGCGTCGGGTAGGTCCAACCCGTCAGGGCGCGCGCGAGTTGCTGCACGTCCGTTTGCGTGTAAGTCTGCATCGGGTTGCCCTGCTGGTCCAATTTTAAAGAGCCGTCGGGGTTGAGTTGCCAGAGTCCGACGGTGAAAAGCTGCATCAACTCGCGCGGGTAATTTTCATTCGCGCCGACGGTCCCGCCAGGCTTCACGCTGTTGGCGAGGTCCAGATACATGCCCATCGAAGAACTGAGGGTGATCTCGCGCATCAACGTGCGATAGTTGCCGAAAGCATTCCTTGAAAGAATTTGCAGATGCGGCAGAATCATGTCCGCGTTCGTATTCTTGTTGAGCGCGACGACCCATACCTGGCTGAGCGCGTAGAGCGTGCGCTGGCGTAATTGGTCCTGTCCCGCGCCCGCGTTGTAGAAGAGAGCGTTGACCGCGTCGCCTCTCGTCGTCGCGGGTAAAGTGTAATCGGGCCAGGGCGATTCGGGCGTGGCGAACTGTTCGTCCAAGAATGTGTTAAAGCCTACCTGCCGAACGTGGGCCATTAATTGCGGGGTTGGCCCAAACGTCGCCTGCTCAAGAAATCTCCCGACGGAGACGGCCTGCGAATCCTGCAAATTGACGCTGGCGCTCGCCTTCGTCGTGCCGTCCGCAGCGCTCACGGCGGTGATGGTCACGACTCCCATAAAGGGCATCGCGTTTGGCGCTGTGTAGAGTCCGCTACTGTTAATCGTGCCGGTGACGGGACCTCCGCCCGCGACGCCGCCGACGAGCCAGTTGACCTGCGTGTTCTGTAAATTCTGAACCGTCGCCTGGAATTGCTGCGCGCCGCCCACCTGCACAATCGCGGATGTGGGAGCGACGCTCACAGAAGGCACAGGGGCCGGGGTCGGGGTCGGGGTTGGCATCGGCGTCGGGGTTGGCGTCGGGGTCGGATTGCCGCCGAGCGTGTAATTGACGGAGACCGCACCGGGGCCTGGATTGATGACGTTGACAGTCGCGCTTCCGCCACTGGTCCAATTGCCGGTCGCCGTCAGTTGAGTTGACGAGACGAAGTTGGTCGGCAGCGGAGAGTTGTTCAAGAGCACCTGCGCGCCGCTCACGTAGCGGCTGCCGTTGACCGTCATCGTGAATGGGCCGGACGGCAACGGGTTCGGCGTGACGCCTGTGATGTACGGAATCTGGTTGCGGATGGTGATGGTGCAAGTGGCGCTGGCGTTACTGTCTGCGACGCTCGTGGCTTTGATGGTCAGGACGGTCCCGACGGCGATGTTCGCGGGCGAAACGTAATTGCCCGTTGAACTGATGGTGCCGATGTTGGCGTTACCGCCCACGATATTATTAACGGACCAATTAAGGGCCGTGTTCGCAGTGCCGCTGACGGTCGCAGTCATTTGACGACTGCTGCCGACGGGGATGGTGAGTGACGTGTCTTTGAGCGTGACGGTGACGCCCGATTGCGCGCGCGTGACGGGGGTCGTGGCGGCAAGCAACGCGAGCATCAGCGATAAGACGATGACTAAATCGCTCTTTCTTTTTCGTCGCATACTTCTTGTTCCTCGCTTGAGAATGGTTAAAGAGCCGGGAGCCTTACTTGCTGGCTCAACCTTCGTGTGAAAAACTTTCGGGCGTCTCTTCCACAGGCGCTCGTGAGAGGATGAGGCAACGCCGCTTGATGTTGCGTGTCACTTTCGGAATTCCGAAAATGACACGCTAAGACCGTGTGCGGGCGGGTTATACTTACGGCCTCGACTCGCCGGACCAATTATTGGGTGTCAGAATTCACAATGGAATTTTTTAACCTGAGCTTCGCACGGAAGAGATCATGAGTAGTTTGAAGTCCATTGACGAGCACTTCGAGAAAGCCTTCAGGCTGGCCTATTTCATCAACGGCAGTAAACAGAAGGCGATCTCGATTGTCATCGGCGCGATGAATAAGCTGGAGGTCGCGGCGACCGCTCAGTTCAAGCGGCTCTATTACACTCCGGCGCGGCGCAATGCCTCGGACACGGCGAAGGCCGAGAGCCATCGCACGAAAGTCTCCCTGAGCGAGCTTCACCTGCTCCAACGCCTTATCTATATCGAGTCCGAACCTTACGAAAGAGAACGTGAACAATTACTGGACCAGGACGCGCCAGATGAACACGAGATGCTCATACACTTCATCAAGCATCTGGTGAAGATGACCATCAAGCGAAACTCCTTTTACGTCACGCTCGGCATCAGCAGGTTGCTGCACAACTACAGCACAGCCGAGACGATGGAGATTTACAACGTCGCGGTCCAGGACCCTGAGCGCGTCAAGGACGATTATTACTATCGTTCGCGCAAGGGGCGTCTGATTCAGGAGATGAAAGAGCGATTCGGCGCGTTGATAAATGTCAGTCGCGGGCAGAGAGGCGAAGAGAGATTTCAGACGCATGATTCGCCAGAAGAGTTCGTCGAGTTGGTCTTCGAGTGCCTGGACCAATTTTCGCCCTGGAACACATCATGCCCCGTGCCCGTCGAATTTGATCCGATAGAAAATGAGATTCGCTCCCTAGCCTTTTCCAGTAATCATGATGAAGACAAGGTTGAGATTAATCGCATCCACGCGATTCTTCATCCCGATTGCTACGGGCGCGTGACGAAGGCTCTGAGATTGGAGTTGCCCGCGCGGCGACTGGATATTCCATACTTTTTTTTGCCGGGTGGTAAAAACGATATGAAGAGAAATGGAAAACAGCATCGCCGTCATATCCAACCCCTCAATATTGACGAACTGGCGGCCATCAAGGGCACGCTCGACAAACAATCCGCGCGCCGTAAGACCACTCACGCGGGTCTGCTCTCAATCATCGTGGACGGAAACGAGCGCGCGCGTCTTGATATAAAGCGTGCCAACTCTATCAATCTCAAGATAGAGGACGGAGACGAGTTGATAGAAGTGCGTGCTCTCAAAGAGGGCCGGGAAACGCTGCTCGCGAGTCATCTTCTAGGCGCGTCTGAAATCGTTGACGCGGGCGCGACTCTCACATCCGAAATCATTCTCGAAGGAGGCCAGAAACTCTCCTTCGTCATCTCGCCCTTGATTCCCGGACCAGCCGACGCCATTCATGCGGGGCTGACTATCTCCTATGAAGAAACAAGCTGGCTGCCCGCCGCCATCCTTTACACCCGGCGCATGTGGCTTCGTCTTTCAGACGCTTTCAACTTGAAGGACGGGCGCGCACGTTTGCCCCTCAAACCCGTGCTCGCTGGCCTCCTGTTGATGCTTTGCGCGGGCGCGTTGGTCCTCTTTATCGCCAGGGGTTTTCGACAGGCGAAGCCAGCGCCCGTGGAGTTGGCCCAGGCCAGACCGCAGGAGAGTACAAACGCGTCACAGGCTCCTCTTCCCCCTTCAACGCCTGCGAACGTGAACGCATCGGTTCAGGACCAGGGCAAGCCGCAGGACATTTCAAACACTCGTGGGACAACGGCCTCAAAAGTATTATCTGGACCAGTAATAAAATCCGCGCCCGCCAGAGTTGAGCGAGGGACGAGGGCTTTGCAGTTACCGGGCAGTTCGAGAGAACTCAGACAACGGTCAACTTCCACATCCACGGACTCGCGGGCAAGCACAGGCAATCCCGTGCCCGGCGATGGAATGCCTTTAGGCACGGGATTGCGGAGTGAGAACGACGCGACGAGGGCTTTGTCGCCAGCGAGCGCCGTGACCGCGCTGGCCGGAGTGAAAAAGATTTATCTGGATATTTCGGGAGACACGCGGCTGGTCCAACAATTGAGCCGCTTGATTTCACAAAATTTGCGGGTGGGCCAACGGCTCTCCACCACTGAGAATAAGGACGAGGCGGACGCAGCCCTCAAGCTCAACATCAGGGAGATGCCCGCGCGCAAAACTGCCGGGGGCGATGAGCGGAAACAGTCTGCGGGAGCGGGGGCGGGCACAAACGGCGGCGTTGAGATTGAGACGCTCTCAACCATCGTCACGGTCAGGCTCGTCAACGAGGACGGCGCGGTTATCTGGCCCATTAAAAACAGGAAACCCAAAGGCGTGTATGACGGCACGTTGCCGAACGTGACCAGAAGAATAGCCGGAGATTTGCTGGAAGATATTAGAAAGGCAAGGATGAAGTAGGAAGGATGAGGGATGAATGAACGTGAGTTTGACGTCAGAGGCTAACTGACAAGCCGCCTGTGCCCTGTAAGGGCAACCTGTGAGAGCCGGGGGCAGCGCCCACGGTCCTCGCACCACCGCACAATCCGACCCTGCAAGGGTCGCACATGCAACATTGAGGTGCGACCCTTTCAGGGTCGGATGCTACGTTGGACCAGGAACCGTGGGCGGTGCCCCCGGCTCTCATATGTATCCACTGACGTGGATAAGCTTGAAGGGTGTGCTCTGCCTTACTTCGGACTCACGTTGAATTAGGAAAGAGTGATTACTCAACTTGAGTAGTTCTTCTTTCATACTTCATCCTTGCTCTTCATCTCGGCTCGCCCTGGAGGACGAAGGCGGACCAGTAATAGGGTGACTGCCAGCGCTGTTCCCGCATGATGGAAATTTGCGTGGCGCGGAGGGCGGCTGCCGGTGAGAGATGCTGCGGGCCGAGCATGAATTTATAGAGGCGGCCCATAAATTCTGCGGTCGCCTGGTCGTTGACATCCCACAGGCTGACCATCACGCGGGCCGCTCCGGCATACATAAACCCTTGCGTCAGTCCGATCATTCCCTCGCCTCCGATTTGCTTGCCGAGGCCCGTGCGACAGCCGCTCAACGTCACCATCTCGACCGGCAGTTTGAGGTGGAAAATCTCGCTGGTCCGCAAGAATCCATCCCGGTCCTTGCCCTCTCTATCAACGAGCGAGAGGACGACGCCCGACAATTCCGGGTGCTCGCTGTTCAAGAGGCCGTGAGTGGCGAAGTGTATAAAGCGATATTGGCCCAAGCTCGCGCTCGTCGCGGTCTCGCGGCTGGCCTCGAAGTCGAGCGCCTCTGCGCGCTGCGGCGCGGGTATCAAAGCGGTGATGGCCCTGGCCTCCTGCCGCGTGAAAGGAAGTCTGGGGATGCCAGCGCTCTCTGCGGTCGCGCCCATCTCGCGCGCGGACCTCGTGACTTCGCTGAGAGAGTCTTTCGAGTTGGGAGAGTCATTCCGGTTGGCCTGCGCTTTGACGAAACCGGCGCTCGCATTGTCGGCGGCGCTCCCGCCGGGGGCGGCGACGCCGTGCTGCGCGACGGCCTTCACGCGCTCATCTTTGACATCGAAGACGGGGTCCGCGAGGACCGCGACCATCTTGGTGGCGGATGTTTGCCCCTGATGCTCGCGCCTCAATTCATAGAGGGCAGAGGCGGAAGGCACGCTGACGATCTCGTGTTCCTGGACCAGCGCGCGCGCGGGATTCGACGGATTTGTGAGCGCGGCGAACGGGATGAGATGCAAGACGCCATCGCTCACGACGAGCAGTCTTTTCGTCCCCAACTGTGAGGCGACTGGACCAATTAACAGGCGGCTCAGTTCAGCCGAGACCTTAGTGAGTTCGGCATCGGCCTGAGAGAGACGCGATTGTTTCTCCTCCGGCGTTTCAAATTTCAAGCGTTGCGCGCGCGCCGTCAGTAGATTGTAGAAGCGAGTTGCCAATCCCTCTATCAACTCGCGTTTGGGAAGGATGAAGCCGTTGACCGAACTTGAAGAGACGGCCCACAAGTAACTGTGCTCCGCGCCGAGCGAGTATTCAAGAAGCAGCGTGTCGGCATCGAGCACGCGTTTCTGTATCTCCTCGACGCCGAGCAGTTGCGGTCTGGTCAACGCCGCGTAGCGCGGGCTGCTGGCTTTCAGACGCGCTTCCAACTCCTGATACTTGGCGATGAGTTCGGCAATCTCCTTTTGCGAGGCGGACAATTGCTCAGGCGTATACGTGCTCCTTTGGAGTTCCTCTTTCTGCGCGGCGCTGTTGATTTGCTGTTCGATACGCCGCTCTTCTTTGAGCAGCGCGGGGTCTACATCCTGCCTGAGATTAACGCGCGCTTCGTTTAATTGTTCGAGCAGGTTGCGCGCGTGCGCGCGTTCGTTGGCCTGCAAGGCGCGGTCCAGATAGCCCGCAGACGCGTGTTGACCATGAAGCTTCATCAGCAGGTCTATGTAAAGCTTGTAGAAGAATTCCGTCGAAGCGAAGAAGGTGGCGCGGTCCTCTTCCCCTATCAGTTCGCCGCGCATTGATTCGACGATCTTGAGCGAATCTTCCAACTTGTCGAGGGCTTCAGCAGTGCGTCCCAGCTTATCCATCACGCGCGCGATTGAAGAGAGCGCGAGCGCTTCTCCCCTGCGATAACCGACCGCATGGATGATCTGGTTGGTCTGGTTGAAATAATCCAGAGCCTTCTCGTTATCACCGAGCGATTCATAAACGTAGCCGAAACTATTGAGCGTCGCGGCTTCGCCCTGGCGGTCGCCCGCTTCCCTGCGCAGTGGCAGCGAGCGTCTGAGGAATTCCAGCGCCTTCGGATAATCTCCCTGGCTTCGATAGATGTTGCCGATGTTGCCGAGCGTGACGGCCTCTCTCTGACGATTGCCCAACTCCTGAAAGATTGGCAGCGCCTGGTTGTAATAGTCCAGAGCCTTGGGCCAATCGCGCGGGTCCCTGGCGTAAATCAAACCCATGTTGCTGAGCGCCGTGGCTTCATTCTCGCGGTCTCCGATGACATGCAGGAGCGGCAAGGCTTGCTGGTTGAAATCCAGCGCCTTCGCGTAGTCGCCAAGGTCCACGTAGATGTTTGAGATATTGGCGAGAGCCTGCGCTTCGCCGCGTTGGTACTTCGCCGCGCGCGAGAGGCTAAGCGCCTCCGTCAGACTATTGAGCGCTTTCTGATACTGGGCCAACCCCAATTGTAGACGGCCCATGCTGATGAGCGCCGCCGCCTCTTCGTCCCGGTCCCCTGATTTTCGCCAGAGCACGCGCGCCTCTTCATACTTGCTGATGGCATCGCGCCGGGCCTCTGCCGTATTAATTTTACGGAAATCCTGTGCCTGCGATGTGACGGCTTGCGCGGCAAAGCGGTCTCTGTCCTGCTCCGTCACGCTGCGTAGTTCCGACGCCTGTAATTGATAATGTCCCGCCGCCCCGACGATTTTCACCGGGCGGACTTCGATCTTGTAAACGCCCGAAGCGTTGGAGACCAGCGCCAGTTCCGCGTGTCCGAGCGGGCTGCCGATGCCGTTGTAGTCAAGCACGCGGCTCCCGTCAGGGCCGTAGACCAACACCGTTAAGTCTATCCCGCTTTGTTCAAGCTGAAGGTGCAGGCATTGACCTGCTGGCACAGTGACTTCATAAGCCTGGCTCTCACCGGCCATGATTTCCCGCTCGCGGGATGTGCCGCCCGGTTCGAGCGTGCGCGCGATGCCCTGCGCGCGGAGGGTCAACAGCGCGGGCGCAGAGATGAGCAGTAAGGCTGAGAGCAAGAGTTGCGTGTAGAGGCGTAAGACTGGTCTGGGGAACATTCCTGAATCTCCTACTTTCCAATAGGGGCTTGAATTGGTCCAATCATGTTTGAGTATTCCGGCACTGCGCGCGATGGCAGCTTGATACGGAATTAAGACGAGGGTCTCGCAATAGATTTGCACCGGGATGAAGTCCGTTTGTGGACTCCATCCCGGTGCGGGTGTGCAAAACTAAAATTTCCTGCGCCTCCCGTCAAGTTTTTTTTGACGAAAGATGCTACTGCACGGCGGGCATCGCCGTTTGAGTGACGGGAACGAGGAGCGTAGTCATGCCCGTCTCGCTGTTGAAGACTTCGAGGGTCGGACGGATGCAGGGGGTAAGCCCGTTCGGGTCTCGTTCGACGCTCACCAGCGCGCGGACTTGCAGGCGGTGATACGGGTCCGGGGGGAAGTCGCTCCAATTCAGGTCCAGGAATGCCGCGCGGTTGAAGTCCACCGATTTGATAGCCTGCGAGAGAACGTTTCCGCTCGCATCAACAAAAGTCAGAGTGACGCGGGTCGGCCCGCTCGGCACACAAGGCCCCGGCGGGAAGCATGGCCCCGGAGGAAAACACGGGCCTGGGGGAAAGCACGGCCCCGGCGGGAAGACGCCCATGTTGACGACGTTGAGACGCGCGACCTGTCCGCGTGTGAGTCCGACTATGCTTGAGCCTGCATTGTCCTCATCATCGTACTCGCCCGTTCCCTCATAGATAAAAGCGGACCTGCCCGTATCGTTATTGAGAACTTCGACCGCAGGCTTGAGACACGGGGTTAAGCCATTAGCGTCAGGGTCAATGCTGACTCCGGCGCGGATTCTCATGCGCAAGCCTGCGGGCAGCGAGGGCGCAACAAAATCCAGTGACGCGGCTTTGCCATGCTCCACGATTTGAGTTGACTGGACGAGCACGCTGCCATCGCCGTTGTAGAAACTCAAGGTCATACGCCACGGCCCCGCCGGTCTCTCTGCGAGCGGTTCGTGCTGGTCCACTCCCGCGACGACGACGTTGAGCCGTGCGGTTTGCCCGCGAATAATTCCGAACATCCCGAAACCGGGCGGGTCCGGCTGGGGGTTAAAATCTTCCGCGCGAGCCACGTTCCACGGCGCAAAGGCCAGGGAGAGGGTAACGGCCAGCGCGCATGCCATGAGCAGGGTGCGTCTAATTATCATCATGATTGTCTCCTTCGGTCGGGTAAGGGGTTTCATCTCTGCGGACGCTCTCCGGCGTCGTCTCTTCTCAACAGCCTCATCTCAAACGCATCATCGGCCATTTCTCACAGAAGGAGCGTGTCATTTTCCGAATTTAGATTTAGAGCGGATTGCAGTTGAACGTATGGAAAGCGCTATTCACCACCGCAGACACAGAGCGCACAGAGGACGCATAGAGAAGAAATTCAAGCCTCTGTGCTGACTCTGTGCGCTCTGTGTCTGCGGTGGTGAATAGCGCTTTCATACTGGCTCAACTCAAAATTGACCAACCACTGATTTTTCTTTTGTTTTGTGATGTCATGGATGATAATTTCACGCGTCACGAAGTAGAGGACCGTTGACGCAGCAGAATCCCGCCTCTAGTCGGAATATTACTGCTCAGTTTGAGAATTGAAACTCTCCAACTCCTGCCTTAAGCCGAAGAGAGTAGTTATCTTTAGTCGAACACACGATGCTGGAATGGCCTTTGCAAGACGCGGGGTGTTTACGAGACGCGGGGCGCGTTTAATTTCAAAACCAGAAGGAATTTATTGATGCTTAAAAAATCTATCGCGATCATGTTTTCGTTGATACTGCTCTTGACGGCGACCGGCTTTCAATCAACCCATGCGCAAACGGGAGTTGACGCGCAGCGCGCGGAGAAGGCGCGGGCCAGTATCTCTAAGAGAGGCACCGGCAAGGATGCTCGCGTTGAAGTCACGCTGCTGAACAACACTAAACTGAAGGGCTACATAGGCGAGGCGGGAAATGATTCGTTCACCATCATAGACCGCAAAACGGGCGCGTCCCAGACGGTGGACTACAAGGATGTGTCGCAGGTGAAAAAATCTGGCGGCGGTCTTTCGACGAAGACGTGGATTATTATAGGAGCCACGGTCGCGGCGGTAGTTATCGTCGGGATAATCGTCAAGCCAGCCTTCTGCGACGGCGGCGCTCAAACTCGTTTCCCCTGCTGACGTGAGGGTATGTAAGGAAGCTATGCGAAGGGCTACTGAACGAGACCGATGCGCTGCATGAACTCCTGTAAGCGCGGGTCCGCGCGCAGGTTGTCAAGGTGCGGGTCAACTCCGACGTAGGTGAGTCCGACGGCGTGATCGCGCTCCGCTATCGAAAGCCACTGGAAGGCTTCATCCAGATCACCCATCAATGAATAGATGACGGCAATCTCGTAGGGCGTGACGCCGCTACGCTGCGGGAGTGCGAGAAGAGCGTCGAGAGTCCGGCGTGCTTCCGCTACGCGGCCACTGGCGGCCAGGACGTGGGCCAACTTCGCCTGCGTCGTCGGCGTATCACCCGCGAAGGCACGCTCTTTCTCGTAAACCTCGAAGGCCGCCGCGTGCATTCCCTTGTGCTCGTAGGCCCAACGCAGGACCGCGTGAGCGCCGACGGAACCCGGATCAAGCGCCAGCGCATGATGACACTGCGCGATGACTTCATCAAAGCGGCCCGCGAAGTAGAGGACGTTCGCGCCAGCCGTGGCGAGGACGGGCGAACGCGGGTTGATTGACTGGGCCTGTTTGATTTGATTGACGGCCTCATCGTGTCTGCCCATCGCTGACAGGCAGAGGGCATACCAGTGTCGCGCTGTCGTATAGTTCGGGTTGAGTTTGACCGCGTGTTGAAAATGCCTGACCGCGCCGATCCAATCGCGCTCGTATGTAAACTTGATGAAGGCCAGTGAGACGTGACCTTCCGCCAAATCCTCGTCAATCTCCACGGCCTTGAGCGCGGCTTCCTTGGCCTTGTCAAAAGCATCCTGCGGCGGAGGCTCTATGTACCAGTTGAGCAGCGCGTAACAGTCGGCAATGTTGGCGTAGGCGAGAGCGAAGCGTTCGTCCTTCTCGACGGCGCTTTCAAAGTTGGCGATGGCGCGTTGGAGTCCTTCGGGAGTTCGCTTAATCATGTAATAGCGTCCGGCCAGGTAAAGCTGATTGGCCTCGCTGTTGGTGGTGAAAGGCTCCTGCGGGTCTGCCGTATTGACTACACCCGCGACGCCCCGCGCCCCCGTTGATTCAGAAGCGCTCGCCGCTTGAACACTATCATCATCCTTCCTCGCCTGACCGCTGCGACCTTCCGCCTGGCTGCCGAGCGGGACCAAAGCCTCCGCGACCTCCTGCGAGACCGCGTCCTCAAGGCTGAGCACGTCGGCCAGCATCTCATCATATTGCCTGGCCCAGACGGTGGCGTTCTTTCCGACATCGAGTAACTGCACGGAGACGCGTATGCGGTCTCTGACCTGTCGGATCGAACCGCTCACGACAAAGCTCACGCCGAGTTCCTGCCCGGCAGCGACGGGGTCCACGTTGCCGCCGCCGTAGTGCTGGACGGCGCTCGGCGGCCTGACGGTAATACCGTTGATGTTACTGAGGCGAGTGACCAGCGCATCCGTCAACCCGACGCCGAGTTGGCTCTCTTCAGTCTGGCCCGTTTCGGCTGCGATCATCACTCGCAAAGGGAGAATGGCGACGGATTTTTCCGTGGTGGCCGTGTGCCTGCCGCCGATTCTGGGCATGATTTCCGTTTTGGGAAACGGGACCAGCCCCGCAATCGGACGCCCTTCCAGATGCTGCGTGACATCTCTGCGTAGATGGTCCACAGATTGATAACGACGCCAGGGTTCTTTGTGAAGAGCCTTCAGGATGATGTAGTCGAGATCGCCCGCCAATTCGTGCCGCAGGTCGTCCATCGCGGAGTTACGCGACTGGCAAATCTGGTCCAGAGTGGTGGCCTTTCCATGGACGGAGTAAATCGGCAGGATGTTGACCGCGCGGCTCACGGCATAGCTCGGATAATCCGCCTCGTCTTCACAAATGACGCGCGCGATGATATGCGGCGCGCGGCTGGGAAAGCCGTATGGACGATGGCCCGTCAAAAGCTCGAAGAGCAGGATGCCGAGGCTGTAGATGTCGCTCGTGGGCGTGACGCGCTCGCCGCGCACCTGTTCGGGACTGGCGTATTCGGGCGTCATCAGACGCATCTCGGTCGCCGTCGGCGCGATGGTGTCCTGGGAGAGTTCCGGGTTGAGCAGTTTGGCGATGCCGAAATCGAGGAGCCTCGGCGTGCCGTCCGTGGTGACGAGAATGTTGCTCGGCTTGATGTCGCGGTGGACGACCAGATTCTGGTGCGCGTAATGGACGGCATCGCAAATCTGGCGAAAGAGGTTGAGCCGTTCGCGCACGTTGAGCCTCTGCGCGTCGCAGTAATGATAGAGCCGCTGCCCCTCTATGTATTCCATGACGAAATAGGGCAAGCCGTCTTCGGTCGTGCCTCCGTCAAGGAGCGGCGCGATGTTCGGATGGTCGAGGCTGGCGAGAATCTGTCGCTCGCGGCGAAAACGGCTGAGGACGAAGTCCGTGTCCATCCCGCGCTTGATGAGTTTAATCGCCACGCGCTTCTGAAACGCATCGTCCGCGCGCACGGCCAGAAAGACTGTGCCCATCCCGCCACGGTCTATCTCGCGAACGATGCGATACGCGCCGATGCGTCTGCCGATTAACGGCGAAGGCTCTATGATGAGCGCATTATCGCCGGATTCTGCCGCGACCGGGGAGGGATTCATCTGTCCCGAATGCTCGTAGTAATCTATCAGCGTGACGACCTCTTGAATGAGCGCCTCGTCGCCCGCGCAAGCCTCCAGTAGAAAGGCGTGACGGTCGCCGGGCGCGCGTTCAATCGCCGCGTCAAAAATCTCTTCGACATCCTTTCTACGTTCGGCAGGCATATATAACTTCTGTTTAATTTACCAATCTTGAAATCTGTGGCGATGAACGAGACAAGTATAAAAGAGTCTCACAGTTGTATCAACGCAGGGCGCGCCGGACCTGGGCCAATAATTTCCTTCGAGATAAGATTACCATGCAAAGGCAAAAATTCAGTTGTGGCGATTTGATTTAACCGCAAAGGCGCAAAGGAAATCCGCCAAAGTTACAAAGAGAGTTTTGCCTGGCGTCCCTGGCGTCTCTCCTTGCGTCCTTTGCGATTAAGCATCTGCTGATTCCAGACATTCAATTGCAATCCGTTAATGAAAGTTGATTTTGCTCCTGACGCTTGCGAACCTTTCTTTGCCGCTGCATACTTTAAAGGCGTGCCGTTGAGGTTTGTGAGGTTGAAGATGAAATCCACAGAGAAGGAGAAGAGAGCTTTGCTCGTCGTTGATGTGCAGAATGATTTTTGTCCGGGCGGCGCGCTGGCCGTCAAGGATGGCGATGAAGTGATCGCTCCGCTCAATCGCTTAATCGAAGAGTTTCTCGCGCGCGGCGATTACGTCTTTAAAAGCAGGGACTGGCATCCGGCGAAGACGAAGCATTTCGCGGACTACGGCGGGACGTGGCCGGTCCACTGCGTGCAGGGAACGCGCGGCGCGTCCTTTCACGAAGCGTTGGTTGAAGACCCGCGTATAGAAATTATCTCCAAGGGCATGGGCGACGAGGATAGCTATTCGGCATTTGATGGGACGAGCCTCGCCGCACGCTTGCGCGAGCGCGGAGTGTCGGAAGTCTGGGTCGGCGGGCTGGCGACCGATTACTGCGTCAAGAATACGACGCTCGATGCGGTGCGCGAGGGCTTTCAGGTCAAGGCCGTCGCGGAGGCCATGCGCCCCGTCGAAGTCCAACCCGGAGACGGCCAGCGCGCCATCGAAGAAATGCAACGCGCCGGAGCGGAAATCGTTTGAAAGGCTGAGTCGCAGGTCTCAAGTCTCAAGACCCAAGTCAAGAACCGACTTCTTCCGGCTCTTGACTTGGGTCTTGAGACCTGGGACCTGCGACTCAGTTTCCGTGTTATGATTGTTGACCGTTATGGGCACACTCAATATTGATCGCTATCACGCGGCGATGGGCAATGCGTCCTACAAGGACGTGACGCGGCTGCACGACAAACCCTTGAGCGAGGCGAAGGCGACCTTTTATGTGACGCAACGCAAGCTGCCTTTCGCTCCCTGCCTGGGTCATGAAAGATTGGTCCGCTCTCTGATAGACAGCCAGATTGATCGCCCGCGCCTGCGCTCTCTGGAACAGGATCGCGGCGGCCTCGAACTGTTCGCCAAGGCGATTGAAGATATGGGCGTCGTCGGCGAAGTGCGCGCCGTGCGTCCCGCGACCATCGTCTTCGCCAACGAGCCGTTCGCCGACATTACTGGTCCATTCGGGCTGACGCAGGCGCAGGAGATAAAGTTTGAGCACGCCTTTGATCTGCCGATGACGACCGCCGCGCTCGCCATGCAATTTCGCATGGCGGCGGGCACGCGCTGGCTCTCTGACTTTTCCCTGCGTCGCAGCGGCGACATAGAGCGCGCCGTCGAAGTTGCCACTTACGCCTTCATCGGCGGCTTTAACGATACCTCAAACATGGAGGCCGCGCATCGCCTGGAAATTCCCGCCGTCGGCACGGAGGCGCACTACTGGCAACAGGCTTACATAGAATACCTGACCGAGCCTGAGACGGAAGCCCGCACGGGCAAGCCGAAACATTTCGAGCAGGTCGCCTTCGAGCGCTGGCTCGACGCGAACCCGAACGGGACCACTCTGCTCTTAGACACGATTGATGTTCACATGGGCGCGGTTCACGCCGCGATGGCCGCGACCTCTACGGGAGCGCGCCGCAAAGCCTTCAAGGGTTATCGCGTAGACTCAGGCGACCTCGCGGACCTCGGAGCCTGGTGCATGCGCTTTTTCGAGACCAACGGGTTGCACGGGCTGATGCCGATTCTGACGGGCGATCTGGACGTGGAAAAGGTCTCTCACATCGTCGAAGAATTCCCTGGGGCGGCGGGCTTCGGCATCGGCACGAAGCTTTCCAGCGAGGTCCGTTCCATCGCGGGCGTCATCTTCAAACAATGCCTCATCGAAGGACAGCCGACCTTAAAGGCTTCCAACAATCCTGAGAAGACGACGCTGCCGGGACGCCTCCAAATCTTTCGCGGGATAGACGCGGGCGGCGATTACGTGGCCGACATCATCGGCCTTGATGAAGAGACGCCTTCGATTCCCGGCGCGGCCCGCGTCGAAAGATTGCTCATGCCCTTCTGGGAGAACGGCCAGCACGAACCCATCCCCTCCATCGAAAAACAGAAAGCCTTCGTCGAAGAACAACGCGCTCGCTTTCGTGATATAGAAAACTATCCCTGCACCTTGAGCGAAAGACTCACACGCCTGCGCGACGAATTGACCGCGCAGATGAGAGAGGATCACTCCGGCTGGGAAGACTTGCTGAAAGTCCCTGATGAGGTAGACGCGGAATTGGTCCAGGCGAAATAGTTTTCGAGCGACGGCTTTGCTAGTTTTTTAGCGGTACAACTTTAGAGGTGAATAGCTATGTCAGTCCAGATCGAACGACATCATTTCAATGTTGACGAATACTACCGCATGGGCGCGGCGGGCATCTTCTCCGAAGACGACCGCGTTGAACTGATCGAAGGAGAGGTCATCAGGATGAGTCCCATTGGAAGCCGCCACGCGGCCTGTGTTGATCGAATTGTCAATGCGTTGTTGAGCCGTTTCGCCGGGCATGGCGCTATTGTAAGAGTGCAGAATCCTATTCAACTAGACGAATACTCAGAACCGCAACCCGATGTTTCTTTACTTCATCTGCGAGATGATTTTTACGCGAATAGCCATCCGACGCCCGCAGATGTTTTGTTGCTTGTCGAAGTAGCTGATAGCTCCATCGAATATGATCGTGTAATTAAAGTCCCGCTGTATGCGCGGGCGGGCATTATGGAAGTGTGGCTGGTTGACCTCACGAAGGACACGATTGAGTTTTACGCGCAGCCTCTCAACGGCGCTTACCAAATATCCCAACATGCCACGAGCGGCGAGTCTCTCACATCATCCAGCATCCCCGCTCTGACGTTGAGCGCGGAATCCATTCTCGGATAGAGCCTGGACCATCAGCGAACGCTTAACCGCAAAGGACGCAAAGTGAATTTCCCTTTGCGCTCTTTGCGTGCTCTCTTGGTGGCCTTTGCGTTTAAACGTTTGCCGCTTCCCGACATTCAATTGACATCCTATTTAAACTTCAGAGCCTGTTTCCGGTCTTCGCCAACCGTGCTTCCATCTTGTATAATCTTTTCACCCCAACCGATATTCCTTAACAGTTACAGGGAGTCTGAACAAATGAAGCTCTTGATTCTTGCCTCGCTCTTGTTATGCCTGCCTCTACTGGCGCTGGCGCAGGGGAACGGGCGCAAAGTTTTTCCGTATAAATATACGATTGACGATTTGCCGAACGGGCTGCGATTGATAACCATCCCGACGGACTATCCGAATCTGGTGGCGAGCTATATCGTCGTCTCGACGGGTTCGCGCAACGAGATAGAGCGGGGCAAGAGCGGCTACGCGCATCTCTTCGAGCATCTCATGTTTCGCGGCAGCGAACGCTACACCTCCGAAGAGCGCGACGCGATTCTCAAACGCGCGGGCGCATCCACCAACGCTTACACGACGGACGACCGCACCGTTTATCACGGCGTCTTTTCTAAAGAGGATTTGGACAAGGTGATGGAGTTGGAGGCGGACCGCTTCGAGCATTTGAAGTACCCGCCCGATGCTTACAAGACGGAGACGCGGGCCGTGCTCGGCGAGTTTAATAAAAACAGCGCGGACCCTGAAGAGAAGCTTTTTGAAGTCCTGCGCGCGACCGCTTACAAACAGCACACCTACTCGCATACGACGATGGGCTTCATCGAAGACATAGAGGACATGCCCAACCAGTACGAGTACAGCCTGGAATTTTACAAGCGTTATTATCGGCCCGAATACACGACGGTCGTGCTCGTCGGTGATGTCACGAGGGAGCACGCGCTCTCGCTGGTCCAGAAAAATTTCGGGGATTGGAAGCGCGGCGATTACCAACCGCAGATTCCCAAAGAGCCGGAGCAGAACGAGCCTCGCACGGCTCATGTGCCCTGGCCTTCGGAGACTCTCCCGTTGGTCTACGTGGCGTTTCGCGGTCCGGCCTATTCGGAGGTCAACAAGGACAAGGCCGCGCTGGACCTGCTCGCGCCCATCGCCTTCGGCGCAAATTCCGATCTCTACCAGCGACTCGTATTAAAGGACCAGAAAGTAGAGTCTCTGGATTATACGTTCAGCAACCGGATGGACCCTGAGTTGTTCATGGTCTCCGCGCGCATCAAGGACGAGAAGGACATGGACGACGTGCGCCAGCAGATTATTCAGACCTTCAAAAGATTCTCGACCGAGACTGTGCCGCAAGCCAAACTTGATTCGACGCGCTCGCGCCTGCGTTACAGTTTCGCGCTCGGCCTCAACAGTTCGGATGCGATTGCCAACGCGCTCGCGCAGTTCGTCGCGCTCCGTCGCACGCCCGAAACGATAGACAAGCTATACGCTCTTTACGACCAGATTACGCCGTCGGACATGCGCGCGGCGGCCTCGCGTTATTTCGTGGACAATCACCGGACCATCGTCACGCTCGCCACGAAGAAGGATAACAAGGAGGCTGGAAAGTAGAGATGTTACGCACATTCATAATTTCTCTCATGACCTTGACTTTAACGATGAACACCTTCGCGGCCACAAACAGTAAGACGCAAAAGAGCGTGCGCGGCGCGGTGAGCAAAAACGTGTTGTTGCCGAAAAGCTCGCCTCTCGTCACCTTTCGCATCATCTTCAAGACAGGCTCCGCCAGCGACCCGAAGGGCCAAGAGGGCGTCGCCGCTCTGACCGCCGCGATGCTCGCACAGGGCGGCACGCGCACGCTCTCTTATGATCAGATAGTCGAAGCGATGTACCCGATGGCGACATCCTTCGGCTGGCAGATTGATAAAGAGTTGACGGTCTTTAAAGGGACCACTCACCTGGATAATCTGGACCATTATTACTCGCTCATCAGCGGGATGCTCCTCGATCCGGGCTTTCGCCAGGAAGACTTCACGCGTCTCAAGACGGATGCCATCAATTACCTGAAGAACTCTCTGCGCGGCGGCAACGACGAGGAACTCGGCAAGGAAGTCCTCTATAACATGATTTACGCGGGAGGCCACGCCTACGGCCACCAGAATCGCGGCACGGTCAGCGCGCTCGAAGCGCTCACGGTCGCGGACGTGCGCGATTTCTATCGCAAGAATTACACGCAGGCCAATCTCCTGATAGGCTTGGCGGGCGGCTATCCGGCACCCTTCCCGCAAAAGATGGAGTCGGATTTTGACAAACTGCCGAAGGGCAAGGAGAGCAGCGCGAAGCTGCCCGCGCCGAAACTGGACGCGGGCACGCGCGTCGAAATTGTCAAACGAGAGACACGCTCGACCGCCATCTCTCTGGGCTTTCCCATCAACGTCACGCGCGCGGACAAGGACTGGCCCGCGCTCGCCGTCGTCGCTTCATATCTGGGCCAACATCGTTCGTCGAACAGCTATCTCTATCAACGCCTGCGTGAAGCGCGCGGTCTCAACTACGGCGATTACGCCTACATAGAATATTTTCCGCGCGGCATGTTCCAGTTCGAGCCTGACACGAATCTGGCACGCCAGCAGCAAATCTTTCAAATCTGGATTCGCCCCGTCGAACCCCGCCACGGACACTTCGCCTTGCGCGCCGCGCTCTATGAATACGACAAACTCCTGCGCGACGGTATGTCACGCGAAGCGTTTGAAGCGACGCGCGAATTTCTAGGCAAGTATGTCAACGTCCTGACGCAAACGCAGGACGCGGAACTCGGCTACGCGCTCGACAGCCGCTATTACGGCATCGGCAACTTCAACACCTACATGCGCGAACAACTCGCCAAGCTGACCCTCGAAGATGTCAACCGCGCCCTTCGTCAATATCTCAAGACGGACAACATGCGCATCGTCATCATCACCAAAGACGCGGATGAACTGCGCGACGCGATTACCTCCAACAAGCCATCGCCCATCACCTACAACGCGCCCAAGCCCAAAGAGATTACCGACGAAGACAAAATCATAGAGGGCTACAAAATCAACGTGAAGCCCTCGGATGTCACCATCGTCCCCGTCGAACAGGTCTTTCAATAAGGGCAGAGGCTGGTAAAGGCAGAGGCTGGAGGTTAGAGACTAGGGGCTGGTTAAAGACGCATCCCCGGAGGGGATGAATATGATAGCCGGGGGCAACGCCCACGGTCGCTTGTTCGTTAAGATGTTCCGACCCTGAAAGGGTCGCACCTTCAAGGTTGAGATGCGACCCCTTCAGGGTCGGTCTCTATCTTGGACCAGTAACCGGGGGCGCTGCCCCCGGCTATCATATTTGGCCCTTTCAGGGCGCGTCTAACTCTTCAAGCATTCTCTAATCGCCGCTTCCCGCGCCGACTCCGATCTGCTCGTGTTCCTTTTTCAGAGTCGGGAATCTGAGACTCTAGAGTCATGAGTCAAAAGCAAGAGCCTTTGTTTTTCTTTTGACTAATGACTCCAGACTCCGAGACTCCTGACTTATTTATTCCGAGACGGCGACGGCCTGGCCCGATTGTAGATTGGCGGGGTTGATGATGACTGCGTCGCCGACGTTGACGCCGGAGAGGACTTCGGTCCAATCTGCCGCGCGCCTTCCGGTCGTGATTGATTTTTCGACGGCCTTGCCGTTTTGCACGACGATGACTTTCTCGATTCCCGCGAAGGTCACGATGGCGCTGGTGGGCACTGTGGCTGCCATGCTCGCGTCGTCGGTGATGATGTCCGCGTGTGCAAACGCGCCGGGGCGCAAGCGACCGTTGTTGCTCACGTCTGCTCGGTCACGGTCTGGCCCATAGGCATTTCCGCGACGCGCGCCGTTTTGACCTGCCTCGGCGCTCCCCTCTCCGCGCCCGCAGGATTTTGATTCGCGGACGCTGGATAGCCGCTCTTACACGCGCCGCAGATTAAAGCAGCCATCATCAACAGGCAAGAGACCGCCGCCAAACGTGCGTTCAAGCGCAATTTTAATGGGCCAAGAATTGATTCCAACATGTAAGCTTTGCAGCGATGAGCCTCGCCAGTTAATCAGATGGAGATTTATAGCGGTTTTCAATTGAGTGCGACTACGTGTCAGTACCGCCTGCTTAAGCCGGGCGGGTATTCCTGGCTCGGCAACGACCCGCCCAGCTTAAGCAGGCGATACTGATCTAACGCTTGTCGCAATGCTCGTATCCAATTGAGAACCGCTATAGTCTAACATGCCAGCGAATCCAGCACCGAACAAACGAATAGAAGGATTGATTCATTTGCTCATTTGTTCATTGACTCATTGAAGGAATAAATTAATGAGCCGATGAGCCGATGAGCAAATGAATCAATCCTTCTTATCCTCCGAAACTGCGGCGGAAGAGGTACGACATTTTGATGAAGAAGGTCCTGCCGTTGCGGCGAAATCCCGGTTCGAGGAATCCGTTGATGGGGCTGAAGGCGTTGCGATTCACGTCGTCGTTGTAACCTATGTAGAGGGCCGTGCCGGGATTGGGTGTCCAGGCGAAGAGAAATTGAGCGCGGGCGCGCGCCGAGAGTGTGGAGTAATCAACTCGCGCACGGGCGGCCATGAATCTGGTGAACTGGTAGGTTCCGCGCAGGGAGTAGATGTTATCATCAAAGGCGATGAGATGATTATCGTCGCGCGTGAGCCTGTTCTTTGTATAGTTGAGCGTCAGGCGCAGGGCGCTGGTCGGTTGATAATAAGCATTGCCCGTGATGTCCAGCAGATTGCCTGAGCCTGGGTCAAGCGGCTCAAGACAGATGGACGGCGGATTATCCACATCGCAGAGACCGGCGGCTTCGGCCTGTTGCGCTCGAAAGAATGCGGGACTGACGCGCGGGAATTTTGGACCACCGCCAAAGTCGAAGTCGAAGGTGCCCATGCGATAGGCGGCCTTGATGGTTCCGCCGTAGGTCTTCTGTTGCGTCGAGAAGGACGTGACGAAGTGCTGCTTGGCGGTCGAACGCTCGCTCGACCCGAAGAAGATTCCCTCCTGCGAGGCCGTCCGCTTGGCCCCAAACTCTTCCTCAATCAATCGCTCGTAGCCGCGCCTGTACGCGACCCAGAACGTTTTATTGTTCTGGAAATTCCAACCCAGCGTCGCGTCGCTCTCCCAGATTTGCGAGCGGCCCTGAAAATCGTAATCAAAGTGATGAAAACTTTCGACCCACCAGGAGACGACCTTCTTCTTTTCATTCGGGTCGGAAAAATAGCGCAGGTCGAAACCGTTGAAGTTGGTGTTGGTGCGCGAGTTGAATCCCAATTCGGCGCGGTAATCTTTGGTGTAGCCCTCGCTGAAGATTGACGTGCCCCAGTTGCGCCCGGAGACATCATAAGAGACGGAGTAGGCGAAGCTATTGCCGGTCCGGTAAATGTTTTTATCAAGCTCCGGCTCGTAGAAGAACTCGCGCGAGTGCGAGCCTAGAAGTTGGAAGTCCAAGGTCGTGATTTTGTTGAGACGAAAGCGCCCGTCAAAGCCGCCAACCTCGTTGTGCTTGTCCACGAAATTATAGCTGGTCGCAATCAGTCCAAGGTTATTTTCCTTGCCCACGTCGCGCTTGAGACGCAGCACGCCGATGCTCGCGTTGTGGTCCAGAAAACGAAAGTTGCCGGGCCTCAGCCTGTCGTCCCCGATGATATTTCCAGGACCATTATCCGAGGCGACGAGCAGGCCGAAGCTGTTGCGCTCGCGTTTGCCTGAAAGTTTGACGGCCACATCCGGGTCCACGATGGCGCGCGTGTGGAGGACCGTCACGAGCGTTTGAAAAATCTCCTTGCCTTCGAGAAAGAAGGGCCGCCGCTCAGGGAAAAAGATGGGGAAGCGCTGGTTGGTCGTGACCACGAGTTGGTCCGCCTCGACCTGCGCGAAGTCTGGATTGATGGCGAGGTCGAGCGTGACGGTCGGAGTGATGCCGTACTTCGCCGTCAGTCCGACATCGAACTTGAGAGGCTCGTTGACGAAGCGTCCCTGGTCCAATAATCCGGGGTTCGCGCGCAGGACGGATGGCGGAATCGAACGCAGTCGCTTGCCCGTCTCGGAGAGCGTGAGGCTGGGAATCAATTCCAGCGTGTGCTCCGTCGAAATGTTTTCGAGGCCCGTGATGTGCCCTGCCTGGCTGAGAATGCTGGCGTCGCTGCGCGAGAGCGGCATCCATGAATCCTGCTCGCTGTTGAGCCGCAGGATATTGCGAAAGACCTGCACGCCCCACAGCTTGCCTTTGCCCGCCTCGTAACGCAAAGACTTGAACGGAACCGCGACCTCAATAGTGTAGCCGTCTTCCGTCAAAATCCCCTTCGATTCCATCACGATGTCAACACTGAAATCCACGCCTGAGCCTTCGGTGCGGATGCCGTCCTGCTGAACGCCAAAAGGGTTGAAGACGAGGACGTAAGCCCTGCGCTTGTCGTTATAGGTGTCGAGGAGGATGCGTATGCTGTCCTCCGCGCCAAGGACTTCGTCGCGCTTGACGACCGTCGCGCGCACCTTCGCAGGGTCATCATGAGCGTGGAAAGCGATGTAGAGATTTTTGGAATCGTAACCGAGATAGGTCTCCGTCGGATAGGATGGAGAGGTATTGTCGCCGGGGTTGGTCTGGTAAAAATCTTTGAGGACGGCGGCCTGTTTCCACGCCTCATCATCGAGCTTGCCGTCAATCAAGGGCGGCTTGTCGAAGCGTTGCACGCGGACGGGCTGCGCCTTCTCCGGCGGCAAAGACATTCCGGCCTTCGAGTTGCCCTTAATCGCGTCCGTGGTCTTGATTTGAGCCGTCTTGACCTCAGACGGCTGAGCCGTCGCAGGTCCAGTCAACGCGCTCGCGGGAGCCGTCGCAGGAGAAGGCGAAGGGGACGGCTCTGGCGACTGTTGCTGCGCGAAGGCGGCGGTCGAACAGAAGAAGAGGGCGGCGAGAAAGAGGAGCGCATTTCTCATTTTTTAATCAATCATCACTTTATGATCCGGCTGCCAGAGATGCCCTGATTGGTCCAGTCAAAATCGGTCCAGTCAAACAATCTCCGAAGGCTTACTTGATGCTGTGCCGGTAGAGATATGACAGCTTGACGAAGAAGGTCCTGCCGTTGCGGCGGAACCCCGGTTCCAGATTGCCCGTGAAGGGATTGAACCCGTTCCGGTTGAGATCATCATTGTATCCGACATAGAACGCCGTGCCGGGATTGGGCGTCCAACCGAGCAGGAATTGCCCGCGCATGTTCGCGGCCAGCGTGTCATAGTCAACACGCGCCCGCGCAAACGTGAAGCGCGTGAACTGATACGTCGCGTGATACGAAAAGATATTATCGTCGAAGACGACGAGGTTTGTGTCACGACGGACGAGCCGCTCCTTCGTGTAATTGAGCGACATGCGGAGCTCGTTCGTCGGCTGGTAATTAACGCCCGCGTCGAAATGCAACTGGTTGCCGGGGCCTGGGTCTTGTTGCGCGGAGCAGATGGCGGGCGGCGTATTCGATGAGCAAAGCCCCTGTGCCGTCGCCTGTCGCGCGAGGACCGCGCCGGGACTGACGCGCGGGAATTTTGGACCAGCGCCGAAATCCAAATCGAACGCGCCCCAGTTGTAGACGGTGAAGTAGTTGAAAGAATATTTCTTGTTAATCGTCGTGCTGAAGAAGTGATAGATATTATTTCTGCGCGTCGAGCGCTCGTTATCATCGCCCGCGAATTGGCCCAGGCGACCGGGCAGGCGTTTCTGGCCGAACTCTTCTTCAAAGAGTCGCTCGTAATTATGGCTCACGCCGACACCGGCGTTGGTCTGGTGTGTGAAGTTAAAGCTCGCCTGGGTCTCGCTGCCGTAATACTGCGAGCGTCCCTGCCAGTCGAAGTTCGTGTCCACATACTCATGAAGGTTGATGCTGGTGAGCGTCGCCTTCGGCTTCGGCTCCGTGTTGTAACCGACATAGACGCCCTCGTGGTTGGTGTTGACGCGGCGCGTAAACCCAAGGTCTGCGCGATAGTCGCGCGTGCGCCCGTCGCCATCGAAGAACCAGAAGAGATGGCGCTTGCTGACCTCGTAATGAGCGGAATAGGCGAAGGCGTTGCCGTTGCGATAGAAACTCTGGCCCGCGTCCGGGTCGAAGAAGAAGCGGCGCGAAGTCGTGCCGATGACCTCGAAGCTGGCAAACGTCACTGGGTTGAGTTTGAAACGACCGTCGAAGCCGAGCAGTTGGTTGTGTCTTTCGATAAAGTTATAGCTGGTGGCGAACATCCCGACGGTTGATTCCCTGCCGACATCGTGCTTGACGCGCGCGATGGCGATGTAAGCTTTCTTGCCTCCGAACTTTTCTATCTCGCCCTGCTTGGTAGGGTCTTCGCGTTCCTCGTCGCTGAAATTTCCCGGCCCCTTATCCGAAGCGAGGAGGAGTCCGAAGGTATTGCGCCCGCGCTTGCCCGTCAGCTTGGCGGCAAACTGCGGCTGGATGATGGCGCGCGTGTGAACGACAGTATTCTGCGTGTTGAAAATATCCTTGCCTTCGAGAAAGAAGGGCCGCTTCTCTTCAAAGAAGATGGGGAAGCGTTGGTTGACCTTGACCACTGTCTGGTCCGCTTCGACCTGCGCGAAGTCCGGGTTGTAGGTGAAATCGAGCGTGATGGTCGGGGTGATGGTGTATTTGGCCGTGAGGCCGAAGTCGAACGAGAGCGGCTTATTGAGAAGGCGCGTGTTGGTCAAAGGGTCTTGCGTGCTCGCGGGGAAGGGCGAAGAGGGTAAGCCGGGCGCGCGCCTGCCCGTCTCAGAGACGGTGAAACTCGGAATCAGTTCGATGGTCCGTTCGGTCGAGATGTTTTCGAGGCCCGTGATGTGCCCTTCCTGAATCAAGGTCCCGGAGACATCGCGGTTGAGGGGCATCCATGAATCCTGCTCGTTATTATTTCGCTTGATGGTGCGGATGAAATGCACGCCCCAGAGCTTGCCTTTGCCCGCCTCGTAACGCAGAGACTTGAAAGGAATAGCGACCTCGATGGTGTAACCCTTGTCCGTCACCTCGCCCTTCGATTCCATCACGATGTCAACGCTGAAATCCTCACCGGCGTTCTCCGTAAAGATGGCGTCGGCCTGCACGCCGAGCGGGTTGAAAAAGAGTTCGTAAGCTTTGCGCCGGTCGTTGAAAGTATCGATGAAGAGACCGGCCCAGTCGTCGTCAAAAATGTTGTCGCGCTTGGCGACCGTCGAGCGCACCTTGCCGGGTTCGTCGTGCGCGCGGATGGCGATGTAGAGAAACCTCGCGTCGTATCCGATCATGGCTTCGGTCGGCTGCGAAGGCTGTATGTTATCGCCGGGCCGAATCTGGTAGAAGTCCTTGAAGACGGGGGCCTGTTTCCACACATCATCATCCAGCTTGCCGTCAATGACCGGAGGCTTCTCGAATCTGGCGATGTGAATAGGTTGCGCTTTTTCCGGCGGGACGGGGACGGAACGGCTGGCGGTCTTCGTTTTGTCCTGCGGTGAAGGAGTGGCTTTCGGCGCGGGCAAAGTGTCCGTCGTTGTTGGAGAGAGAGAGACCCTGTCGGCCAGGGGCGCTTCGCTCGCGCTCGCTTCACTCGCCACTGTGAAGATGACGAAGAGGCGATTGAATTTCTGTGTCGCACGGGCGCTCGCGCCAGACTCCAGATGAAAGGAAAAGAAGAGATCGTCGCCGCGTCGTTCGACTTGATGACTATCGAATCCGCGCCCGCGCAGGCTCTCGCTTTGGAGAAAGCCAGCCTCCGCGTGCGGGAGTCGAACGTAGAAATTTTCGCCGCTCCTGTATGCCTGGAAATCGTTGAGCGGCGCGTCGGAGATAATCGTGACGCGCGAACCTTCCGGCACGTCCGCACTCAAGGGTTGCGCGATGCGCTTCGTCGCTGAAGCGTTCGCGTTCGTTGAGAGAGACGCGCGCGTGGCTTTCAAACCCTGCGAGGTTTCCCGCCGCGCCAGTGCCTCGCTTGCGTCCTGCGCCCGCGCGCCCGCGCAGATAGAGCAGACGAGAAAGAGCATGAGCGTCAGGCGAAAGAAGCTTTGCACGAGACTTGATGCGGTAACAGGTCTGGATGCAGTGAGGGCTGGTGACATCTCTGATTGTCTGCGCCTGAATGATGAGACACGTCCAGTGGCCTGACTGCCGGAGTGGCCGACGAGGTGCGGTAGGATGGTTTTCATAATCAATGTGACCTGAAGTCTGTTGATATGTCCGGGCTTCTCAGGCTCTGACGCTCGTTCGCGTATGGGCGGACGACATAAGGGAGAGAGACGGTCGTCACCCGGTCCGGCTTGAGCGTACAGCCTTAAACGTTTGAGGCCGCATGACAGTTTCAAAATTGGCGTGGCCCGATACGAAAATTCGTATACAGAGTCGCTCTTGAGACGGGCGAACGACAATCCACGCTCTCGCCCGTTCAATATCTCGGAAGACTTCCGAAAATTCGGATGTCCCCTGCAACCGAAGAAACACGGATGAGGTCGAAAGAGTTGTTCGCCTTCATTATCCGCTTCTCTTTCTCGCTTTATTTAAGACACTTCCCGGACGCCTTATGTTAACCGGACCAAAAATAGAATGCGGGCAGGGATAATTCCCTGCCCTCTCATGCACAACATTATTGCGGCATGCGAATGAGTATCCCTCATGTCAGTACTATCTGCTTAAGCCGGGCGGGTCTCAACGCACAGCACCCGCCCGGCTTAAGCAGATAGTACTGACAAAGACGCTGTGCCGGAACGCTCCCATGCTATTGCAAACGGCTATAAACTCCGGCTCTTCAGAAACTCTTCCTCAACAGGTACGACATCTTGATAAAGAACGTTCTGCCGTTGCGGCGGAATCCGGGTTCCAGATCGTTGGTGAACGGATTGTAACCGTTGCGGCTGAGGTCGTCGTTATAGCCTACGTAAAAGGATGTTCCGGGGTTGGGTGCCCAGCCCAGCAGGAACTGCCCGCGCACGTTCGCGGCCAGCGTGTCATAGTCCACGCGCGCCCGCGCAAACGTGAAGCGCGAGAATTGATACGTCGCGTGGAAGGAGGCTATGTTGTCGTCGTAGGCGACGCGCCCCGTGTCATGGCGGACCAGTCGCTCCTTTGTGAAATCCAGCGAAGTGCGAATGGCGCTCGTCGGCTGGTAAGTGATGTTCGATTCGATGTGCCACTGGTTGCCCGCGCCGGGGTCTTGCGGCGCGTTCGGGTCGAGCAGAGCGCCGGGACTGGCGCGCGGGTATTTTGGTCCACCTCCGAAATCCAGATCGAACGCGCCCCAGGTGCGGATAGCCAGCAGGTAGAGCGAATATTTTTTGCTCGGAGTGATGCCGCCGTAGGCGTAAATGTCTTTGTAGTAAGCGGAGCGCTCGTTATCATTTCCGGCAAACTGGCCGGACCGCGCAGCATGATCAAGCGTGAGCGGAAGACGCTTTGGTCCGAACTCCTCTTCAAACAATCGCTCGTAGCCGCCTTCGACGCCGATGCCGAAGAAAGCCTGCTTGGGGAACGTCAACCTGAGTTGCGTATTGTCCCCAAAGTTCTGCATGTGGCCCTGCCAGTCAAAGTTAGTGTAGGGAGAGGTGAAGATGCGCCAGGAGATGAGCGTCGCCTTCGGCTTCGGCTCGGAGTTGTAGCGCATGAAGAGATTGTAGTTGTTGGTATTGGTCCGGCGACTGAAGCCCACGTCCGAGCGAAAATCGCGCGTGCGCCCGACGCCGGAAAATTCATAGCCGAAGTGGCGTCCATCATCGTTCAGATCAAACGCATAGGCCGCCCCGTTGCCGACGCGGAAAAGATTCTTCCCCGCGTCCGCATCGAAGAAGCAACGATGAGAGGTCGAGCCTAAAACTTGCGCGTCGAAGGTGGTCGTCGGGTTGAGCCGAAAGCGACCGTCGAATCCAGCGAGTTGATTGGTCCTCTCGTGTATCTTCTGCGCGCTGCAAGGGTCGTTAGTTGCCAGGTCGAAGGCGGTCAGGGTCTCATCCTGCGCCTTGAAGTTATAGGTCGTGGCGAGAAACCCTATGTTCGAGTCCTTGCCTATGTCATGCTTCAAACGCAGGATGCCGACGAGCGCGTTCTTGTTCAGGTAATGAAAATTAAGCGGGTCCAGCCGCTCGTCGCCGGTAAAGTTTCCCGGTCCATTATCGGAAGCGACGAGGAGTCCGAAGGTATTACGTCCGCGTTTGCCCGTCAGCTTGGCAGCGAAGTCAGGGTCCACTATGGCGCGCGTGTGGACGGCGGAAATCTGCGTGCGAAAGATGTCTATGCCTTCGAGAAAGAAGGGCCGCTTCTCTTCAAAGAAGATGGGGAAGCGCTGGTTGGCGGTCACTACAGTCTGGTCCGCTTCGACCTGCGCGAAGTCCGGGTTATAAGTGAAATCAAGAGTCACCGTCGGAGTGATGCCGTACTTGACAGTGATGCCCGGATCAAAACCTAGAGGTTGATTGACCATGCGTCCCTGATCCAATACTCCGGGCGGCATAGGCGAGTAAGAGCGTGCGCGCTTGCCCGTCTCCTGCAAGGTCAGGCTGGGGATGATTTCCAGCGTGCGCTCGGTCGAGATGCCTTCGAGGCCGCTGAGGTGTCCGGCCTGGCTGAGCCAGCTTGAGATGTCGCGCGAGATGGGCATCCACATGTCCAACTCGTTATTGAGACGCTTGATGCGGCGAAAGAAATGTACGCCCCAGAGCTTGTCTTTGCCCGCTTCATAACGCAGCGACTTGAATGGAATGGCGACCTCCACGGTGTAACCGTCTTCCGTCACCATCCCCTTCGATTCCACGACGAGGTCCACGCTGAAGTCTTCGCCCTGTCCTTCGGTGAGAATGCCGTCGGCCTGTATGCCGAGCGGGTTGAAATCCATCTCGTAGGCTTTGCGCTGGTCGTTGAAAGTATCGAAGAAGAACCCCACGTAATCGTCGTCGAAAATCGAATCGCGTTTGGCGACATTCGCGCGGACCTTCCCAGGCTCGTCATAAGCGTGATAGGCGAGATACAAAAACTTCGCATCATAACCGAGGAGCACTTCCGTAGGCTTCGACGGCGCGATGTTGTCGCCGGGCTGGACCTGATAAAAATCTTTGAGGACGTTGGCCCCCTTCCACACTTCATCATCAAGTTTGCCGTCAATCACCGGCGGCTTCTCAAACTTTGAGAGGCGTACGGGCTGCGCCTTCTCCGGCGGGAGCACGATGCCGCCTCTCGTGTTCGCGGGCTTCGCTGCCGATGGCTCAGTTTTTGCGGGCGTGGGAGTTGTGGTCGCGTTAGATGAAGGAGATGAAGGAGACGAAGAAGGCGAAGAAGGCGGCGCGGCTTTTGATTTTGCGTGCTTCGCGGTTGAGGCCGGGGTCGGCGTCGGACTGGGAGATGCCTTGGGAGACGGAGTGGGCGTGGCCGCTGCTGCTGCCGAAAGATCAGGAGTCGGAACCGTTGAAGATTGTGCGCGGGCGTTTGAGATAGTGAGCAGCAGAATGACTGAAAGCAGCAATCCTTTAATCATGATTGATGACTCCTGTGTGTCTGAAGAAGTAGCCCCGCTTGCGAGGTAAAGCTTTTTGGAAGTGCCGATTCGAGGTTCAAGCGCACGGTAGGGCTTTCAAGCGTTGAATGGCGCGTGAACCAGATGGTCCTCTCCCGCTCTGGGGAGCGCGAGAAGTGCCATGTCTCTGTTAGACGGTGGGCCACTTCAAGCGTGTTCAATCGTTGACGCTCTCGGTGGCCCACATGGCTGGGCCGGAATAATTAATTGGTCCGGCGGAGAGTGATGCGGCCATCACCCGTGTGCAGTTTGAAAAGTGTCCCGCCGCTGCCGACCGTCCAGCGGCGTATGCGTGTGGATTCGCCGTCGCCCTCGCCATTGACGGCGAGACCGTCGTTGGTCACATCTTCCGCATTGGTCTCAATCGTGGCGTTCGTCCCCGACGGCATCGCCAGCGAGATTGAGCCGTCGCCGGTTCGCGCGTTGAGTCTGGTGAAGCGGCCTTCGAGCGTGATGCCGCCATCGCCCGTGTTAACATCCGCTTCGCCGTCAAAGCCCGTCAGACGAACCCTCCCGTCGCCCGTCTGTGCGACCAGACGACCGCCGGAATCGCGCACGTCAATCGAGCCGTCGCCCGTGTGCAAATTCAATTCCCCGTTGACTCCCTCAAGCAGCAATCGGCCATCGCCCGAAGAAGCGCTGAGGGTCGTGTTGCGAGGGACGAAGACTTCGAGGTTGACCGTCGCGTTGATGTTGGTGATGCCCGGCGCGATGCGACGCGCGGCGGCTTTATCAAACTCCGCCTTAATCTGAATCTCAGAGCCGTTGGCCTGCGTTCGCATGCTGATGCCCTGTAACTGCTGTTCGCTCCCCGCACGCTTGAGGGCCGTGTACATGACTTCCTGCTTGTCCCAAGAACGCACGATAATCTGCCCGTCAAAAGTTCCCAGGATGACGCGCGGGGTGCCGTTCACGGGAAAAGATTTCGACTCGCGGTCAACGAAGCGCAGGTTGTTATTGCCGGACCCGTTGCCCTCATCGTCGCGGCCTTCGCTCTGTATCTCGATCTGCGCTTGCCTGACCGCGCGCTGGGCCTCGCGTTGCGTGTCGCGCGCGAGGCGTTGCGCTTCACGCTGCGTCTCTCTCTGGACCTGTGCCTGCGTCTCTCTGGTGATGCGCTCCGTATCAATCTGCTCGCGCAGGGCCTCGCGTTGAGAGTTCATGGCGGCGCGGCGAGCCTCGCGTTCAGCCTCCTTGTCGGCCAGGTTCTTCTCTTTATCTTTCATCTTGTTGGACAAGAGGCTGGTCGCAGAACTGAGCGGGCGATTGTCCGAGGCGCGTCGAATAGAGATACTGCCGCTGACGTTATTGAGTTTGATGCGCGGCCCGCCCTTACCCAGAACGCCCGAGAGTTCATGGCCCACATAGTCCCCGTCGCTGACGGGCAGGCCGTAATCATTGCTGATGCGACCCGACAGGCTATTGGCTTTCAGTTGCGCGTTGGCATCAGAGGGAATAGTCAGCGTCAGTGGACCACTAACCGAACTGAGCGAGATGGACTTATCACCGAGGCGGTCGAAAGAGACTTCGACCGGCCCGTTGACCGTCGAGAGCCTCGCCTCTCCGCTCAGGCCGTGCGCTCTGACTGGACCATTAACGGATGAAGCGATGACATCATTCGTCACGCCCTCAATCTCAATCGAGCCGTTGACCACTTCCACGCTCTCCACGCGAGCGTTGCGCGGCAGGCTCAGTGTGTAATCCACGGACGCGGGATTGTTATGACGGCGATCCGTATCATTGTTGAACTCCAGATTCTCATCCGAATATCTGGTCCTGATATGGATCGCGTCCGAACCTGCGTCTACGACGATCTGCGCGTCGTCCAGGCGCTCGCGTGTATAGCCATGCTTGACGGCGTCCACTCGCACTTCGTTGCGATCCCACCCGTTGATGCGTATCGCACCGTTGATGTTTTCCAGGCTCACGCGCCCGTTCGCCGCCAGCGGATACGTCTGGTGAAACTCGTCGCGCATCTCCTGGCCGCTCTGTCCCGCAGCGCCCGTCGCCAGGCCCAGAAAAATGCTGAGCAGGACGAACAACAGTTGTGATTTTCGTTGATTCATTCTCTTCTCTTGCGCGGCACGAAAGGGTCGCCGCTGTCCTTATCTTTTCTCTACGATCTCCCGCTTGAAGGTTTCGCCCGCGCGGCTACTACTGCTGCGCGCGGCGCACACGAATGTCGCCGTTGACCGTCGCCAGTTGCAGTTCGCGCCCGCCGCTGCCGATGGTCCCACTGACGTGCCTGCGTCCGAAACGTCCCTGCACCGTCAGGGGAAAGTCCGTCGAGATGTCGCCGTTGACGGTCTCCGCCTCTAGCTCCGTGTTGGTCTGCGCCGGAAGGTCCAGAGTGATACTGCCGTTGACCGTCTCAAATTCAAGTTTACTGGTCCAATTAGCGTCGCCGACGGAAGCGTTGATGGAACCGTTGACGGTCTTCGCCTGCGCGTTACCGGCGGCTGAGATATTGACGCCGCCGTTGACCGTGTAAGCCTCGACATCGCCGCCGATGGAGCGAGCCTCGACGCCTCCGTTGACGTTGCGACCGATGAAGCGCACGCCCTGCGGGACGCGCACGGTGAAATTCACGCTGACATCATTATTATGGACGCTCATGTGGCCGCCCCCGCCGGGCTTGCACTCGTTCGGCTTACCGGATTCCGTGTTGGGATAGACGGCGCAGATGGTAATACCTCCGGCGTGCTCGACGACCTGCAAGCGAACTCCTGCGGGGTCGCTGCGGCGTGCATTTTTATGAGCCACGACTTCGACCTGATCGCCGCTCGTGGCCTCCGCGCGAATCTCTCCGCTGACGCCCTTAACCTCAATCGCGCGGCCCTGCGCGATGCGTCCCTGCCAGCGAAAATCATCTTCGGTCGCGTTGTTGTCGCCGGTGCTTTTGGCGCGCGAGTCGTCATGGGCGTAGACGATAGTTGAAAGACCGTTGCGGAGTCCGAGCCGCGCCTGTTCCGCCGCGACATATTTCAACCCGCGCAATTGCCTCAAGGCTTCGGGCATGACCGTCAGGGCCAGCGCCGTCATGATGGTTGCAATGATTAATTTACGTTTCATCTTTTCACCTACCGTCCTATCGCCCGCCCTCATCGCGGGTCATGAAATATGACCTCAAAAAATCGAGCTTTCTCTCGCAGTCTCTGAATATCAAATAAAGCCATCGCCTCTGCGCGCCCGTTTCCGTCGCTCTACTCTAAAAACACCGCAACGAAATCTTTTGTGGCAAGTTTTTTTAGAAGACGGATTTTTTCTATTCAAAAAGATAGAAAGCGATGAACACATCCCCGCAGGGGAAATAGATGATGGGCAAATCCCGCAGGGGTACATATGAGAGCCGGGGGCAGCGCCCACGGTTCCTGGTCCAGAATAGATTTCGACCCTGAAGGGGTCGCACCTCAATATTGAGGTG
>DASYML010000124.1:0-10535 GCA_036009045.1 Pyrinomonadaceae bacterium
GGCCCATCGGGTATTCACGGTATGTCAGTTCTACGGTCAGGGCTTCCAGGTTTTTCCGCACGGCGCGGCCTTCCTCGATAGGCAACAGCGGATCATAAAGGCCGTGGGTGACGAGGAAGGGCTTGCCCTTTAAGGCTCTCACATCCGGCGCATGTTCGAGCACCTGCGAGGGGAAACGACCGCTCATCAAGACCGCCCCGGCCACCTTCTGCGGTTCGGTGAGCGCCAACGCCAGGCTCATCATCGCGCCCTGGCTAAAGCCCATCAGATAGACGCATCTACTCTCGGCCCGGTAGGTCTCTAAGAGTTCGTCAATAAACCCTGTCAGTTGTTGGAGACTGGTCTTCGCCTGCTCAATGTCGGCCAACATGCCCTGAGGGGTAAACTCGATATTGAACCAGCCGTACGATCCCATCCCCATGACGACCGGCGCGCGAGCGCTGACGATCAGGAATCGCTCGTCGAGGTAGGGAGCAAGGCCCAACAGGTCCTCTTCGTTACTGCCGATGCCGTGCAGCAGGAGCAGGAGCGGCGGGAAGGCTGACCCGGAATTCTGGCCCGGCTCGCGAATCAAGTGTGTCAATGAAAGTTTATGTTTACTCATGATCTTTCGTTCCTTTCCCTGCCAAGCCTACCGTCAACCATCGCCTTTTGAAAAGTTGAAGCATGTGGCGGACAGCATCAATTTGTTGTGAGCATCACAGCGACGGCTCATCTCGATTAACCAGACGCCTCGCCAGCATGGCTTTCATGATTATCATTCTCATCATTCTCATCCTCATCTTGTTCCCTCCGGCTTGAATGCTTTATGCTCGGCGCGTATCAAGTCTGGCCCTGGGCCGCTAAAGACTGAGTCCCCTGGGAGTGACCATGAAAAGATTAATCGTTTTACTGGGCCTGCTATTTCTCATAAACACTTCTGTGCTGGCTCAAGGCGCGTCGCAAAAAACATCGCTGCGGTTTGAGGTGACTCTGGCGCGCGGCCTCGTTTCCGGTTCGCAGAAGGGACGGCTCTTTATTTTTCTGAACCTGAAAGACGGGCCTGAACCGAGATTAACCCTGGGATCACCCGCGCTCGATTCGCCGCCGATGCTGGCGAAAGACATCGAGAGTTTTACGCCGGGCACAACTGTCGCCGTGATTGACGGCAATGCGATAGCGTATCCGATTGACAACCTGGCCGCTCTGCCTCCCGGAGATTATAACGTTCAAGCGTTGTTTGATACGAACATTGACCTGAGTTCTTTGAATGCTCCTGGCAATTTGTATAGCACGCCTCAAAAAGTAAATCTTGATGCGAAGCGCGGAGGGACCGTCAAATTAGAGCTAACGCAAATCGTCCCGCCGGAGCAACTGCCGACCGAGACCGAATATGTGAAATACGTCCGCATCCAGTCGCCGCTTTTGAGCAAGTTTCATGGCAGGCCAATCTATTTACGCGCGGGAATCATCCTCCCGCGAGATTATGAACGCGAGCCGAATCGTCGCTATCCTTTGCGAATTCACATCGGAGGTTTTGCCACGAAATTTACCGTCGTTCAAGCATTGATGAATGAAAAAACGAAGTTTCACAAAACGTGGCTGGCGGATGACACCCCGCGCATGATTTATGTTCTGCTCGACGGCGATGGTCCCTATGGCGACCCATCGCAGGTCAATTCCGCGAATGATGGTCCATACGGCGACGCCACGACGCAGGAACTGATTCCCTATATCGAGCAGAAGTATCGAGCCATCGGCAAACCTTATGCGCGCGTGCTTGACGGCGGCTCGACGGGCGGCTGGGCTTCGCTCGCGCTGCAAGTTTTTTACCCCGACTTTTTCAACGGCACATGGTCAGGATACCCGGACCCCGTAGACTTTCGCGCTTACCAGTTAGTGGATATTTACAAAGACGAAAATGCTTACATCAACAACCACGGATTTGAAAGACCCAGCGACCGCGACGCCAACGGTGATATAGCCTTCACCATGCGCCTCGAATGCCAGATGGAGAATATGCTGGGCGCGGGTGATAGCTACACCATGTCCGGCGGTCAATGGGGAGCCTGGAACGCGCTCTTCGGTCCACGCGGAGCGGACCATCGCCCGGTGCCGCTGTGGAACGCAAAGACCGGCAAAATCAATCATGAAGTGGCCGAGCAATGGAAGAAATACGACTTACGATTGATGCTTGAGCAAAACTGGAAGACGCTCTCGCCGGGGCTGAAAGGCAAGCTGCACATCTGGGTTGGCGAAGCGGACGATTACTTTTTGAACAACGCCGTCCATCTCTTGGATGATTTTTTGTCGAAGGCAGACCCGCCGTATGGAGGCTCGATTGTTTACGGTCAACGCGGCAGACACGGCTGGTCTCCCATGACCGACAGCGAATTGATGAAAGAAATGATGCGGGCGATAGAAAAGACTCAACCTTGAACCACGCCCCACAAACCTGAGCAGCAGCTTCGCCTTCAAGGCCATGGACGCGGACTGGTTTCTACTTTTTGTGAGGCCGTGTGTATTCCCGCGCGTATGGCGGCAACTCGATTCCGGGTAGTTGGCGCGGGTCATCAACAGGTTCTCCGGCCACAAGGCGCAGGGGAATTTCGCCAGCCCACACGGGCAGCGCGTAGTCTTCTTCGTCATCTATGGGTGGGCCAATCCGAATTTTCGCGGACGCTTCTTCGAGCGGCAGCGCCAACACCGTCGTCGCCTTGAGTTCGTTCTGATTGGGCGCGCGCACGTCTTCCCAACGGCCAGCGATGAAGTGCTCGGACAAGGCGCGCAGGGCCTTCAACTTCTCCGACTCATCTTCGACCAGGGAAGCTTTGCCGAAGATTATCACCGAGCGGTAGTTCATCGAATGATGGAACGCCGAGCGGGCGAGCACCAACCCGTCCACCAACGTCACCGTCAGACATACCTCAACGCCTTGCCGCAGGGTGCGAAGCAGACGGCTGGCGGCAGAGCCGTGTATGAACAGCGTGTCGCCCGCCCGCGCATAACCCGTCGGAATGACAAAAGGCATCCCCTTATCAACAAAGCCCACATGACACACGAAGCCTTCATCTAAAATTCCGTAAACGACGCCGCGCTCGTATGCAGCGCGCTTCGGCAGCCGCTTCAGTGTCGTGCGTTCAGTCTGTGTGAAATTCTCTGCCAAGGCTTTCTCCATCCGTTGCGCGCCAACGGCCTGATGCTCTCTTCAAAGAAATCTATACTCGCCTGTCACGCCGCGCGTCAGTGTCTGGTGAGTTCACCCCACGGCTTGCATCCTGGCGCTCATCAACTAGAATTACTCTATCCCAAGAATTACACGGCCTCAAGTCCGGCTCTCTTAAACAGGTCAAGGCAGCGGCCTTCAAAATATCTTGTCAGGCCGGTTGAACAATCGCCTTCGCTGATCCCACTTAACCTCTGTAGGCAGCAAACTGCGGCTCGAAAAAAGCGAGCGCAGGACTTAAGGAGGAGGAAAGTGATGAACCGGCAGAGGCAAAACACAGTGACGTTCAAGGGGTTGCTGGAACAAACGGCAGCGGCTAACGCGGGGCGGCTCATGCATCGTGCGCGGACGGCTAATCGCCTCGCCAAAACCGTCAGAGGCAAAGCCCGTGCAGCCGCTTACCGCGTCAAGACGAATGCCTTGGTGACTTTGAAGAAGCGCTTTCCAGAGCAGGTGGAACTGAGGACGGACGTTCGACAACCGGAGATGGTCGTGGTGGCGGTCGCCCACGCTCGCTTCGGTTTGCACGCTCCGGCGCAAAACTTCATCGCCTGGGAGGGAAGCCGATGAATCACACAGCAAGACGCACCGTGACGATTGACATCGAGACGCTGCCCTCGCTCCAACCGTTGGAGGCCGAGAGCGGGCGGCCCAGGAAAGGGAAGGACGCGGACACACACGCACGGACGGCCCTCTCCGGTGACTTCGGGCGCATACTGTGCATCGGCTTCACGGACGAAGCGGGGTCCGGGAGCATCACTCGCGGCTGTTTAGGTTGGGACGACGGGCGCAAACAGTTCAACGGCGACGAGCGGGAGATTCTGATAGCCTTCTGGCAGATGCTGAAGAACTTCAGGCAGCATGTTGACCGCGTCGTTGGACACAACCTGTTCGACTTCGATCTGAAGTTTATTTACAAACGCTCAATCGTCCACGGCGTCAAGCCGTCTGTAGAATTATCTTTCGCGCGTTATCGCAACCAGCCGCTCTTCGACACGATGTGCGAATGGGAGCGTTGGGGCTACGGCTCAAGGATCAGCCTGGACCGTCTCGCCCATGTGCTCAACCTGCCGTCTTCAAAAAGCGACGGTGTGGACGGCTCGCACGTTTGCGGGTTATATACTTCCGGTGAGCACGAGAAGATTTACGATTACTGTCTGCGCGACGTTGAACTGACGCGCCTCATCTACCGGCGCATGACTTTCGTCGAAGACATTACTGGCGCGTCAGGTTCCAACGCCATGAATGCCCCTTGCTCCGCGCATGAGCCGGAGTTAAGCGAGTCAATCGTCGGCGTTTTCTGAGCGACCACGCGAAATATCTTATGAGCCTATGGCTTGACATCCTTAATCTTGCGGCGAGCGGCGACAGGGAAGAAGCGCACCGTTTGCTTAACTTCGACATGCCGCTCGCGCTACGTTACCCTGAAGCGCGGGCGCGTGGCGATTGGCAGTATCAAGGTCCAGTGGCGAAGGCCGTCCGGCTGTTCGTGGCGACGCGGCCCGACGCGGAACGCGGCATGGTCGCCTCGCGCGCGGAAGACTTGGTTGATTACATCACGGACTTGATCGTGGCTCAGGTGCGGAGGACGCTCGCTCTGGTTGAACTTTGCTGCGCTGCGCCGGATATTTCACTGGCGGAGATTGCCGAGGGCTTCACCGGATGGGACGGACTAAAACGCGGAGCCGACGACAGAAGGGCCTGGGTCGCAGAACACTTGAGGTCAATGAGTGAACAAGGCATTCCTCTGCCGACGAACAAGGCGATTGCCGAAGCGAAAGAGCAGGTGGCTGAAGCAAATTACGGCTATGACGAAAGGGCGCTCGTCAAAGAGTGGCAGGTCTCCCTCAGTTGGAAGGACTTCAAAGAGCAGCATGAGCTTGACAGCAGTTATTTATATCTCACAGACCCGGACAGCGAAGAAGAGTCGGCAGCGAATGAAGGCTTCGACTACGGCTCCATTACGGTCGCGCGCGTGGTGCTTAACCTGGAAGGCCCGCCAGCGGGCGAGACGCTGTTGGACTTAAACCGGATGGGCGCGTCGCTCAGCGTGGACCTGCGAGAAATGCTCGAACAGCTTCACGCGGAGAAGCCGACGGACGGATACCATCCCATCGCATGGCACAACGTGTGGTGGAATATCATCTCGAAATATGAGGGACTTTCTTTCATGTTGGAGACGCGCGCACCGCTCTGCGACGTGGACCACGTCCTTGCCACGCACATCGCGGAGAATTATACGGATGTCTTGAAGCCGAACCGCCTCAACATTCAGCGTCGTCGCACACGGCTCAACGATTCCTGCGTGGAGATCATAGACCTGGTGTTGCTCAACTGGAGTCACGGCAGCGAGACTTCGCGCGAGATGGGGATGTTTAAATAGACCTTTTTTCATGAGCAATCAAAGACGCATCCACATCCCGCGAGATTTTGTTTACAGCGCGGCGCAACTCGCACGGCAGTGCTCCTCGGAACAGACGCGCGAGCGTGCGCTCGTCTCGCAATCGGTCGCCCTCGCCATCAGGAGTCACCTGGAAGCAGCGGCGGCGCTTAATACGAATAACGGGCGCTCCGCCGGGCAGAAATTTTTGGAACTCTTGGATGTCTGCGATTTCAAAGTCAACGACTGGCAACTAGAAGTCCGTGTCATCACCAACGTCAAAGAGATTGCTCTGTACGTCCCGACTATGCCGCTCATGGTTGGCGTGCTTTCAGATTTCTATCTATGCGCGCAGGTTGATACCGACCTGACGAGCGTGGAGGTCATCGGCTATGCTCCGCGCGGCGCGTTAGCCGGGGCGGATTTGAGCGCAAACGGGTTGTTGGCCCTGCTACCCCCGGACGAACTTGAATCCTTCGAGACATTGCCGGAAGCGCTCAAGCGGCAGCGCGAGATTGATGCAAACGAAATTCATCTCTTCGACGAATGGCAGACACGCGCGGATCGGATTGTGCGAGGTCTCAGCCATCTTCTGACTGTGGAGGAGACTTTTGAGACTGAGCAGGCGGAGCACATCGCCGCGCGCCTCTACGACGATGTGCTCCGCGTTTACGGCAGGAAAATCGCCCCGACGGGTCTTGAACCGCTCTTCCAAAAGCTCTCCGAGCGGTTCGGTATGGAAGAGCCTGTCCCGGCACACCCGCGCAGCCCGGTCGCGTTCGCCAACCCGGTTCGAGAGCGGCGCGCGTCCGAATTAGTTGAGACTCAGCAACGCTTCTTCCGTGAAGAACTCGGCGTGCGCGGGCGCGTCGGCCTCTACCGGCACTTGCTCGAAGACGAAGATGCGCTCGGTGAGCACCGCCGCGCGAAGCATTTGCTGGATGCGGCCACGGGTGGAAAAGTACACACCAGCAAGCGCCGACAGGCGCACGTTCGCAAGGTTAAGGAACATCGTGGGAAGGCATCCGTCAAGACGCCAGCGCCGGGGCCAGCGATGACACAACAGGAGCGAGATGAGATCAACGAGTGGCATGCGGAGTTTGACATCGCCCGTGTGCGTGGAGCGCAACCCGTCGTTCAGAATCAGATTAAAGGAACAGGAATGCTTGTAGATCAGTTGAAGCCGAACGCGGTGGTACGCGGTTCAATCTTCCCGGAGCCGGTGCAAATCATCATGGTCGTGCCGATGGGGGAATCAGTCAAACTAATCGGCAAGGGCTTGAAGACGGGGCTGGTGCATGAGCCTGTGCTGAACGCGCAGCAGGTGGCGCTGCTTGAGTCCACGCCGGAGAGAGAGCCGTTTGACGGCGACCCCTTCCGCTTCCGGCTCGGCATAGAGGCCCTGCGGCTCGGCCTGGCTTACGAGTACGACCCTTACTTCGCGCTCTCCATCGCGCGCGTTGACCCGCTCCCTCACCAACTCGAAGCCGTCTATGACTACTTCCTGAAAACGCCGCGCATACGCTTTCTGCTCGCGGATGATCCGGGCGCGGGCAAGACGATTATGGCGGGGTTGCTTCTCAAGGAGTTGAAGCTGCGCGGGCTGGTCAAGCGCACGCTCATCATCACGCCCGCGAGCCTCTCGTTCCAGTGGCAGCGCGAGATGAAAGACAAGTTCCGCGAAGACTTCGACGTGGTACGCGGCGATGTCTTGCGCGCCAACTACGGCTCGAACCCGTTTCAGGAAAAGAATCAGGTCATCACGTCCGTCTCCTGGGTCTCCATCATTGACGACGCGAAGGACAGTCTCCTCAGGAGCCACTGGGATTTAATCATCGTTGACGAAGCGCACAAGATGAGCGCGCGAAGTTCCGACGATACGACGTACGCCTACGATCTCGGCAAGCAACTGTCTTCGATGACGGACCACTACCTGCTGATGACCGCCACGCCGCACAAAGGCGACCCGAAAAACTTCTGCCTGTTTCTCGAACTGCTGGACCCCGACGTATACGGCGACGTGAAGAGCCTTGAGGACGCGATGCGCCGCAACAGCGCGCCGTTCTACTTGCGCCGCACGAAAGAGGCGCTCATCACTTTCCCGGACCCCGTCACGGGCGAGTCGCAGAAAATCTTCACCAAGCGCAACGTCGAGACCATAGGCTTTCACGTTGACGCAGATGAGTTGGACTTTTACAACGACCTCACGGAGTACGTCGAAGACCAATCCATCAAGGCGTCCATAGACGACTCTGCGCGCGGGCGGGCGCTGACCTTCACGATGGCGATGCTGCAACGCCGCTTCGCTTCGAGCATCTACGCCGTCCGCCGCAGCCTCCAGAGAATGCAGGAGAAGCGCCAGCGCATCCTTAACGACCCGGAAGGCTACCGGCAGGAGCAGATCGCCCGGAAGCGACCGGAGAACTTCGAGGACTTACCGGAGAACGAGCAGCAACAGATTGTCGCAGACCTGGAAAATGTAGTGGCATCGGTTGACCCGGCGGCCTTGCGCGCGGAGATTCAACAACTGGGAAGGCTCATCGAAGAGGCTGTCCAGTTAGAAAAACGCGAGGTCGAGTCGAAGCTCGTCAAACTGCGCGAGGAGATCGTCAAGGCCGGAATCTTCGACGACCCGAACATGAAGCTGCTCATCTTCACCGAGCATAAAGACACCCTCGATTATCTCGTCGGGAAACTACGCGACTGGGGTCTCACCGTGACGCAGATTCACGGCAGTATGCACGTTGGGGACCGGGACACGCCGGGCACGCGCATCTATGCCGAGCGTGAGTTTCGCGAGTCGGCGCAGATTATGGTGGCGACAGAGGCGGCGGGCGAGGGCATCAACCTACAATTCTGCTGGTTCATGATTAACTACGACATCCCCTGGAATCCCGTCCGGCTTGAGCAACGCATGGGGCGCATCCACCGCTATGGGCAGGACAAGGATTGTCTTATCTTCAACTTCGTCTCCGTCAACACTCGTGAGGGCCGCGTGCTGACCAAGCTGCTCGAACGGCTCAAAGAAATCCGCCGCGAACTCGGCACCGATCACGTCTTCGATGTCGTCGGTGAAGTCTTCCCATCGAATCTGTTGGAGAAGATGTTCCGCGACATGTACGCGCACAACCTGACGGAAGAAGCCATCAAGGCGCGCATCGTGGCGGATGTTGATGTCGAGCGGTTCAAGCAGATTACCCATTCGACGCTTGAGGGTCTGGCGAAGCGCGACCTGAACATCTCCGCCATCGTCGGCAAATCAACAGAGGCGCGCGAACGCCGTCTCGTGCCGGAAGTGGTCGAAGATTTTTTCCTGAGCGCCGCGCCTTTGACCGGAGTGCAGCCGAAAGAGATGCGTGCCAGGTCGCACATTTACAGAATCGGAAAAGTGCCGCGCACGCTCTGGGCCATCGGGGACGAGTTGGAGCCTCGCTTCGGGCGGCTGGGGCGCGAGTATAAGCAGATAGTTTTCGACAAGGACGATTTAAAGAAAGAGCCTACGTCGGAGTGGGTGACGCCCGGCCATCCTCTGTTCGAGGCCGTGCGCGAAGATGTGTCGGTGCAAGTCGCCAGCGATCTACGGCGCGGAAGCTGCTTCTATGACCTCAACACAGAACGTCCTTACCGTCTGGATGTCTTTACCGCTTCCATCAAGGACGGGCGCGGCAAGAATTTGCACCGGCGTCTCTTCGCCGTTCAGTCGGAGATGGATGGCACGCTCTCCGTCAAACAGCCGACGGTCTTCCTCGACCTCTCCCTCGCCCCGAAAGGCACGGCCACGCCCGACGACGACGTGGCGAACGCTCTTCCGCATCGCGCGACCGCAGAGCAAGCGTTAATCGAGCAGGCATTGAATCCCCTGCTCGGAGAGGTAGCCGCAGAGCGTGCGCGCGAGACCGAAACCATCGCGCGGCACGTCGAGTTGAGTCTCAATGTCCTGATTGACCGGCAGCAAAACAGAATCGCGGACCTTGAAGGGCAACATGCGAGCGGTGATACGTCGCCGCTCATCGCCGCGAACTTGAAGACGACGTATGACCGTCTCGAAGAGTTGACCAACCGGTTGGAAAGACGCGAGGCCGAGTTGGCACAGGAGCGCGAGTGTACCATCGGCGACATCGCATTCATCGGGAGCAGTTGGGTCTTGCCGCACCCGGAGCGCACGTCGCCCGAAATCGCCCCGATGGTGCGCGACGAAGAGATCGAGCGCATCGCCGTCGCGGCTGTCATCGCGCACGAAGAGGCACAGGGGCGCGAGGTCGAGAGCGTCGAGAGCCAGAACAAGGGCTTCGATTTAACCTCGCGCCTGCCGCACCCGGAAGACCCGAAGACGGCGATGAACGTGCGCTTCATAGAGGTCAAGGGACGCGCCGGGATAGGCGAGATTGGATTGACCACCAACGAATTCAAGACCGCCGAGCGGTTGAAAGATGATTACTGGCTGTATGTTGTTTACAACTGCGCGACGCAGCCGGAAATTCACATCATCAACGACCCCGCGCGCCTGCGTTGGGAGCCGGTGCGAATCATCGAACATTATCACGTCGGCGCGGAAAAGATTCTTAACGCCGCGAAGGAAACAGGGTCAGACAAGGCATCTTGAACAGCACCAGTTGCCGACCTTGAAGAACCTGTACGACGCATTCGAGACGGCGAAGGCGATTCCCGGACCAGTTAAGCAAAAGAGTTTGTGACGAGAGGATTTCGTTGATGACCTATCCAAAGCGGCTGATTGAAGTTGACCTGCCCATCAAACGCATCTCGGCTCACGCCCGCCGAGAAAAGAGTATCAGGCAGGGTCACATCTCCACGCTGCACATCTGGTGGGCACGGCGTCCGCTGGCCGCCTGTCGCGCCGTCATCTGCGCCGCTCTCTGGTTCGACCCCGCCGATGTTGATTGCCCGCCCATGTTTCGTGAGACGGTACGACAGCAGATGCACCTGTGGGCA
>DASYML010000125.1:0-9316 GCA_036009045.1 Pyrinomonadaceae bacterium
GCCGGTGGAGTTGGACCGGGTGGTGATGAAGGCATTGGCGAAGAAGGCGGGTGAGAGGTATCAGAGCGCGAAGGAGATGTTGGGAGAGTTGCGAGGGGTGCATGGAGCGATGAGCGATGAGGACAAGCATCGCACGTTGCGTTTGCCTGTGAGGGCCGGGACGATGCCCGCGCCTGCTCCGCCGCCGAAACATTCGAGCGGATTGAGTTCTCTCTCCGGCGCGTTCGCCACGCTGAGCCAGACTTTGCAGCGCCCGCGTCTCTCTGTGGTCAACGTGAGCATCGGCATCGTGCTGGCGGGACTGGTCGTGTGGGGCATCGTTTACTGGTGGCGGCCGGGGCTGCACAAGCCCAAGCCGGAAGCGCAGCGCATGTATGAGGTGGGGACGGGCGCTCTGCGCGACGGCGCGTATTACCAGGCGAGCAAGGCTCTGGAGCAGGCCGTCAAGATTGATGAGAGCTTCGCTCTCGCTCATGCCAGTCTGGCGGAATCCTGGACCGAATTAGATTACACGGACAAGGCCAAGGATGAACTCCTGCGGCTCAACTCGCTCGTCCCGGACCAGTCCACACTCTCGCCCGTTGACGCGCTCTATCTGGATGCCATCAGGGCCACCGTCACGCGCAATTTCCCGCGAGCCATCGAAGCCTATCAACAAATTCTGAAACTGACGCCGGACGATGCGACGAACAAGGCACAGGTTTACGTGGACCTCGGTCGCGCTTATGAAAAGAACGAGGAGATAGGCAAGGCGATAGAGAGTTATACGCAAGCGACCGCGCGCGATAAGCAGTATGCGACCGCGTACCTGCGCCTGGGGATTCTCAACGGGAGAAAGCAGGACATGACGAGCGCTCTCTCGGACTTCGATAAAGCCTATGAGATGTACCAGACTTTGGGGACGATAGAGGGGCGCGCAGAAGTTCATTACCAGCGCGGACTGCTCTACAACAACATAGGGAAACTGGCGGATGCGCGGGCCGAGTTGCAACAGGCGTTGAGCCTCGCGCAGACCACTGATAATAAATACCAGCAGATTAAGACGCGCCTGCAATTGAGCAGCGTCTCGTACGCGGAGAACGACTCGAAACAGGCGGAGCAGCATGTGCAGGAGGCCATCAATCTGGCGCAGGCGGGCGGCATGGAGACCCTCACGGCGCAGGGCCTGATTGATCTGGGGAACATCTACCTGATACGCGGCGAGTTTCAGGAGGCGGACAAGTATTACACGCAGGCTCTCGACTTCACGCAGAGATATAAGGCGCGGCGCATCGAAGCGCGCGCGCATCTGGCGCTCGGCGGGCTGCGTATGCAACAGGGCAACGCAGACGAGGCCATTAGCCAGATAGAACAGGCCCTCCCTTTTTATCAACAGGGTGGCTATAGCAAGAATGCCTCGCTCTGCCTCAACGTGCTTGCGCGCGCCAGCCGCCGTCAGGGTGATTACGCGGGTGCGCTTGAGCGATACCGTCAGTTGCTTGAGTTGGCACGCAAGGTCAGAGACCCCAACCAGGAAGCCACCACCGAAGAATCGCTCGGTCTGACCTTGATGAAGCTGGAGCGATACACGGAGGCGCTCGCACATTTCGACGCCGGTCTCGACATCAACAAAAATCTTAAGTCGCAACTGAACATGGGCTATAACCTGCAAAGTCGCGGCGAAGCGCTCTGGCGACTGGGCCGTTATGATGAAGCGCGCGCGGCCCTCACAGAAGCCGCCGGTATCGCAGAGCAACCCTCCGGCGGCTCTAAAGAATTGCGCGCGGACATCCAACGCTTCTTCGCCGAGATGGCCCTCAGCCAGCGCCAATTTCCAGAGGCCCGGACCAGGGCGGAGCAAGCGCTGGCGCTGGCGGGCACGCAGTATGCGGACTCTGCGACCGAAGCCATGCGCGTCCAGGGGTTGGCCCAGTCGCTGAGCGGCGCGGCCCGTGAAGGACAAAAGCTCTGCGCGGAAGTGGTCGAGCGTGCGACCCGCTCCGGCGACCCCTGGCTGCTCTCGGAGTCGCAACTCGCGCTGGCCGAAGCGATGCTCGAAAACAAAGACGCGCAGGGCGCTCTGCCCTTAGTGCAGCAGGCGTTGGAGAGCTTCGTGCGTTCAAGCCAGACTGATTCCGAGTGGCGCGCGATGCTGGTGCTGGCACGCGCGGCGCGTCTCGCGGGCGACGAGGCGACGGCGCAACAACACTCGGCGCGCGCCTCTGAAGTGCTGGCGAGCCTTCAGCCGAAGTGGGGCGTGGACAATTATCGAAGCTATCTGACCAGACCCGACGTGCAGTATTACCGTAAGCAGTTGGATGAAGTATCTACTCTCAAACGCTAGATCAATCCACTATAGTTCACCACCGCAGACACGCAGCGCACAGGGGACGCACAGAGAAGAAGATGCAATAACTCTATGCTTACTCTGTGTCCTCTGTATCTGCGATGGTGAATTGCACTGTCCTATTTATAGCGCTTGACAATGGAATGCGACCATCTTCTTCGCGGCATCTTCTTCGCGCCTTTGCGCCTTGGCGTGAGATGGCTTCGCTCTTATTGAAGCAAGTAGGAAAACGATTACGGATAAGCTCTCGCCAAGGCGCGAAGAAGAGAGTCGCATCCATTTGCAAGTTGCTATAAATCTCCCCACAGACGTTTCTCTTCCTGCCCTGACAAATCAGGGTTCAAGTGTTAGCATTGAACGCTTAATCAACATCTCAAACATGCGACAGCGGTCATCTGACTATGTATCCGGCTGGCAATCTTTTTATTCCCGCGCCGCACGGTCGGCTCGAAGCTATCCTGAAGGAACCGCGCGCCAACCCGACGCGCGGCGCGGCGCTCGTCCTTCACCCGCACCCTCTGGGCGGCGGGACGATGCACAACAAGGTGGTCTTTCGCGCGGCCAGCGCTTTGAATGACGCGGGACTGGCGACGCTGCGTCTCAATTTTCGCGGCGTCGGTCAAAGCACAGGGGCGCATGACGAGGGACGTGGAGAGCTTGAAGATGCACGCGCGGGTCTGGATTATCTGGTCCAGAAATATCCCGTCGGGCGCATCACGCTCGCGGGCTTCTCCTTCGGCTCGCGCGTCGGCATGGAGGTCGGCGTCAGGGACGCGCGCGTGTGGAATCTCATCAGCATAGGGACTCCCGTTGACAAGTACGATTTCGCGTTTCTCAAAGAGTGTCGCAAGCAGATTCTTTTCGTTCATGGCGACGGGGACGAATTCGGGCGGGCCGCGAGCGTGCGCGCACTCGCGGCCAGCCTCCCGCCAGAGTCACGGGCGCGAGTCCGCATCATCGAAAACGCGGACCATTTTTTTGAAGGCCGACTGGACGAAATGAAGCGCGCGATTACCGAATGGATGGAAGAAAGGATGAAGGAAGAAGAGGCTGGAGGTTAGAGGCTAGAGGCTAGTCAAGAACAGTTGTCTTTTACTAGCCTCTAGCTCCCAGCCTTTTCTTCTCTGTTTTTCATGAACTCTTACACGGACCCGGCCATACGTATTACGCTGTTGCCGCGCGATACTAATTCGCAGGGGACTATCTTCGGCGGCATCATCCTCAGTTATATAGACATGGCGGGAGCCATCGAGGCGCATCGCCGGACCAGCGGCGCAGAGGGCTTCGTCACCGTCGCCATGCGCGAAGTCGTCTTTCATCAGCCGGTCTTCGTCGGCGACCTCGTCAGCTTCTACGCCGAGACGGTACGCATCGGCACGACCTCTATCACCGTCCGCGTCATCGTCGAAGCCGAACGCCACGGTGGCACAAACGAGCGGGTTCTCGTCACAGATGCCGAAGTCGTCTACGTCGCTGTGGATAAGAACCGCAAGAAAATCAAGATCAATCAAGATAGTCCAAAGTCCAAGGTCCAAAGTCCAAAGTCAAGAGGTTGAAGCGTTCTGTTCTTGACTTTCGACCTTGGACTTTGGACTATCTTTTTGGACTTATCATCGCATTTCGGCTTTTGGCCTGCGGGTTTATCCTGGCGTTGGATGCGTCCGTCTGTGTGCGGGGCAATGGCCTTGACGGCGGCGATAGCGTCGCGCAGGATCTCCGAATCAATCGGTCCCGCTTCCGGCTGGACCAGTAATTTCGCGTCCTTGAACATCGTGTAGCCGTCTCCGCCATCCCTGGCGATGAAGGTCGGGGCGGCGAGCGTGTAAATCTTCTGATCCTCCAAAGGCTGCCCGTTGACCGTCACGCCCGTCAGGCGCGCGCCCGCCGGGCGGCTCGCATCAAAACTGAAACGCACGCCGGAGACCTGCGGAAAACGGCCCGGCTCTTTGTCCTCCGCGCTCCGGCTCACGCCGTGTTCGAGCGCCGCGCGCAAAGCCGCGCCCTTAATCTCCAATTTCACGACGCGGTTTTTGAACGGCAGTATCGAGAGCACTTCTCGCTTCGTCAAATCGCCCCGCGCGATAAGAGAGTCCGCGCGAATCGAGCCGCCGTTGAAGAGCGAGACATCCGCGCCCAAAGCTTTGCGGTAAGCGTCGGCGATGAAATCGCCTATGTTCGTTTCGCGCGAACGATTCGCCTCGCTCTTCGCATCAAGCTCTACATCCGTATGCCCGACGCGCTCGTTGAGTTCCGCCAGCAGGCCGCCATACTTACGATAGATTTCCGCGAACTGCGGGTCTTCCGTGACCTCACTCGTGACGGGGATGACCTTCCAATCAATGCTCAACAGCTTGCCCGTCGTCTGCGAGATGTTGAGATCAATCTGGCCCAGTTCGCGCGCATCCGAAGTCATCTTAAAGATGGGCGCGTGGCCCGACATGGATTCCAGCAGCGTGTGCTCGTGCCCGCCGATAATCAGGTCAACATCAGCACAACGAGCAAGCTCTTTATCTTCCCTCATAGAGAGATGCGTGAGCGCGATGACGACCTGCGCGCCTTGCGCGCGTATCTGCGGGACGAGTGGCCGCGCGGTGGCGCACGGGTCCAGAAAATCCACGTCCGGCCCCGGACGCGAAGTGTTCTTCGTCTCCGGCAGAGTGATGCCGAAGATGCCGACCTTGACTCCCGCAAACTCGCGTATGATGAAGGGCTGCGTCAACGCAAAAGTCTTCCCGCTCTTCTTATCCACAACGTTGGCCGCCAGCCACTTAAAGTGTGATTCCTTCACTCGCTGTTGCAACACGTCCGGGCCAAAATCGAATTCATGATTGCCGAACGTCGCGTAGTCCAGCCCTATGTTATTCCACGCGTCAATCATCTGCTGGCCCTTGTACGTGATGGATTCGACCGAAGGCGAAATGGTATCGCCGGACATCAACAGGAGCGTGTGCGGCGATTCCTGTAAAATTTTCTTGCGCAGTGTCGAAACGCGCGCCAGCCCTCCACGCGTGCCACGGTCCACCGGCGCAAACTGGTATACATCATTGACCTGCAAGATGGTCACGCGAACATCACACGCATCCGAGGTCGCCTGCGCCATGCACGCCGCGCAGACTATCAACATGAAGACGACAGCCTGCGCCCATCGCCGCCACGACCCGTAAACATGAATCATCAAATTATGTCCTCCGAGATGTAAAGCAGTGACAAGTGAAGAGTGACGAGTGACGAGCAAGAAGAATTTGTTTTGACTCGTCACTCGTCACTCGTCACTTGTCACTGCTTTATTTTCCTGTGGATTGCATTATACTCACCCTGAATCACACGCGCCAATCGTGCTTGAAATCAATCGTGGTCGGCGGTTTGAGCACAAAATAATTTGCGATTGCGCGTTGGACCAATTAAGTCACACAAATGAAACAGCAGAATTCTTTAATCATCGAAACCAGCAACCATCTTCCACAATTGAAGCCTGACGAAGCTATCGCCGTCTGCGTCTTTACGGATGAGCCGCGCGTGCCGCTCGAAGGCCAGGACGAAGCGCGGCGCGCGTGCGAGCGGCTGGCCGGGGACGGCGAATTTTTGGGCCAGGAAGGAACATCCCTAATGCTACACGCGGCGCAGGCGAAGGGCGCGGGAGGCGCGCATCGTCTGTTGCTCCTGGGTCTCGGCTCTCACGCGGACTTTGACCAGCACGCTCTCAGCCGCGCTTCCGGCATGGCCGTTCGCCAGGCACGCGAAGCGCACGTCAAACGTCTCTATTTGATCCTGCCCTCGGATGAAACGCGCGCGCCCGACACCCTCGCACGCGCGGTTGCCGAAGGGGCCATCATGGGGCTCTACGACGGCACTCTTTATCAACATCAGGATGAGGACCAATTATGGCTCGACGGGCTGACCATTATCACACCGGAAAAGAGCGGGGACGCGCGAGCGTTGCTTGAGCGCGCGCGCATCGTCGCGGAGTCCGTGAGCTGGACGCGCACGCTGGCGGACGAGCCGGGCGCGTCACTCCCGCCGCGCGAGTTTGCCCGCCGCGCCGCGTTAATGGCCCAGGAATTCGGCCTCCGTGTCGAATCGCTCGACGCGGAAGAGATACTGGCGCGAGGCATGGGCGGTCTCTACGGAGTCGGGCAGGGATCGGACGAGCCTCCGGCCTTGATAGTGGTCCAATATGAACCTGACGGTGCGCCTGTGGACGAGGAGTTGTGGGCCTTCGTCGGCAAGGGCATCACGTTCGATACGGGCGGCATCTCGCTCAAGCACGGCTTGGACATGTACGAGATGAAGTCCGACATGGCTGGCGGCGCGGCAGTGCTCGGCGCGATGCGTGCCATCGCTCAATTGAAGCCGCCGCGACGCGTCGTCGGCATCGTGCCTTCCGCCGAAAACATGCCTTCTGGACGAGCCATCAAACCCGGCGACATCGTCAGGACGCTCGCCGGTTTCACGGTCGAGGTGGTTGACACGGACGCCGAAGGCCGTCTAGTGCTCGCCGACGGCATAGCCTACGCGAAGCAGTTGGGCGCGTCGCGCATAGTGGACCTGGCGACGCTCACGGGTTCGATTATCGTCGCGCTCGGCGATCGTCGGACGGGCCTCTTCAGTAATAACGACGAGTGGGCCAATCGCGTGCAGCAGGCCGCGACCCGTGCGGGCGAGCCTGCGTGGCGCATGCCCTGCGGCGACGATTATAAGAAACGCATCGAAAGCCCCATCGCCGATTTCAAGAATTACGGTGGACGCCCGGACGCGACCGCCGCAGCGCTCCTGCTCAGCAAGTTTGCGGCGGAGACGCCCTGGGCACACTTGGACATCGCTGGGACCGCATGGCACGATGAGGCGCAACCCTACGCGCCAAAGGGCACGACCGGAACAGGCGTGCGTACCCTTGTGGAGTTGGTCTGCGGTTGAGCTTAAAGGCGATGACTTTCGAGCAGTTGATGAGAGACCGGCAGTGGAAGCCTCTACGCAATTGTCCCGGCAGATATGTCCTTGATGGAGCGCACAAGAATTTGCGCCCGCAGGACCTGCTCGGAGATGAGTTGGAAATCATGGAATATCTGCCGGACGCTGCGAGGGACGCGGTGCTGGTCTTCGCGTTGGACGACGGCGGGCTTATCTCCTACAGGCGCGACGACGGCTCTTTTCTTCACACACTCAATACGCCGGAAGGTTTTCAGAGAAAGCTTTTGCAACTCGGCATAGATTTATCAGGGCCACCAGACACACGCTCATAATATAGATGGCACTTGACGAGACGATTTTTCTGACGGGATTTCCCGGCTTTATCGCCGGACGGCTGGTCCAGGAATTGGCGACCGCCGCCGCCGGAGGCACGCGCTTTCAACTCCTCGTCCAGCCGGACTTTCTCTCGCGCGCGCGTGAGGATGTCTCGCGCATCTCGGAGAAGACGGGGACTCCCGTCAGCCACTTTCGCATAATCGAAGGCGACATCACGCGAGCCGACCTCGGCATGTCTCAAGTGGACCTTGAAAGGGCGCGTGCGGAGGCCACCAACATCTTTCATCTCGCAGCTATCTACGATCTGGGAGTGGCGCGCGCGTTGGCTTTGCGCGTTAATGTCGAAGGCACACGCAACGTCAATCGCTTCGCGCAGGAGGTCAAGGGACTGCGTCGTTATCATTACGTCTCGACCTGCTACGTCGCGGGACTGCGCGAGGGACGGATTCTGGAAACGGAACTCAGACACGAAGCGGGCTTTCGCAATTACTACGAAGAGACGAAGTATCTCGCGGAGTTAGAGGTGGAAGAATTGAAAGCCTCTCTGCCCGTCACAATTCATCGCCCGGCGGTCGTCTGCGGAGATTCGCGCACGGGCGAGACGGCGAAGTACGACGGCATCTATTACCTGATTCATTACCTGCTCAAGTGGCCCGGACTGCTCACGCTCTTCAACATAGGCAATCTCGAAGTGAGGCTCAATCTGGTGCCCGTTGATTTCGTCGTGGCGGGAATGGCCGCGCTGGCCCATGATGAAAGGTCCGTCGGCAAGACTGTGCAACTGGCGGACCCGAACCCGCTGACCACACACGAACTCTTCGAGGCCATCGCCGGGGCCATGACCAGCAAGAGTTCGCGCCTCACGTTTCCCGCCGCCCTCGTGCATAGAACTCTCAAGCTGCCCCTCTCGCCTCGTGTGACAGGCATGCCGCACGCCGCCGTCCCTTACTTTTTTCTGGACCAGTCATACGACACCGCGCAGGCGCGCGAATTTCTGGACCCATACGGCGTGCGCTGTCCTCCCTTTTCCGATTACGTTCAAGCGCTAGTGGATTTCGCCACGCGGCATCCGAGGCTGTAACGCCAGAGACGCGCATAGAAACGTGCGGGTCTTGATTATCTGTTTTGCTGATTTTTCGTGTATTATTCCCGCGCTCTATCATTCCCCTTTTATCAGGTTCAGCCAGCCCTTCGTGTGGCCAGACTTCAAGGAGAGTTCAGTTGCTAAAGAAATCCCTCTTACCCCTGATGTTGTTTGTCGCCTGTGCGTTTCTGTTTGCCGCTTGCAGCACCACGAACACGAACACCAACACGACAGCCAACGCTAACAGCAATAAAGCTGTGACCACCACGACCACGACCAGCACGACAACCGCCAGTCCGGCGGCCAGCAATACGGCCTCAACTAACACCGCCACGACGACGACCAATACGACCGCCGTCTCGACTACCACCGGCGAGAAGATAGGCGTCCCGGAATGCGACGAGTACATAGCGAAATACGAGGCTTGTATTTCCGGCAAGGTGCCTGAGGCCGCTCGCGCGCAGTACAATTCGGGGCTGGCCCAGATGCGCAAATCATGGCAAACCCTGGCCGCCAACCCGCAGACTAAAGCGAGCCTCGCGCAAGCCTGCAAGACCGCCTCTGAAAGCGCCCGGCAATCGTTCAAATCATTCGGCTGCGACTTTTAGCGTCGTTCACCACCGCAGACACAGAGCGCACAGAGTCAGCATAGAGAGTTGAAA
>DASYML010000126.1:0-61113 GCA_036009045.1 Pyrinomonadaceae bacterium
ACTCCAGACTCTGGACTCCTGACTTATGTCGGGAGACTCGCGGGGCGTGGTGCGCCTCTGAGTTGGACGGGGGTTGCGGGGCGCAGCAGACTTTAACGAGGCGTGTGCGGTCGCGTTGCATGGTCTCGTCTTCTTTGAGCCAGAGGCGGATTTGTCGGAAGATGCGTGCGGCGTGCGGGTCTAAGGCGTGGATGATAAGACGCGGCGGCCCTGTTTTGAACATTCAAGACAGGGCCGCCGGTTTATTGGACCAGCCTGGACCGGGAATGGCCGTTGGCACGAGCCAGCCTTTTGCTTCACCTGAAATCCGAAAAGATTTGATTGACCGGGCCATGTGTTATGATGTATAAAGCACTTTGTAGTGCAAAGTAAAGATGGAGAATGGATGATTGAAGCGGCGTCTTGGGGGAAGGCTCGCGGAACAATTTCGCACTCGATGGTGAACATTTTGGGAGATAGCAAAACGTCGCTTCTCGCGTTACAATGCGGACAATGAAACACTTACAGACGATCAATTCCCCGGCAGACCTGCGCCAGTTACGCCCGGAACAATTGCAAGAAGTGGCCGACGACATTCGCCAGTACATTCTAGAGACGATGTCTCGCATCGGCGGCCATACGGGCGCTAGCTTGGGCGCGATAGAGTTGGCCGTCGCGCTGCATTATGCTTTCGAGACGCCGCATGACCGCGTCGTGTGGGACGTGGGCCATCAGGCTTACGCGCACAAAATCCTCACCGGACGCAGAGATCAACTCCCGACCATCAAGCAATACGGCGGCCTCAGCGGCTTTCTCAAACGCGAAGAGTCCGAATACGACACCTTCGGCGCGGGCCACGCCTCGACCTCTCTCTCTGCCGCGCTGGGGATGGCGATTGCGCGCGACCGCGAGAATGAATCGCATCATGTCTGCGCGGTCATCGGAGATGCCTCTCTGGCGGGCGGGATGGCGATGGAGGCTATCAATCAAGCGGGCCATTTGAAGACGCGGCTGATAGTTCTCCTCAACGATAACGAGATGTCCATCGCGCCTGCGGTCGGCGCGCTCACGGGCTATCTTAATCGCCTGCGCGAGGCGCAGGGCTATCATCGCTTCAAGGACGAAGTTGGCGAGACCCTGCGCTGGATTCCGGCGTTCGGCGAGCGCATACATCAGGCCGCCAAGACGATGAAAGACGCGCTCGCGGCGGCGGTCCTGCCGGGCGCGCTGGTCAACGAACTGGGCTTTAAATATATAGGCTATGTTGACGGGCATAACCCTGTCGCGCTGGTCGCGGCCTTGCGCGAAGCGCAGCAGATCAAAGATGGACCAGTTATCGTTCACGCCCTGACGACGAAGGGCAAGGGCTATCCGGCGGGCGAGAAGAATTACTACGCATGGCACGCGACCGGGCCGTTTGAACTGGCGACGGGCAAACCCGTCAAGGCCGCCAAGCCCTCGCCTCCCGCCTACACGAGCGTCTTCGGCAAGACGATGTGCGAGTTGATGGAAAAGGACCAGAATATAGTAGCCCTCACGGCGGCCATGCCGGACGGGACGGGCGTGGACCAGATTCTGGAAAAGTTCCCCGAGCGCGCCTTCGATGTGGGCATCGCGGAGCAGCACTGCGTGACCTTCGCGGGCGGCATGGCCTGCGAAGGTTTGAAGCCCGTCGCGGCCATCTATTCGACCTTCCTCCAACGCGCCTTCGATCAGGTCATGCATGATATCTGTATACAGAAATTGAACGTCACGTTCGCGCTCGACCGCGCCGGAATAGTCGGCGGCGATGGGCCAACTCATCACGGCCTGCTCGACATAGCCTACCTACGCCCGATGCCCAACATGATTCTCATGGCCCCGAAAGATGAGGCGGAGATGCGTGACATGCTCTTGACGGCGATAGAGCATCCAGGCCCTGCCGCTTTGCGCTGGCCGCGCGGCAACGGCCAGGGTGTGGACATCAGCCGCGAGCCGCAGACGTTGGAAATAGGGAAGGGCGAAATCCTGCGCGATGGCGGCGGCGCGGAAGTGGCGATTATCGCTTACGGCTCGATGGTCCATCCTTCTTTGAAAGCGGCGGAGCATCTCGCGCAGGATGGTATCGAAACGACCGTCGTCAACGCGCGTTTCGTCAAGCCGCTCGACGCGGAACTCCTGCTCGCGCTGGCCCGCACCAAGCGCCTGCTCGTGACGATAGAAGAAGCATATCTCGCGGGCGGCTTCGGTTCCGCCGTCATGGAACTCCTGGAAGAGAACGGCCTCCTCGATAAAGTGCGCGTCGTGCGGATGGGCGTCCCAGACCGCATCGTGACACACGGCGACGCGAAACTCCTGCTCGCGAAATACGGCCTCGACCCTGACGGCATCTACACGCGCGTCAAAGAGAGCGTCGAAGTGCTGGACCAGAAACGCGCCGGGCGGCAGCATGTGCGTAGTTAGCTCATCTCTCATCAACGTTCTTCGACGCTGAAATCCTGATACACCATATCGTCCAATTTGGAGACGGTCAGCGTACCTTGATGCCCTCACCCGCATCAAAATGTTCGTCGCAAACCTGATTTCTTCATGAATTGCGACCGTTCAACGGCGGCGCAACCTGTGGCCCCTTGATTGCATTGATGAATCTTCTAAGACTGCTTGAGCGATAGCTACAGCATCATTTTAATGCGGCGACAACTATAAAATATTATGACAGAGAGACGAAAAATCGTGATTCCGACCGGGGCCGAAGATGAGGGGCCGCTTGAGACTCCGCACTTCGATACGGAAGCGGCGCGGGCTGCGCGGCCAGTGGTTCCGCTCGCGGGGCAAAGCGGCGAGCTCAGCCCTGTGCCGCAGAGCGTACACTATACACAGTCTGAACCCGTGCGGCGTGCGAGGGTTTCGCCCTGGCTGGTAGGGCTGGTGATTGTCGCCGCGATGAGCGCCGGGGCGGCTGGCGCGCTGGCACTCGATTACTACCGCAACCACAAGCCGGAGGAGTCGCAGGCCGCCATCCAACCCTCGGAGGCAGCCGTCGTGCCCGACGCGAGCGCCGCGCAACCTTTGAAAAATCCCTCCGAAGAGAACCGCAAAGTAGAGTCTCCCGCAACACCCGCGAAGACCAACTCGAACAGTGCGGAACATTCGCCTTCACCCGCGCCGAACGCTTCGACCGTCGCCGTCGTCTCAACCGAAAAATCACCGGAGCCTGTGGCCCGACCCAAGTCGCCCGCGCCGCAACCGGAACACTCCGCGCGCGAAGAGCGCAAGCAGGATGAAAAGCCGCCGGACGCGCGTGAAGCCAGACGCGAGAGACAGCGGGAAGTGACCGACGAAGAAGGCTCTGACGACCCGAACATGAGAGCGCGCGCCCGTAGACAGCGCCACCCGCGCGACATCGAAATGAGACCCGAAGATGTCCCGCCGCAACTCAAGCGCACCACACAGGAATTGCACCGCATCAGAGAAATCTTCGAGGGCACCAGACCGTAGGAGAAGAGGCTAGAGGCTTGAGACTAGAGGCTAGTGAAGACATCAATTCTTCACTAGCCTTTGATCTTTCTTCCCGGTCTCTCATCTTTCTTCCCAGCCTCAAGCCTCAAGTCTCAAGCCCCTAGTCTCAAGCCTCCAATCTCTCTTTTGCCTTCTTCTGCTCTGCTGTAAAGTATCTGCTTGATGAAGCAGGGAACGGCGGATAAGGGGCGGCGCGAGCGGATAGATAAAATTCTGGTCGAGCGCGGTCTCGCGCCGTCGCGTGCGAAGGCGCAGGCGATGGTCATGGCGGGCGTCGTCCTGGTGGGCGAGCAGCGTGTAGAGAAGCCATCCGAAATGTTTAAGACGGATGCGAGCGTGCGTGTGAAGGGCGCTGGCGATCCCGCCTCGCGTTACGTCGGGCGCGGTGGATTGAAGCTGGAAGCGGCGCTCGCCGGATTCTGTATTGATGTCAGAGAGGCTTCGTGTCTGGACGTGGGCGCTTCGACGGGAGGCTTTACGGATTGCCTCTTACAACATGGCGCGGGGCGCGTCGTCGCGCTCGATGTCGGTCATAATCAAATAGACTGGCGCTTGCGCCAGGACCCGCGCGTGGAGACCAGAGAGGGCGTCAACGCGCGTTATCTGGTCCAGGAAAATTTTAATGAGAGATTCGATCTCGCGGTGATGGATGTCTCGTTCATCTCCGCGACCAAAGTGTTGCCAGCCATCCCGCCGCTGTTGACCGAACGGGGGCGCATCATTACGCTCATCAAACCACAGTTCGAGGTGGGCCGGGGCGAAGTCGGGCGCGGCGGCATCGTCAGCGACCCACAGAAACACGCGCGGGCCGTGGAGGAAGTAAACGGTGCGGCTGAGCGTTTGGGATTGATGGTACGAGGCGTCATCACGTCTCCGATTACGGGCGCGGACGGCAACGTAGAGTTTCTCGCGTTGTACGAAAAAGTTTTACAGCCATGAGTGGACCAATTTTAGAGCCGACAGGTTTAGAGCCTGAAACGCTCGCGCGTCTTCAGCGCGTCAAGGCTTCGTATCAGAGCTTTATCAAACTGAACTACGAGCACGCGGCGGAAGACTGCGCGACGTGCAACACGCGCGGCGTGTGTTGCACGGACGCGCACTTCGTCAACGTACACATCACGCGACTCGAAGCCATCGCCATCCGCGAGACCTTAGCGCGCACGCCGCGCCTGGCCGAAGACGAGCGGCGCGCGGTCTACAAGAGGGCGCGTGAGACGGTTGAGCGATACGACTTGCGCGCGACGGGCGATACCTTCATGCAGACTTATGCGTGTCCTTTGTATGAACCCAAGGTGGGATGCCTGGTCCACGCACGCGCCAAGCCCGCGCCGTGCATTCAACATGCCTGTTACGAGAATTGGGAAGACCTTCCGCCGTTACAGCTACAGACGCGCGTCGAACATCGCGTCGAGCAGATGAACAGGGAAGTCTACGGCGCGGCCTGGGCTTGGCTGCCGACGCCGCTCTGGCTCACCCTCGTTGACCCTCAATCCGACGGCGCGGAACTCCAACGCCTCGCGCGCGAGTGGAGCGCACGCCCCGACGGCAGCAAGAGCCGTCACGCGGCCAGACATGCGCGCCAGTTTACGAACGGCACGCCACGCCGTCGCAAGAGCCTGCCCGTGTTGGGCCAGGGGTACGGAAATCCGCGTTGAATATTTACGCGCGGATATTCAAAATGAAATCTTCCGTGCATAAAAAAATGCGCGCTATTTTTTTAAGTCCAGCACGTTTAACAGCCAAGCTCTCTTTCAAAAATCTTAAGAGACATGCTCTATAAATCGAGTGTTTGGCGAGTGTTTTGGGAAGCTCATTTTTTATCAAAGTTTTCCACAAGTTTTTCCACAGGCCGTGGATGGCCGGGGGCTCGATAGTTAAAGTGTTTTCTTCTTGACAGGAGATGAAGGGAAGCGTATAACCCACAACCTCAGTCGCGTCCGCTCGCGGGCGGCGTGACCAGCGAGGGGAAAGGCGGACGTTGCGGTGACGCGAGGTCCGAGGGGAAAGACAGGCGGCTGTCTCTCCCGATTGACACCCCGCGCTGAAGCCGAAAGGCTTGCCAGGGAAGGCCGCGAGGCTTTCTTGAGCGCCCGGATAAAAACGGGTGGCACCCTGAGGAAAGGAACGGCCACAGGGAAGCGTAAGTCGCTTCGACGGGCGCAAGCCTGACCGAAGCCTCGTTGCCGGGGACGTAACCGGCGGTGGAGGAAAAGCCACCACAACAAAAACCAAACGGCACCGTGTTCTCCAAAAGAGATGCGATGGTTTGTGAAAACAAATCAAGTGCCGACCGGAAAGCGTAGACCGCCACGCAAATTTCCGGGATACAAACGGCAGTTCCTGTGTGTACATGCGGAATTGCCACTTCCCCTCTGATTACTTCGGTGGTCTGAAAGGGAAATAAGGTTGCGCCGCTTTCAAGCAATTGGAAGCGGCGCAATCTTTTTTTAAGCAGTAACGAGTGACGAGTGACAAGCAAGAAAACCGCTTTTACTTGTCACTCGTCACTCGTCACTGCTTTTCCTTCTTCGTTGACACCTCAAAGCGGGGGCGGGTATCATCCGGGGCGTCCCTGATATAAGTCATCACCAAATTCAAAATGATTGATTAATGGACCAGCGAGCCATACGTCGAATCGGCGTCATCGTCAAACCCCATCAAGCGGAGGCATTGAAGACTCTCTGCCAGCTTGCAGAGTGGCTTGACGAGCATGGCATAGTGCTGGTCGGCGGGCCGGATCTAGAGCGCGAGCGCATCGAGCATGAGACGGGTTGCGCCGTCGAGGTGGTCCAATTGGACCAGTTGGCCGCGAGCGCGGATTTGCTGCTCGTGCTCGGCGGCGATGGGACCATGATTTCGGCGGCGCGGCTGGTGGGTGAGAGGCAAGTCCCTGTGCTCGGCATCAACTACGGGAACCTGGGCTACCTGGCGGAATTTCGCATGGAGGAGATGTTTCCCGCGCTCGAATATATTCTCGCGGGAGAGTACAGGCTGGAACACAGGGAGATGCTGGCCGTCGAACTCTTTCGCGGCGACAAGCGATTGATGCAGAGCCGCGTCCTCAATGATGTCGTCATCAACAAGTCTGCGCTGGCGCGCATCATCGAAATCGAAGCCTACCTGAACGGGCAGTTCGTCAACTCTTTTCGCGCGGACGGCCTCATCGTCTCGACGCCGACAGGCTCGACCGCTTACAACCTCTCGGCGGGCGGCCCTGTCATTTATCCATCCATGAACGCTGTCGTGATGACGCCCATCTGTCCCTTCACGCTCTCGAATCGTCCAATCGTTGTCCCCGACGATGCGCTCATAGAGTTGCGTCTTCAGACGCCGGATGAGGAAGTAGTCCTGACGCTGGACGGGCAGATAGGGCAGCCGCTCGTCGCGGGCGACCGCGTGCTCATCTGCAAGAGCGAGACGACCTTTGATATAGTGACGCCGACAAACAGAAACTACTTCGATGTCCTACGCGACAAATTACGCTGGGGGAGGTGAAGCAGTGACGAGTGACGAGTGACAAGCAGGAAAAGCAGTGATGAGTCATGAGTGATGAGTAAAAGCTTTCCTCTTATCACTCATCACCTGTCTTTAACTCGTCACTCTTCACTCGTCACTTGTCACTGCTCTAACAATGGCAGAGACAAAGAGCACGCGAGCGAGGGATGCGGCGGAGGCCGGGGGCGAGATGCACGCGCGGCCCTGGTACAGGCCGAGCCTGACGACGCAGATTATGATCGGGCTGGTGGTGGGCGGCGTCATCGGGTGGCTGAGGCCCGCCTGGGGCGACGCCGTTTATTTTCTGCGCGACATCTTTCTCAACCTCATTAAATCAATCATCGCGCCGCTCGTCTTCTCGACCTTAGTGGTCGGCATCGCGGGCGGCGGAGACTTGAAGAAGGTCGGGCGGATGGGCGCGAAGGCGTTGCTCTATTTCGAGATCGTGACGACCGCCGCGCTCTTCATAGGTCTCGGCGTGGTCAATTTAGTCAAGCCGGGTGTGGGCGTCGCGCTCGTCACGACGAGCACGGAGGTGGCGAAGAAGATCGGCGAGAATCATCCGAAGACGCTCGTCGAAACGTTGGTCCACATCTTTCCTTCGAGCGTCATTGATTCGATGGTGCGCGGAGACGTGTTGCAGATAGTCGCCTTCGCCGTGCTCTTTGCGATGGCCGTCTCAGCCATCGGTGAGAAGGGCAAGCCCATCCTGCGCGCGATGGAGAGCCTCTCGCAGATCATGTTCCGGTTCACGAGCTACGTGATGATGTTCGCGCCCATCGGCGTCGGCGCGGCGATGGCCCACACCATCGGCACGCAAGGCCCCGGCGTCATTATCAATCTGGGCAAACTGATAGGCTCTTTATATCTGGCCCTTTTTATCTTCATCGTCGTCGTCTTCGGCGCGGTCGCTCTCATTGCGCGTGTGCCCATCATGCAATTCATCAAGGCCGTGCGCGAGCCTGCGACCATCGCCTTCGCCACGACGAGCAGCGAGTCCGCGCTGCCGAAGGCGATGGAGGTGATGGAGCGTCTGGGTGTGCCGCCGCGCATCGTCGGCTTCGTGATACCGACGGGCTACAGTTTTAACCTGGACGGGACGACGCTCTATCTGGCGATGGCTTCGGTCTTCGTCGCGCAGGCGGCGGAGGCCACAACGGGGATACACATGGGCTTCGGTCGCCAGATCATCATGATGTTGACGTTGATGGTGACATCGAAGGGCGTGGCCGCCGTGCCGCGCGCCTCGCTGGTCATCCTGCTGGCGACGCTCAACACTTTCCTGCCGGAGAATATTGGACCAATCGGAGTCGCGGTCATCTTCGGCGTGGACGAATTGATGGACATGGGACGCACCTCCGTCAACGTCATCGGCAACTGCCTGGCGACGGTCGTCGTCGCGCGCTGGGAAGGCGAGTTTGACGATAAACGCGCGGCGGTCTTCGGCACGCCGCAGGAGATTCAATACGATTTGAAAGCCGGTGAACCCGCCTTCATAGAAGCCGCCGCACAGGGAGATTGAGAGCAAGGATGAAGTAGGAAGGCGGAATGATGAAGGATAAGAGATAAGCTGTTCAAGACGCATAGCTTTTCTTTCATCCTTTCGCCTTCCGCCTTCATCCTTGCTTTTCACTCCTTGCTTTAAAAGCATGCCCGTGGGGTGGGGAAGTGTATGAGAATGATTCTCGAAAGGGTTGGTGGAATGGTGGTCTGGCGGGCTTGATGAGTGTTGTTAAAATAAGTGGGCATGGCGCGTACCGTTGAGAAACGGGTGCGCGCTTTCTGTTTCAGGTTGAGGGGCCTCAACGGAACGGGAGATGCATGTCAGGGGTGGATAAGCTGGTGTGCCGGAGTCGTTTTGAGACGGTCCCGTGTGGTCCTCGCGGAAAGTTTTTGGACTTCGCGCCGCGCGTTTGGTGCTTTTGATGAGGTATCAAAGGCGGGCACTTTTGATGTGAAGGAATCAAAAGCATATGGTCTTCCCGATAGGTGACGATAACTCCGACCGCACGATTACGCCCGTCGTTAATTACCTGCTCATCGCCGTCAACCTTCTGGTCTTCGTCTTCTTCCAGGGCTTAGGCTCGAACGAAAAATTCACGTACGCTTTTTCCACAGTGCCCAAGGAGATCGTCAGCGGGCAAGACGTGAGGACGCCGGACCGCGTCGTGCAAGAGCCTGTGACGGGACAGCGAGTCGAAGTGCCGGGCCTGCAACCGACGCCTTTCTCCGTCTACATCACGCTCCTGACTTCCATGTTCATGCACGGCGGTCTCGCGCACATCTTCGGCAATATGCTCTTCCTCTGGATTTTCGGAGACAACATAGAGAACGCGCTGGGCCACGGGAGGTATCTCATCTTTTATCTGGTGTGCGGCGTGCTCGCTTCGCTGGCGCACGTCTTTACGACGGTTGCCTTCGCCACAGATCAGAGCGGGTTGCTGGTACCGAGCCTCGGCGCGTCGGGCGCGATTTCGGGAGTCCTCGGCGCTTACATACTGCTCTATCCGGGCCGTAACGTGAGGGCGTTTGTCTTTAATATTCTGACGACCGTCCCGGCGTGGGTGGCGGTCGGGCTGTGGTTCGTGTTTCAGCTTGTGAGCGGGCTGGGGATTCTCGGCGGAGGTTCGCAGCAGGGCGGCGTCGCGTACGCGGCGCATGTCGGAGGCTTCATCGCGGGGCTGGTCCTCGTCAAATTTTTCGCCATCGGGCGCAACACGGCGGCGGGCGCACCGCGCGCTTACTGAAAAGTTTTTCGCGGCGGGTTTGCGAGACAGGCACGCACGGCGCGAATGGTTCTCATTTCAAGGGGTAACTTAATTTCATCAAGGAGAAATAAGCAATGGCTACAGACTACGACGATGTCATCTCTACTCTCAACAACCTGATTGAGACATGCAAGGACGGCCAGTACGGTTTCCAGACCGCTGCCGAGGGAGTCAAAAACAGCGAACTCAAAACGCTCTTCGGCACATACTCGCAACAGCGCGCGAAGTTCGCCGGAGAGTTGCAAAACGAAGTGCTGCGCCTCGGCGGAGACCCGGAGAAGACCGGAAGCACCGCCGCTACGTTCCATCGCGGCTGGATAAATATCAAGTCGGCGGTGACGGGCGAGGACGAGCACGCCGTCATCGCGGAGTGCGAGCGCGGCGAAGATTCCGCCGTGCGTAATTACGAGGAAGCGTTCAAGGGAACCCTCCCTGCGGACATAGAGATCATCGTGCGCCGCCAGTTCACGGAGATCAAGGGGGCACACGACCGGATTCGCTCGCTTGAGAAGGCCAGCGGCGCGGGCGCGTAAAAAAAGCACCGTCACGCCAACTCTTTGCCACACAGGGGAAGCATGATCAGCTTCCCCTGTCTCACGTTCAGGGGCGAATCAAGAGTTAAATCAAATTCAGGGTTCAATCAAGGAGGAGGACTGATGACTAAAGGAAAGGGTTTGTTGATTGCTCTCGCGGCAGTCTGCATGTTCGTGTCTGTGGCGGGGCTTTCTCTGGCGCGGCAGGACCAGAATAAGAACGGGAATAAGAATGGGAATAAGAACATGGGCGGCATGGCGATGGCGCTCAGTTCGATGGACCGCAAGTTTATGATGGAAGCGGCGGCAGGGGGCATGGCGGAAGTGGCGATGGCCCGCCTGGCGACGGAGCACGCTTCGAGCGATGCCGTCAAGCAGTACGCGCAGCACATGATTGATGACCACACCAAGGCCAACGACGAGTTGATGCAGCTTGCCAGCACCAAGGGCGTCACTCTCCCGACCGGGCCGGACGCCAAGCATCAGGCCATGATGGCGAAGATGCAGGCTCTGAGCGGCGCGGCCTTCGACCGCGAGTACGTTAAGAATGCGGGCGTCAAGGATCATGAGACGATGGAGAAGTTATTCCAGAAGGAATCCGGCGGGGCGAAGGATGCGGATACTAAAGCCTTCGCAAGTAAAACGCTCCCGACCGTCCAGGATCACCTACGCATGGCCCGCGAGATGAACACCAGCATGATGGGCGCAAAAAGCAGCAAGACGATGACGCACTAAGCTTCTAAGATAGAGGCTGGAGGCTGGAGGCTGGTGAAAGACATTTGTTCTTCACCAGCCTCCAGCCTTTAACCTCTCATCTCTCTTCCCGGCCTCAAGCCCCGGTCTCTAGCCTCTCCCTGGACCTTTTGCCTTCCTCTTATCGCGTCGGGTAAAATCATCTTTTCGATTGAGGAGCAGTTTTGATGTCTATTGCCGAAACCAGTTTGCCGCCCGTCCAGACGCAGGGTTTGGAGATACGCTCGACGCCGCGCGAGGAGATGGACCTGTACCCGCTGGACACGTTCGCTTACGAGTTCGTCGGGCGCGAGATTCGCATCAACTTCGAGATGCCGGAATTCACGGCCATCTGCCCGTTCTCGGACTTCCCGGATTTTGCGACCCTGCGTCTTGAGTATGTGCCCAACGAACGCTGCGTCGAACTCAAGAGCCTCAAGCTCTACATCAACTCGTTCCGCGAAGTGAAGATTTTCCACGAGCACGTCGTCAACGTCATCCTCGAAGATTTCGTGCGCGCCTGCGACCCGCTCAGCGTCGAACTCGAAGGCGACTTCAACGTGCGCGGCAATATCAAGACAACCGTTCGCGCAAGCTACGAAAAACAGGAACCGGGAGCCGGGAGCCAGAAGCCAGAATAAAAACGCCAGCGACTTTTTTGCGCTCCCGCTTTTCAGCTTCTCTTACCTTCTGACTCCTGACTACTTCTTATGTCCATCGTCGCCATCATCGTCGGTATCATGATTCTCATCGGTGCGGTGTGGGTGTTTCTGTTTATGGCGAGGCGTGCGGTGCGTTGGGCGATTCGGCTGGCGTTGTTGGGAATCGTGGTCGTGGCTTTGCTGGTGGGCGGGTTGGCCTGGTGGTGGTACTACGGTTCAGGCTCTCCGAACGCGCCTGTAAGGGAGACGCGTCCGGCTGCGACGCGGCGCGCGAACTCTCGTTGAGTTGAGCGGATAATTTATCGCATGGGGGACACAGACACGGACGCCGCTGATCGGTTCGACGCTTCGATTAGCGACCAACGACTGGACGAGGGGGGAACGGCGACTCCTCTCTGGCGACGCTATGGACGCCTCCCGCGCAACGTCTTCGCCATCGGCCTCGTCAGCCTGCTCAACGATGCATCGAGCGAGATTATCTACCCGCTCCTGCCGCTCTTTCTCTCGGTCACGCTCGGCGCTTCGCCCGCCGTCATCGGTCTCATAGAGGGCGCGGCGGAATCCGTCTCCAGCCTGCTCAAACTCTTCGCAGGATATTTCAGCGACCGCAGGGCCAAACGCAAGGGCCTCGTCGTCTTCGGCTATACGCTGGCGAGCGTGGCGCGACCTCTGCTGGCCTTTGCCAGCAGTTGGTATCAAGTGTTCATCGTGCGCCTCTCGGACCGCGTCGGCAAAGGCATCCGCACTGCGCCGCGCGATGCGATGATCGCAGACGCCGCGCTCCCGGAAGAGCGTGGTCTGGCTTTCGGCTTTCATCGCGCGATGGACCACGCGGGCGCTGTCATTGGCCCACTGCTCGGTTATCTACTGCTCTATTTCATCGCCGCGAACAGGAACGCGCCCACGGCTGGCGATTACAAGCGTGTCTTTCTCTTCGCTTCGATTCCGGCGCTGGCCGCCGTCCTCGTCGCCGCGCTGGCTGTCCGTGAGACGAAAATCAAGAGCGAGACGAGCGCCAGTTATCTTGAGCCGGTGCGGCTCTCGCTAAGCGGCTTTAGCGGAAACTTCAAAATCTTTTTGGTTCTCGTCGCGCTCTTTACGCTCTCGAATTCCACTGACGCCTTTCTGATCCTGCGCGCGGGCGACGCTGGCATCTCGACCGCGACCATCCCGCTCCTCTGGGCCGCGTTGCATCTGAGCAAGGTCTTGAGTTCACTTATCGGCGGCAATCTTTCTGACAGGCTGGGCCGGAAATTTCTCATCGCCTCCGGCTGGCTGCTCTACGCAGTCGTCTACGCTGGCTTCGCTTACGTCTCATCGCCCGGCATGGCGTGGGCGCTCTTTCTCATCTACGGTGTTTACTTCGGTCTGGCGGAGGGAGCGGAGAAAGCCCTGGTCGCGGACCTCGTCCGCCCGGAGCAGCGCGGCACGGCTTACGGGTTGTATAATCTGGCCTTCGGCATTACCGTCTTTCCGGCCTCGCTTTTAATGGGCCTGTTATGGAATTGGCGCGGCGCGCACGCGGCCTTTTTGGTGAGCGCCTGCATCGGCGCGAGCGCGGCCCTGCTGCTTATCCTGACTGTCAGAGCGCGCGACGAAGAGAGCCTCGCGGTTTGAAGTTTAAGAGCGTAAGTCCTAATTGAGTATATGGCAAAGAGCATTCATCACCGCAGACACAGAGCGCACAGAGTCAGCCCAGAGAAATTAATTCCATTAACTCTGTGCTGACTCTGTGTCCTCTGTGTCTGCGGTGGTGAGTCTTCCACTTGCTATACACTCATCTGAAAGTTGATATAAAACATTAAGATGGATGCAAACGATTACAGATTGATTACGACACCCGAAGAGTTGCGCGCGGCGGTCTCGGAATTGTCCACGCAGACGGCGATAGGCTTCGACACGGAGACGACGGCGCTGGACCCTTATCGCGGTCGCCTGCGCCTGCTACAACTCTCCGCGCCCGACGGTGTGCGCGTCATTGACCTGGACCGCTTTAATGATAAAGGCGATGCTAAAACAAATGAGGCGCTGGCCCCGCTCCGCGATCTGCTCGCTGCCGCGCGCCCCGTCAAGATCGCGCACAACGCCAAGTTTGACGCCAAGTGGACCAAGCATACTTTAGGCGTCGAACTCGGCGGGCTGTTCGATACGCTGCTCGCCAGCCAACTCATCTCTGCGGGCGATACGGATGACCGTCATGGTCTCGAAGCCGTCGCCGCGCGCTACCTGGACGTGACGATTGATAAGGCTGAACGCTTGAGCGATTGGGGCGGCGAACTCTCAGAGTCGCAGCTTGAGTATGCCGCGAGGGATGCTTCCGTTCTCCCGCCTCTGCGCGAAAAGCTCATCGAGCGTCTCAAGGCGGACGCGTTGTTGAGATGCGCGGTGCTCGAATTTGAATGCGTCCTGCCAATCGCGGCGATTGAACTGTCCGGCATTTTTCTGGACCAGCATCGCTGGCGCGAGCAACTGGTCAACGTCGAGAAAAAACGTGAGACGCTCGCACGCGAGCTACAGGACATGCTCTCCGTAGAGTCTTCGCAGCAATCTCTTTTTGGTCCACCGACGCGTGATGAAGTCAACATTGATTCGCACGTCCAGTTGACCAAAGCGCTCACGCGGCTCGGCGTGCCCGTGCCCGATTCGACGCGCAATTGGAAGTTGCAGCCCCTCGCGGACTCAGGCCAGTACCCGGTCGTGAGTAAGCTGCTCGAATACCGCACGGTCCAGAAGGCGCTCACCAGCTACGGCGAAAACATCCTCAACGAGATTAGCCCCGTGACGGGACGCATCCACGCGGACTTTCGCCAGATAGGTGCGCCGACCGGCAGGATGGCCTGCACCAATCCCAACATCCAACAGGTCCCGCACGCCATAGAATATCGTCGCTGCTTTCGCGCGCCCGAAGGCCGCAAACTCGTGATTAGCGATTACTCGCAGATAGAACTGCGAATTCTCGCAGACTTCACGGGCGATCAGGGATTCATAGAGGCTTTCAATTCGGGCGCGGACCTCCACCGCGTGACCGCCGCGCAGGTCTTCAACGTGCCGTTGGACGAGGTCACGTCGGACCAGCGCTCATTCGCCAAGCGTCTCAACTTCGGCGTCGTCTACGGCATCGGCGCGCAGCGTTTCGCCACCATGACCGGACTCAGCCAGACGGAATCCGAAGACATCCTCCGCCGCTACTTCGCCACCTACAGACAACTCGACGCCTGGCTCCGCGACGCCGCCCAGCGCGCCGTCCGCGAACGCACCGCTCGCACCATCTCAGGCCGCCTCGCACGCTTCCGCTTCGACCCCGAAGACCGTCAGGCCGTCTCCCTCGCGCAACGCAATGGCAAAAATACGCCCATCCAGGGCTGCCAAATATTCGACTCCAGGATACTGACGAGCGAGCACGGCTATGCCAAAATTGGAACCTTGTCCGACCTGAGTAATGTACACGTCTGGGATGGGACAAAATTTGTTTATGCTGATGTGCGTCCGAGCGGTAAAAAACAGAAAGTCAAAGTAGAGTTCTGGGGCGGATACTATAATGAATGTAGCCCTAACCATAAGTTTCTTACTATAGATGTGAACGGGCGCTCATCTTGGCGAACTCCATCACAATTCGTTAAAGGCAACTATGTGGTCCTTACTGATACCGTTCCAGAGTGGTCCTTACCGTTGGAACTTCCAATATCTAGTCATGTCAAAAGTCCCATGGCTAAAAAGGGTGGTCTGGATGATATGTCCAACCGCTTTGATCTTGGAGTATGGCTTGGACGCATAGCATCTGATGGAAATGTTAGCGGACCTAATATTAGGCTGTTCATTGCAGAACATGAGAAGGGAATACTTCCCTACCTCCATCAATTGTCTACTTCCTTCGGACATGTTCGGCAATCGGTAGGTCATGGCGGTAAAGGCGTATTGCCTCTCTACTTGCTCAATCTCACTTTCGCGCGTCTGGCTCATCAACTCATAGAAATAGGCATCAAATCCCGTGTGCCTGATTGTGCATGGAAGGATAGTCGAATACTCGCTGGCTACTTACGCGGCATGTTTGATGGTGATGGCACTGTCAACGCGGATGGGGCAGTCCTCACCTTTGGCAAAGGCCCTGACTTCTACTTAACCTGGGCGCGTGAAATCCAGCAAGCGCTCCTTCTCTTTGGCATCCGAAGTCGTTTGAACAGGTGCGCCGATAGAATTAACGTGTGCGTGTTGAAGCGTGATATGCCTCTCTTCTGCCAGCGAATCGGCTTTATCAGTCCTCGGAAACAAGCGAAAGCGCTGGCAATCGAAGATGACACCGGACATGAAAACAAAATCTATGGAAGAGCCGTCAGAATCAAGTCCGTGGAATTCACTGACGAAATGGTTGAGATGTATGATGTGATAGACAGTGAGACCTCACAATTCATGGCGAATGGTCTGGTCACGCACAATTCAAGCGCAGACATTCTCAAGCGCGCGTTGCGCTTGCTGCATGACAAGTTGAAAGAGACGACGGCCTGCATCGTCAACATCGTGCACGACGAGATTGTGGTGGAGGCGGACCAGGAGCAGGCGCAGGAGATCGCCAGGATGGTGGAGGATGCGATGTGTGCGGCGGGCGAGGAGTATGTCAAGAAAGTGCCCGTCAAGGTCGAGACGGAGGTCGCGGATGAATGGGTCAAGTAGCGCGCGTGATGAGCCCTTGTGATTGCTGTCTGCGCGTTTTAACTTTTCCTGCGCCAGATGAGATAGACGGGGATGCCTGTGAGGACTATCAAATAGCCTATGCCTGCGGTCCAGAATGTGAGATAGGCGAGGTCTATGATTAAGAAGAACGCGAGCAGGATGTAAACGAGCGGCACGTATGGATAGCCGTATGTGCGATAGGGACGTTCGAGGTCCGGCGCTTTGCGGCGCATGACGATGACGGCGGCGACCATCAGCGCGTAGAAGATGAGATCAGCCGAGACGATGTAATCCAGCAGTTGTGTATAGACATCACCGAAGGGGTCTTCACCGGGACGCAAGGTGGTCGTCTTGACGGTGCGCGGCAGCGTCAGCAGCGAGGCCCAGATGCCTTGCGCGAGCAGGGCGATGGAGGGAACGTGGCGCGCGTTAATCTGTCCGACGCGCCGGAAGAAGAGACCGTCCCGCGCCATCGCGTAGTAGACGCGCGCACCCGCGAGTATCAATCCGTTGTTGCAGCCGAAGGTTGAAATCATGATGGCGACGGCCATGATGATTGTTCCCGGTCCGCCGAGGATGGCTTGCATCGTCGCGCCCGCGACGCGGTCCTGCGGCGCATTCTGAATCGAGGCGAGCGGGAGCGTCACGACATAAGCCAGGTTCGCCAGCAGGTACAGGCACACGACCAGCCCGCAGCCTGTGAGGAGCGCGCGCGGCAGGTTGCGTCCGGGCTGGCGAATCTCGCTGCCCGTGAAGGTCACGTTATTCCATGCCGACTGCGCGAACATTGGCCCAACCATCGCGCGCCCCAACAGCATCATCAACGCGAGCGCGGAGAGGCTGCCGATGTCTGGCTGGACCTTCCCCGGATTCCAACCGTTGGCCCACGGATTCCACCAGTCGGAAGTGAAGGCCGCGCCGCCGTCTCTCAGTCCGACCTTCCAGCCGAGCGTGAGGCCGATGACGATTAAGCCAAGCAGCGCCGCCGTTTTGGTGAAGGTGAATGTATTCTGGACCAACTTGCCCGTCTTGAGGCCGCGCATGTTGGTCCAGGTCAGGAGCAGTATGACGAGGATGGCGACGAGTTGCTGCGTCGAGAGGCTCAGGGCATAGCGGCGATAAACGATTGGACCAATAATGTAATTGGTCGAGGAGATTTGCGGCAGGAGTACGCCCATGAACTTGGCGAAGCCGATGGCGACCGCCGCAATCGTGCCCGTCTGGATGTCCAGAAAGAGTGTCCAGCCGAAGAGAAAGCCGATGGCCGGGCTGTAAGCCTCGCGCAGGAAAACGTACTGCCCGCCCGCGCGCGGCCAGATGGTCGCCAGTTCCGCGCAGCAGAGTGCGCCCGTAATCGTCAGGACACCGGCCAGCGCCCACGCCATGAGCAGCCAGCCGGGCGCACCGACGAACCTCGCGGACGCGGCGGAAGTGAGGAAGATGCCGGACCCGATCATCGAACCGACGACGATCATCGTCGCGTCGAGCAAACCCAAGCCGCGCACCAGCTTTTCCGCGTTATCGCTCATAGGCTAAAAGCAGAGGCTGGAGGCTGGAGGTGAGAGGCTAGGAAAAGCAAAGATGTCTTTAACCAGCCTCCAGCCTCCAACCTCTAGCCTCTGTCTTACGACGGCTTAATCTTGTCCGGGTTCTGGCGGGCGATGTCGTCTGCTTTGCGTTCGAGGTCGTCTGCCTGCGAATTGAGTTTCTTGAAATTGTTGAGCGCCGCCATGTAATCGTCGCGCGTCTTTTGTTTCGTCAGGTTGCCCTTGTTGTCGCGCAGGACGACGACGGCCTTGCGGAATTCTTTGAAGGCTTCGACGCGCTTGCGGACGCCCTGCGATTGCAGCGTGAGATACTGTTTCTGCATATCCGTGAGGTCGAGTTTTGAGGCTTTATCAAATTTATCTGCGGCGCTTTCGCCTTTCGCCAAGCCTTCGTCTATCTGCTTGATTGAATCGTCTAAGACTTGCTGGGCCTCGTCCGCTTTATTGGCGGTGGCCGCTTTGGTGAACTCGCGCGTCTTGACCTCAAGATTGTCGTCGGCTATTTTCTGCGCGTCCTTGAGGTCCTGGTTCGCGCTTGAGATAAGCTTGTTGGCCTCATCGGTCGCGCCGCCCTTGCTCATGTTTTTGAGCGCGCCGCATCCGAGCACGAAGAAGGCCAGTAATAGCAGGGCCAGCACTCCATTTTTTCGCCCGTTCTGATTCAGCATCTCTTTTCATCGTCCTTTCAATTTGTGTGTATGGCAAACGTCTAGCGTTGTAGATGACCCTTTGGATGAACTGCTTTTGGAAAGATGACGGGCGGCCTGACGCTTTTTGAAAGCCGCTCTCTGTCCGGGATAACTGCCTTCGTCCGGCTCACGCTCGTCGGGCCTGGATATTGAACGGTCTCACACGCACTGTCAAGCTAGAGGCTAGAGGTTAGAGGCTAGAGGCTAGTAAAAGCGCAAATTTTTTACTAGCCTCTAGCCTCTAGCCTCTAGCCTCCGGGCCCTAGCTTGACAGCCCGCGCGAGGCTCACATAGTCTTATTCTTGCGAATGGTTTGCGGCCAGAGGCCAGCGCGCCACTCCTACCTTTTGAATGTCAACCACTGAAGATTTTGCACCACCGCAGGCAGGAAGCATCTGATACATGATTAAAGACGACATCATTAATTCAATGACGGGCAAAGGTGCGCGCGTCGGCGTCATCGGGCTGGGCTATGTGGGCCTGCCGCTCCTGACGGAGTTTGCGCGACAGGGCTTTGACGCCACAGGGTTTGAGGTGGACTCGAAGAAGGCCGAAGCGATTAACGCGGGCCGTTCCTACATCGGCGATGTCAGTCCTGCCGCTCTCAGGGAGATGGTCGAAACGAAGCGCCTGCGCGCGACAGTTGATTTCACACACTTGAAGGATTGCGACGCCATCATCATTTGCGTCCCCACCCCTTTGCGTAAAACCAAGGAACCGGACATCACCTATATCCTCGCCGCCGCCGAAGAGATTGCGAAGAATCTGCGGCACGGCCAGTTGATCGTCCTCGAATCCACGACCTATCCGGGCACGACGGACGAAGTGCTTCTCCCCATGTTCGAGGCGACGGGCCTGCGGTTGGACCAGGATTTCCTGCTCGCCTTTTCGCCGGAGCGCGTTGATCCGGGCAATCCGCAGTATCAAACGCACAACATCCCGAAGGTCGTCGGCGGCTGCACGGAGGATTCCACCATCGCGGCGGCGCATCTCTACTCGCAGATAGTGAGGGACGTACACGCCGTCTCAAGCGCGCGGGTCGCGGAGGCCGCCAAGCTTTTGGAGAACACTTTCCGCGCCGTCAATATCGGTATGGCGAACGAGATGGCGCGTCTCTGTTACGCGCTTAATATAGACACCTGGGAAGTGATCAGCGCGGCGGCGACCAAGCCCTTCGGCTTTATGGCCTTCTATCCTGGACCTGGAATCGGCGGCCACTGTATTCCGCTTGACCCGCATTATCTCTCCTGGAAAGCACGCCAGCACGGCTTCGATTCGCGCTTCATAGGACTGGCCGAAGAGGTCAACTCGCGGATGCCGGACCACGTCGTGACGCTCATCGCGGACGGCCTCAACGACGAACGCAAAGCCCTCAAGGGATCGCGCATCCTGCTCCTCGGCGTCGCCTACAAAAAGGACATCAACGACGTGCGCGAGAGTCCGGCGCTCTCCATCATTGACCGCCTGCGCGCGAAGGGCGCAGACGTGCGCTATCACGATCCGTTCGTCGAAGAGGTGCGCTTTGACGACGCGCACACGGAAGGCGGCGGTGACCCGCTCCGCTCCATCTCCCTCACGGACGAAGAACTGCGCACGGCGGATGCGGTCGTCATCGTCACGGACCACAGCCAGACGGACTATAAACGCGTCTGCGATCTGACCACACTCATCGTTGACACGCGCAACGCTCTGCCCACAGACCTGCGCCGCAACAGTTGCGCGCGCATCATCAGACTCTAAAACAGTCTGAGAGTCTGAGAGTCTGAGAGTCAAAAGCAAGAAGCTGTCTTTAGCTTGTGTTTGTGACTCTCAGACTCTCAGCCTCCAGACTCTTCTTATGCTGAAAGTCATCAACGTCGTCGGCGCGCGTCCGAACTTTATGAAGGTCGCGCCCATCGTGGAAGCGATGAGGCGACGCGCGAAGGAGTTTGCGCCGCTCATCGTCCATACGGGGCAGCATTACGACGCGCGTATGTCCGATGCCTTTTTTCTGGACCTGGGCCTGCCTCAGCCGGATGTCTACCTCGGCGTGGGGTCCGGGACGCACGCACAGCAGACCGCCGGTGTGATGCGGGGTTTCGAGCCGGTCGTCTTACATGAAAAGCCGGATTGGGTGCTCGTCGTCGGTGATGTTAATTCGACGCTCGCCTGTGCGCTCGTGTGCTCGAAGATGGGGGTGCGTGTCGCGCATGTCGAGGCTGGCCTGCGGAGCCGCGACCGCACGATGCCGGAAGAGATTAACCGTCTGCTCACGGACCAGATCGCGGACCTCCTGCTGACGCCTTCGACGGATGCGGACGAGAACTTGCGCGCCGAAGGAATCCCGCCCGCCCGCATACGCTTTGTCGGCAACGTGATGATTGACTCGCTCTTCGCTCAGCTTGAACGCGCGGCGCATTCCAAAGTGCGTGAAGACCTCGAAGTGACGGACACGGACTACGCCGTGCTGACTCTTCATCGTCCCTCGAATGTTGACGACCCGTCGGCGTTCGGGCGCATCCTGGACGCGCTCGAACAACTCTGCACAAGGCTGCCCGTCATCTTCCCCGCACACCCGCGCACGCTCGCCAGGTTAGCCGAGTTCGGCTTCGCAGAGAGAGTGTCGCGCGCGCGCGGCCTGCGTCTGATAGAGCCGCTCGGCTATCTGGATTTCCTCAAACTCTACAGCGGCGCGCGCCTCGTCCTGACAGATTCGGGCGGGATACAGGAGGAGACGACGGCGCTCTGCATTCCCTGCCTGACCCTGCGCGAAAATACGGAGCGTCCCGTCACGATTCAGCGCGGAACGAACACCCTCGTCGGCACAGATGTCCAGAGGATTCTACGCGCGGCCCACGCGGCGTTAGACGCCCCGCGCATTAATGGACCACAAACCTGCACGCTGCCTCTCTGGGACGGCCACACCGCAGACCGCATCCTCGATGAACTCATCAAAGAGCAAGGATGAAGTCGGGAGGCGGAAGGATGAAAAGCAAGTGGGAATTATGAAGGATGAGAGATGAGGGATGAGGGGTAAAAGATGGACCACAATCTTATCCACGTCAGTGGATACATATGAGAGCCGGGGGCATCGCCCCCGGTCTGCTCGCATCAACACATGACGACCCTGAAGGGGTCGCACCTCAACCTTGCATGTGCGACCCCTTCAGGGTCGAAATCTATCTTGGACCAGCAACCGTGGGCGACGCTCTACGAACTTGCCCCCGGCCATCATATTCTGCCCTTTCAGGGCGAACTTCTTTGCGCCTTGGCGTGAGATTCTTTCTCCCGCATTAATGGACCCACCCAAATGAAATCCGCTGTGATACCCAATTTATGATTACTTTCATCGTTCCGCTTGATAAATCGTTCCGTCCGTTTCTCTGCTGACAAGTCGCAGCTTTAAGTCTCTTCTCAACTCATCCTCGGAGGGCAGATAGGCTCGTTCAGGAAATCCATCGAAGTAGATGAGCACTCCGTTCTGGTCCAATAATTGTTCCCTCATGTGGGCCAACTCGCTCGTGTAGAGAGCATTGACACGCCCCGTCCCGTGAACTGTTTTCTCCGGCAGAAACATCGCCGCTCTGCCCGTCAGGAAATAAACCGCGTCATAGCCATTCGTGAAGATGGGCGTCCCTGCGGGCAAACCCCTGATGCGCTCGATGGTCGCGGACTTCGCCCACGCACGGCTCGTGTAGCCTTGCCCGTCTCCGCGCTTTTGTCTCACCCAATTCGCGCCGCGCGCCACGTAAGAACCCGCGAAGGCGAGGCACAGAATGACGGACAAGAGGCACAGCAGGCGGCCCGCCTCGCTTGAACGAAGAAGCCTGTGCGCGACGCATATCAAGACGACGATTCCGAACACATGCACGGGCGCGAGCGCGCGTTCATCAAAGACCGTGTCGAAGTCTATGAACGATGCCGTGATGATAAAAAATCCCGCGTAGAAAATAATGAAGATACAGATTAGCGTCGGCAGCTTTGACAGTCTCGCCAGCGTTTCCTTCATCCTCGTCTCGTTTGCCAGGCGCGCTGATTTTTTACGCCGGAGGAGAATGCAGAGGACTATGAGACACGCTATCTCCATTAAAAAAACCGTCGCCCTTGCGCTGGTCCTGACTTTGCCGAGCAGGAGCCAGGTCGAGATTGTGGAAAGCGCGGAACCGAGTTGATGAGAGCTTACAGGATGAAAAACAAACTCCCTATCGGTCGCGCCACGCGCCGCGTACCTGTTTCTCATCATCCATAAACCCATCGGCAAACAAGCGACGAGCACGAACAGCGCCGCATCAATAACTCTTCGCCGGTAATTCTTCCCGCTCAAAAACAGGACTCCACACACGCCCGTCGCCAGGAGCACTACGCCCACATATCTCGTCAGAAATCCCAGCGCGACGGCGACGGCGGAAGCCATCAAGAGCGACCGTTGCTCTCTCTCTAAATATGCCGCGAGCAGTAGCAGCCCCGCGAGAGAGAAGAGTATAAACAGCGGCTCGGTCCAGGCCATCGAATGAATCTGGAGCATGTCAGGGGCCGCCAGTACGAGCAGCGAAGCCAGCGCGGTGGCGCGCACGGACCAGCGCGTGTAGCCGCCGACAGCCACACCAGCCAGCAGAATATTAATTCCGAGGATGAACGCGTTGAGCCATCGCGCAGCGTGCAGGGGATCGCTGCCCGTTGCGCCACACAGCGCCAGCAAAAGCGGATAGAGCGGCGGGTAGTGAGTCAGCGGGTCGAGCTCCGTGCTCCTGCCGGACAAAGCCGTGAGGCCATGACCGTGCAGTAGATTGCGCGCCGCGCCTATATAGACGGTCGAATCCGGCGAGACGCCGATGCCCCACACCGTCACGAATAACAGGACCACTATTCCCGCAAGAGCAAGGATGAGGTAGGAAGAATGGAGGCGGAAGGAATGACTATTCAACTTGAATCACCATGCTTTCATCCTTCATCCTTCATCCTTCATCCTTGCCTTTAGCTTTTGACTCCTGACTCCTGACTCCTGACTCTAGACTCCCGACTATCCTTCGTGAGGACCAGTAAAGAGTAGCCGCCGAGCAGGCGCACGGTTAAGTCTTGATGGATAAGCGAGCAGATTTTTCTGGGCAGGCTGGCGAGCCTGGCCTTCATGCTGCGCGGGTTATTCGACGCCCCCGGAGTGTAAAACCAATCTAAGACCTCGTAGCCCGTATCACTCAAAGTCGCCAGTGCCGTCTCCTTCATAAAATAATGCAGGTGGCCCACCAACGCTCTTTCCAGCATGATTGGCCCGGCGCGGACGACCGCCTGCGCGGACATGTCCAGCGGAATGTGAAATATCTGATAGCGTGCTTTGCCACGCAGCCCACGCAAAAAGCCCAGGTAGTCTTCGACGTGCTCGAAGACATCTATGCAGAGCAGCAGATCGAATGGGCCAACTTCGCTTGAGAGCAAATCTTCGCAGTAAAAACTCAGGCGCTCGTTGGCCCGCCCCGCGCAGAGCGCGAAGCCTTGCGGGGAAATCTCGTAGCCGTAAAACTCCGTCGTCAAAGGCAAGTGCGCCTGTAGTTGACCGAGAATCTCTCCCGCGCCACAGCCTATCTCGCAAATCGTGCGCGCCTCAAGCCCATGCTTGCTCAGCATCTTGAGAATCTGCTGCGCCTTCCACGCCGAGTCCTCGACGTGATACGTCGGGTTCTTCTCCACATACTCGCCGCTCCGGTAGATGCTCTCAGCCATAGTTTTGCGTGCTCTAAGATTCAAAAAATTTATTAGCCACAGAGGGCACAGGGCGCACAGAGGGGAACCAATGAGAGGTTCTTAATTTCCTTTCTCTGAGTGCTCTCTGTGTCCTCCGTGGCTTAACTATTTCATAGCGACCAGCCTGATACCGAGGATGAGTCTGAGAGGCAAGCTGCGAGAGATGCTTTTGCTGAGACGCACGGGCAGCCTGACCAGCATGCCTTCCATCAACTTGAAGAGAAAAGAGGGAAGCGGAAGATAGATTCCCCTGGCCCCGGCCAGCATTTTGACTTTGGAAAATCCAGTGGTCCTGAAAATACTCAACAGTTCCGTGGCCGTGTATTCCTTCAAGTGAAACCCCGTCGCGCGCTCGTCGAAGTATCTGGAAATGTCGTGCGGCCCGCTCAGACGATTCGGAGTCAGACAGATATAGACTCCGCCCGGCGCGAGCGCCGTGTGGATATTTCGCAGTTGCTCAAGCGCATCGTCCGGGTGCAGGTGTTCCATCAGTTGATCGCTGTAGGCGACGTTGATGCTGCCATCCGGCACGGGGATGGTACAGCCGTCCGAGAGCGCCAGTTCAAAATTCGCGGGGAGCGACGACCCGCCCGCGATCTCCTCCGAGACATCAACGGCATAGACGCGCTTGACCTCTGCGGCGATGTCACGCGCAAGCGCGCAGTCTCCTGGTCCAATTTCCAAATAAACGGAGTCGGGGCGCAGAAAGCGTTTGAGCATAGTGCGCGCCTGAATGGTCTCGGCCTGAAGCTTCGGGTCCCGCTTGCGCGCGAGTTGCGGGTGGTCCGGGACGCGCCGGAACAACTCGTCATAGAGAGTCGTGTAGAGCACGCGCCGCTCCTGCTTGCTGGCACGGCGCAGGCGCTCCGCCAACTCCTTCTCGATGGCGTAATGCGCTCTCAGTCTCTCTTCGGACCTGGATTCGCCCGTGGGCACTCTGGCAGGCATGGACGTTACTCTCAATTTCTACTCCACTGGAAAAGCGAGTGGGAAGCGGAAGCATGAAGGATGAAAGAAAAACTACTCGTCTTGCATAGCCGCACTCTCATCCTTCCGTCTTCCTACTTCCGACTTGCCTTTCTACGGTATCCCACGCTTGATAGTCAAACTCTTCGGTCCTGGTTTCAGCGACGAGCGACAGGTGACAGCAAGAAGCAGAAGCTGGTTTAACTCATCACAGGAGTCATCACTTCTTTTACTCGCGCGGTTTTTCGCCCTCTCTTAACTCTACTTCCTTTCAACAAAAGCGTGATCGGTGTAGTGTAATGTAGTGAAGACTTATTGCAAAAGATTCGCCTGTGTCTCTCCATCAGGATGCGAAAGAGTTAATCGAAGAAGCGGAAGGCTGGTTCGTGGTTGAGCGCATCGCGTTTAGTCATCCACGGCAGAAGGGAATAGCCACAGAGGTCATAGAGCGCACAGAGAAAGAAAAGCCAGACTGAATTTATTTCTCCTCTGTGCGCTCTGTCTCTACGGTGGTGATCGCCTTCCCTTATCTTTTTAATATTGGAGCAAACATGCAAACCTCGCACATCGCGCCCCGTTCTCTGAGAGTTGCGCTGGCTCTCCTGATGTTGTGCGCCTGTCTGACGGGCGCGACGGGGCAGAAGCCGCAGGCAGAATACAGTAATCCCGTCATCGCGGGCGACTATCCAGACCCCTCTGTGATTCGCGTCGGAGAGGATTACTGGGCCACTACGACGACGGGCAATTGGGAGCCTGAGTTTACCCTCATGCACTCGCGCGACCTCGTCAACTGGGTCGCGTTGGGCGCTGTCTTTGAGAAGCGACCGGAGTGGGCCGCGCGCGATTTCTGGGCACCGGAAATCTCTCAGGACCGTGGGCGCTATTTCGTTTATTACGCGGCGCGAAAAAAAGATGGACCCCTGTGCGTCGCGGTCGCCACCGCCGCGCAACCCAACGGCCCGTACACGGATCATGGCCCGCTCGTGTGCCAGAATGACGGCTCGATAGATGCCGCCGCCGTGACGGATGAGAACGGCGCGCGTTACCTCCTGTGGAAGGAGGACGGCAACAGCCGCGACAGGCCGACGCCTATCTGGGCGCAGAAGTTATCGGATGACGGCACAAAACTCTCTGGACCAAAAAAGGAGTTGATACGCAACGATGCGGTGTGGGAGGGAGGCGTCGTCGAAGGTCCATTTATCTTGCGGCGCGGCGATTGGTTTTACCTCTTCTATTCCGGCAACTCTTGCTGCGGGCGCAGGTGCAATTACGCTCTCGGCGTAGCGCGCTCGCGCAAACTTCTCGGACCGTGGGAGAAGAATCCGGGCAATCCTATCCTGGCGGAGAATGAGACGTGGCAGTGTCCGGGACACGGCAGCATCGTGACGGATGAAGCGGGCCGCGCGTTCCTGCTCTACCATGCTTACAGGAAATCCGAGACGGCCTTTTACATTGGCCGCGAGGCTCTGCTCGACGAGGTCAAGTGGGGCGCGGATAATTGGCCCAGGATTAACGAAGGGCATGGGCCAACGGGGCACGCGCCAGCCCCGCTCGGCGTCGCCTTGAATGAGAAGAGCGCGGGAGCCATCGCGGACGAGTTCGACTCGCAGACGTTGGGGCCGCAGTGGCGCTGGCCGCAATCCAACAAGCCCTTCATGCGAATAGAGACGGAGCGCGGGGGTCGTTTGATATTGATGCCGCAGGAAAAGTATGCGAAGGATATGCTCGGCGCGGTCGTCACGCAGCCGACGACCGCAGACAAATACGTGGCGACGACAGCCGTTGACTTGAGCGGGATGAAGCAGGGCGCGCTGGCCGGACTCTCCGCTTATGCCTGGAACGAAGACGCGCTCGGCATCGTCGCCGGAGATGGAAAGGTTTCAATCTTCGTGCGCGAGAAGAACAAGCAAAGAATGCTGGCGTCGGTCCCTCTTTCGATGGTCCAGATGCCGCGCACGCCGTCGCATGAGTCCGGCGACAATGCGAGTCTGGTCTACCTGCGGATGACGGCCACGGGCGGGTCGCAGTTCCGCTTCGCTTTCGGCACTGACGGGCAGAACTGGAAGAGCATCGGTGATGAAGTCAACGGCAGCTACTTAGAGCCTGTCAGCATCGCCCTCACGACCGGCGGGGTGAGCGGCGCTGCCGCGAAGTTTGAATGGATTCGTTTGACGCCTTCAAGATGAAGCGTTCAAACGATGCCTGAGCAGCAGGATTGCCAGAAAGATTGGAGCGAAGATGAGAAGTTCAAAGGCGCAGCCTTTGAGTATCTCTATCAAACTCTCAAGGCGAGTTTGAGGCTTGAGTCCGAACTCGGAAAGACCTATCAATCCCAGCTTGAATCTCTCTGAAGTGAAGGGCCACCACAACTCTACGCCACCGCCCGCTTTCGTCGTCGCAAAATCGAGCAACCCGTGAGAGAGCAGGGCCAACGTATAGGCCATCGCCTCTCGAATGCGCCCCGCGCCGAGCAGCGCCAGCATCAAGCATCCAGCCGCCAGGGCGAAGATGATGGAATGCGTAAAGGCTCTATGCCAGCCACGCATGTGGAATATCCAGACGAGTATGAAATCAGAGTCTGGAGAGATGGCGAGCAACGCGCCGAATAACAGGACCAGCCAGTGATCTTTGAGCGAGAGTCGCGGATGGGAGGCCGCCACGGCGCTCGCCCCGACGAGTCCATGTGCGATGGGAAACGGCATACGATTGATCTTTCATCATTGATGAAGGCGCACCTTGCACCCGGCGACGCGCGTCTCCGGGCGATACCAGTAGTTGACCTCAAAGCTGTTTCCGGCCTGCGCCCTGAGGGGTTCGACGAAGATGCGGACGGGGCTGAGCCAGTGGTTATTCCTGTCCACTTCGTCGGGGTCGCTCGTATAGAACGGCAGCACGTCGTCGCCATCGGCATCGTTCGCTTCACCGTTATCTTGCGCTTCATCTACAGCACTATCCTCGTCCACTTCTGCGTCCGTTTCGTTATCGTCGTATAACTCGAAGAATGTGATCATCGCATTCAACTGGCCCGAAGCGGTGAACTTGACCGTCTGAGTGTTATTAATCCGGCGGCCTCGCCAGGTCCTGAAATCTATGTCCGCGAAGAGCACCGCATCGCTGAGCGGCTTCCAGCCTTCCATCGTCTTCGGGTTGACGAAATAGCCAAAGACGGAATCGAACATGGAATTTTTGGTGGCCTTCGCCAGCAGGTCAAAGTTGAGACCGTACCAGGATTTCCAGTTGTTCAAGGTTTCCTGCGTGAAGGTCAGCTTGCCTATCTCCTTGTTGGGCACGCTGACCGGCAGGCCGTAAATTTTAATCCGGCTCGGAACCAGCCGCGCGTCCGGCTTGACCAATCTCTTCAAGGCATCCTTTGTCACTCCGACGACGCCCTCCGCGAGCGGTTCGTTGCCTATCACTTCGGAGATCAGCACGTCTGCGCGTTCGGGCAGCCAGAGCTCGGTTGACCAGCCGCGCAGCAGCGTAATCCGGTCGGACAGCCCGTTGACCTCAAAGAGCGCCCGCGCCGCCCTCGCAATTGGACCAGCCTCTATGGCGTAGACGTGACGCGCCCCGGCTTGCGCGGCGGCCATCGCATAAATGCCCGTGCCCGTACCTATGTCCAGCACGACATCACCGGCCTGCACGTTCCTGCGAATACTCTCCAGGTAACTGGAAGTCCGCGTCCTGTCATTCAACATGTCCACATGAAGCAGGACCGTCTCCGCATTTAGGTTGGCATTGGGCGCGCGCATCTGCTAAACCCTCCGGTCGTTTCTCGCCATCGTAGTTTTGACAACATCTCTTCGTGCGGTATCCTAACCGCAAACGCATCGGCGGTAAAGAATATCTCGCATGGATACTGGACCAGTCCGTGCGAGTCTGGACTGCTCAACCTCTCCAAAGAGAGAGGTTGATGGTTGCGTGAAATCCTGGTCCAGTCAAAACACGTTGGAGAAATTTATGCTGAACGCGATTACGCGCGGCGTTAGTCCGGGCCTGGGAAATTGCGAGTTAGCTTATCTCTCAAGACAGCGGATTGATGTCGGACGGGCCGACGGGCAGCACCGTCTGTACGAACAAAAATTGGTCCAACTCGGCGTGCGCGTGCATTCGCTTCCGGCTCAGGATGACTTACCGGACTGCGTCTTCGTGGAAGACCCTGCGGTGGTCCTTGACGAGTGCGCGGTCATGACGCTGGGCATAGAGTCCAGACGCAGAGAGGGTGAGAGCCTCGCAAGCTTCCTGACATATTTTCGCACGCTCGAATTCTTACGAGAACCCGCGAGGCTTGAGGGCGGCGATGTAATGCGCGTGGGCCGCACGCTCTATGTCGGCGATTCGGTTAGGACCAACGAAGCGGGCTGCGCGCAACTGAGAGAAATCATCTCGCCGTTCGATTACGAGGTGCGGGCCGTGAAGGTCAACGGCTGCCTGCATCTCAAGACGGGCTGCTCATATCTGGGACGCGGGGTGATGCTGGCGAATAGTGAGTGGGTGGACGCCGCTCAGTTTGCGGAGTTCGAGTTGCTGGAAGTCCCGCAGTCCGAACCCTGGGCCGCCAACGCGCTGGTCATAGGCGAGACGATCCTCCTGCCCGAAGGCTTTCCACAAACCCGCGCCTTAATCGAGCGGAAGGGCTTTCATGTCGAAACCCTCGACGTGTCCGAATTGATGAAGGCAGAGGCGGGCCTGACCTGCATGAGCATCATCTTCAACGAAGCGGACGGAACAAATTGATTCATTGATTCATTGACTCATTGGCTCATTGGTCCATTTATACATTGAGCCAATGAGCCAACGAGCCAATGAATCAATCTCTATCGCTCGTCGTCCAGAGGCCGCATCGGGATCGCGCCTTCCGCCGCGTGTCGCAGGAATTTCTCTTTACCCTGGCGCCAGTCTTCGACCAGACTTTTGATGATCGGCAGGTATTCGTTGGATTTACTGGCGACGAGATAGAGCGTGGATTTGGTGACGGTGAAGCTCGGTTGTTGTTCGGGGTTGGTGTCGAAGTAAGGCATCAGGAACTCTTCGTGAGAAACGTTATCCTTGACGATCACGGGCACGCCGCACCAGAGTTCTTCCCAGATACGGTGTTCTTCTATGATCTGCTCAAGGATGGACTGGTCCTCCATCGAAAAATTTATAAAGCACATCCCGAAGCCCTCGCCGGGTTTCCTGTGGAGCACCTTGCCGCCGAAGGTGAAGATGTGTCCCGAAGATAAATGACACTCGACGGCGACGAACTCCCCGACAGAGGTCTCTCCTCTGGTGCTGATGTAACAGCCGCCGCTGCTGACATCCAGAATCCGGCCCTGATGCCTGCCCCACTCCATCTCCACGGAAGTATCCAGCAGGACGGGGACGCGCACGGACATTCTTCGCTCACTCATAATCAATCATCCTCTGCGATGTGGGAGATGAGAAACTCTCTTTTCGCTCCATCAAAACATCTCGAAGTATAGCAACTCCGGCCCGTTTGACTCGCGTCTTCTGCGCCTCAACGGTCGTCTTTAGACTTTCTTCTCTCCGTTGACGCGATTATCTTCTGCGGGAGTCGCTTCCCTCCATTCCGTGATGCTGAGCAGTTCGGAATCCTGGACCTTTCTCCCCAGACCCTTTTCCAATCTTCTTTTCAAGACGAGCTTGCGTACCCAGAGCGCAAAGCCTGAAATGGCGAGGAACATCAGAAATCCTACGAGGCGCATTTTTCTTTGCTCCCTTTAGTCTCTTAAAATTTAAACGCCGAGACAGCCAGCGATGCCGACAGCCACCGCCCGGAGAGAATATTTAACAGCATGCGCCTTCATCATCAACTGCCAGAGGGTATTGATTCAGGGTGTCCTGAGTGTAGAGGACACTGTCATTCACCACCGCAGACACAGAGCGCACAGAGTCAGCACAGAGAAGAAGATTCAATAACTCTGTGCTTACTTCTGTGCCCTCTGTGTCTGCGGTGGTGAAGACCACTATCCAAGAGATTCAAGACAGACCGAACCACGGCTCTCGACGCAGGCTATGGCTCGCCCTCTTTCAATCTGCTCTCCGGCGAGGAGATGAATTCGATGTGTATATCGCCCGGCTCGACGCCGCTATTGATGACGCTCAACCAGAATTTATGGCCGTCTTCCTCCGGGTCTCGTTTGAGATAAGCGAAGTAATGCATGAGGACGAACGCGCTGTTGAATTCTCGCAAGGTAAACGCCTCGTTCTGCGCGGCCTGACGGAGCACGCCCGCGCGCGTCTCAACGCCGGAATTCAATTCGCGCACCAACCTCTCGCTCTCCAACGCGTCCGGCGTCACACCCATATTGTTAAAGAGCATGGACACATACTCTTCATTGCTCCGGCCATCAAATACTTTTTTGAACTCCGCGCGATTGGTCCAATTTTCGGTAAACTCCCGTTCGTTTTTCTCCAACTGTGGCGTGCCGCCGCGCGCCTCCCGGTCGAGTTCTTCCCGGATGGCATGCGCGTCCGGCATGAACTCCGCGTACTTCGGCATCCGACCGTAGGACGCTTTAAAGAGGCGATAGATAAAAAAGCCCGTCTCTCGAAATTGTCCGGGCAGGTCCGAGAGACCCTCGTTAATCTCTTCCATCGAGAGCGGCGGCGGCAAAGGCGCTTCGCTTCTGGCATCCGGCTCCGTCTTCGTGACGGCGTAGAGGTCCGCGCGGCGTCTGTGATACCCGTAGCTGCGTATGAAGCGCAGCCTGCCCGACGCGATGCCCCGCGCGAGAAACGATTCGAGCGCGGCGCGGCTTTCTGGATTGAGCGAGGCGTTGTGAACGGTGAGGTACGAGACGGGGATTGACTCGAAGAGTTCGAGCAGGCGGTCAGGCATGGGCCTCGTGTTGGTCAACGACTCTATTTCCTGTTCGATGGGCGGGACAAAACTGTTGATGGCGGTCACTAAAGGATGGCCGTGGTCCGCCGCGCGCGCCATGTAGAGAGTCCTCTTCGGGCCTGCCGGGAGTTCCACGAGGCCGCCGTTCATGTGCGTCTCCCTGAGGCGCAGGGTGAGTTGGTCCGGGTCCGCCTCGCCGCGCATCAAGTGCAGCGGGGCCACACGCTGCTCGAAGAGAATCAGGATGATGATAAGAGCGTAAGTCGCCCACATTTGTAAATTGGACCAGTGACGCCGGACCAGCCCGGCGCAGGATTGCGCCCCCAGCCCGGACAGCAGGGCCAGCCCCAGATAAGCGATCATGGACCATCGCGCCGCGACTCTCATGCTGCGAAAAAGCGGGACGTATTCGTAAAGCGCGCGATGAAAAAAAGAGTTGAGACCGAACGATCCCAGGAATCCGATGATGGTCCAGATAAAGCCCAGCGCGAAAGCCTCCGAGCGAACCTCCTGGCGAAACATGCTGGTCCAATTCATCTCCCTCAACGCGCGAAATATTCTCGGCGGCGCGCGCACAGAGCGGACAGCAACCGCCAGAGCCGAGAACATCGCGGCGAGCAGCAAGAGCGGCGGCATGAGGCCCGGAAAGAGGACCATCTCGTTGCGTATCCCCGCGCCGCCCAGACCGTGCCAGAGCTTGTTGCGTTCCTCTACGGCCAGCCAGTTGATAAAGCGCGCGGAGTACTCAGTCACCTCCGCGCTGCTGCGTATAAAACCCAGAGCCTGCGAGACGCGGTAGTAAGGTAGCAGGAAGGGAAAAAGGACCAGCAATGCCGCGCCCGTGGCGATGCCACCGCGCAGCCAGAAAGTTTTCTCGCGCCATGCACGATAACGCGCCATGAGGAAGAGGGCCGAGAGCGCCAGCGGGATGCTCGTCAAGACGAACCATGTGAGGCAGGTCAGCGCGTTCATGAGGAAGGTCAGTCCGAGCCAGCCTGCGCGTTTCCAACTTCGCTCGCGCGTAAAAAGGATCAGCGCTTCGAGCAGTAGTGGGACCCACCCTGTAAAGATAATCGGCAGGTGAGAGAGTTGGTTAAAACGATAGGGCACAAAGGCGAAGACGATGCCCGTCACCCACGCCGCGCCGTTTGAAAGATTGAGCGTGCGGGCCAGACGAAAAGCGCCGTAGCCCGTGAAGGCGAAGCCGAACAGCGTCGCCAGAATGTAGATCGTCAACGGGCGCAAGCCGAGCGCGAAGAAGGGAAAGAAAAGAAGCGCGATACCGTAATCGCTCTCGCTGAAGGCTAAGGTCTGGTGATATGGGTAAAACATCGTCGCTTCAAAAAGATGAAGCGGGTCATGGAAGGTCTGGTGAAAATCCCACCAGAGAAAATAGGCGTGAACGTAAGGGTCTCCGGGGTCTGGAATCGCGTCGCGCAGATGCAAGGCCCAGGGCCAGGTCATCAAGAGCGTCAACAGGATGAAGGCTAGAAAGATGAAGACCTCGCGCGTCACGCTCGCGCGTTGCAGTCTTTGAAGCTGACGCATGAAGGGCATGCTCGAAGATTCATTCATGTCAGTACGGCCTGCTTAAGCCGGGCGGGTCTTCGGGTAAGCCTTACCCGCCCGGCTTAAGCAGGCGGTACTGACCTTATTGTATCTCTATTATTTCTGGACCAGCTTTAACTTTCGTTTGAGAGCTAAACTCTATCAAGTGCGGTTGGCCCTTGAGGGTCAGACGTGCAGTCTCTTTCCCCTGCTTGACATCCAGGATGGAAACGGAGCCGCCTCCGCGCAGGTGATACATGACGGCGAGCAGGCGGCTATCGGGCGACCAGGCGAGACCCTTGATCTCGTTCGGGCCGTCGCCATCCGGTTGCTGCGTGACCTTGATTATTTTGAGTTGCCTGTCCGTGACGCGATCATAGATGCCTATCCGGCCCGCGTGCTCCGGTTCCTCTTCGCGTGCGTAGAGCATCTTATCAGGAGAACAGGCTTTGTCACCAAAGAGCACGCTGCCGCGAGCGGAAGAGAGGGCCGTCGCGCAGCCCGCAGGCGGCGAGGGCGCTGCGACGGGCGCACTATTGATGGGAGGCGGCGGGACCATCGTGACCATCGTCGTATTATCGTTGCCGACGGACGCGCCGCCGGAACAAGCGCACTGTAAGAGGACCAATATTAGTAACAACAGCTTCGCTCTCTTCATCATTGTTATCTTTCTCTGTGTGCCCTGTGACCTCTGTGGCTTATCTTTTTGGTGACGCTGCGAGCCTTCGCCTCAAGGGACTTTTTCCGCCGCTTCGGTTTATAATATTACTTTCATAAACCTCAACGGAATAATGATAGGAGCACACATGACCGCCGTGGACAAGATTAACAGACGCCCGGACCACATCAAGTTCAAGGGCCGCATTCTTTACCTGACCGAAGACACGCAACTGATTCGACGCCAACTCGCGGGCGAGGATTTAACTTTCGACCCCGCGCGCCCTTTGATGAACAATATCTCGACCGACGAGATTACGCCCGGCTGGGTCTGCTTTTATTACGATGAGACCCTGGGCCAATACGTTTACGTGGGGATGCGCGAAGGCGCTGTGCAGAAGGATGAAGTCAAAGCGGGCGGTTTCAACGTCGTCGTGTCGGGTCTCTCGAAGGGCTGCGGCTCTTCGAGGGAGACCGCGCCGTATGCGGAAAAGTGGGCGGGCGTCGAACTCGTCATCGCCAGAACGATAGAGAAAATTTACGGGCAGAACTCGCAGAATATAGGTCTGCTGACTTCAACGGATTTCGGACTCATCGAACGCATCAATCGCGGCGAAGAGATTCCGCTCGCAGAGTTCACGCGCGGGCTGGACCCCGTCTCCAAAGCGATTGTCGAATACGGCGGTCTCTTCAACTACAACAAGGCGCGGCTCGCGGGCGAGATTGCGCCGCCCTCCCTGAAGACGAAGCGGCGTCCGATGACCATCACCGAAAAGATTATCGCGCGCCACGCCTTCGTCCGCGCGGGCGAGATAGGCGTCGAAGCGGTCGAGCCGGGCGATGCTCTCTTCGCGGTCGCGGACGTGCGCTTCTCTCATGAATATGTGACGCCGATGGCGGAGGCCCTCTTCAAACAGGCTCTGGGCCACGACGCGCGCGTGACGGAGCCTGAGTCTGTCTTCGCTTTCCGAGACCATCTCACATTTCTGGGCCAGGTCATGCCGGAGAAGCATCGCCGGATGGGCCTGCTCGAACGCGCGGACGGTCTCGCCTTGACGCAGGCGGATTTTACGGAGCAGCAGGGCATTAAGCTTTATGGCGAAAGTGAAGAAGGCGGCTCGGAGGCCATCTGTCACAACGCTGTGGTCGAAGACCTCGCGCTGCCCGGTCAGATAGTCATCGGCACGGATTCGCATACGTGCATGGCGGGCGTGCTCGGCTGCTTCGCTTTCGGCGTCGGCTCGACCGACATGGCGAACGCCTGGTACACAAAGGACATACGCATCCGCGTCCCCGAATCGGTTCGCTTCGTGCTCAGAGGAGAGAAGCACGCCGACGTGACGGCCAAGGATGTCATGCTCTACATCCTCGCCACGGATTACATGAAGCAGGGCAAAGCCATCGGGCAGGTACTGGAGTTCGCGGGCGACGGTCTCAAAGATTTTTCTATGGACGAGCGCGCGACCCTGACCAACATGGCCGTCGAAGCGGGAGGCACGACCGGCATCATCGAACCGGACGAAGCGACGCTCGATTACATCGTGCGGATGCGCGGCCTCGATGCTGAAGAAGTGCGCCAGGGATTTTTGAAGAGCGATGAGGACGCGACGTATGCCGCCGTCTTCGAGATTGATCTGTCTTTGATTCGCCCGATGGTGGCGACGCCGGGCGACCCGCGCAACGGAATCAGGATTGACGAACTGACGGAAGAGATAAAGATTGACGCGGCCTATGGCGGCTCATGCACGGGCGGCAAGATGGCGGACATGGACATGTACGCGGCTGTCCTCAAGCGCGCGGTCGAACAGGGCCAGCGCGTCGCGCCCGGCGTTCATCTATACCTACAGTTCGGCTCGCAGAAAATTAAGCAGTACGCGCGCGAGAAAGGCTACATCGAAATCTTCGAGCGCGCGGGCGCGGAATTGATTGACCCAAGCTGCGGCGCTTGCATCAACGCCGGGCCGGGCGCTTCACGCGACGCCGAGACCGTCACCGTCAGCGCCCAGAACCGCAACTTTCCCGGTCGCAGTGGACCAGGAAAACTCTATCTCGCCAGCCCCTACGTCGTCGCCGCCTCCGCCATCGCCGGGCACATCGTCGAGCCGGAAGAATTTTTGCGCGAGCGCGAAGAAGAATTGATGGAAGCGTAAAACAGGGTTTGGGGGATAGGGGTTGGAGAAAGATACCTGTTCTTCACCAACCCCCAACCCCTATCCCCAAACCCCCTCTTGATATGTCGAGTGATAAAGAGTACGGCAAATATGCTCTGGTCGAGCGGGAGCGGCGTTTTCTGTTGCGAGACCTGCCGGAGGGTTTGACGCGTGCGAGCGAGCATGTGCAAATCTGGGACAATTACATCACGGGCACGCGCCTTCGTCTGAGACAGATTCGTGTGCCCGCGACCAAAGAAAGGCGCTGGAAGTTGACGCAAAAGTATGCGCCCGCGCCGCCGGATTTTTCTCGCGCCGTCATCACTAATATGTATCTCTCGCCGCAGGAGTATGAAGTCTTAGGCGTCTTCGCGGGCAACGAGATTCGCAAGAATCGTTATCCTTTCGAGCATGAGGGGCGCAAGTACGGGATAGACGTGTTTCTCGGCCCACTGTGGGGACTCGTCCTCGCGGAAACGAGTTTTGAGACGGAAGAGGAAATGGACCAATTAACGATGCCGCCCTTCGCTGTGGCGGAGGTCTCGCGCGACGAGATGTTCACGGGCGGCAAGCTCGCTTATCTCACGATTGAAGACCTGCGAGCGCACCTCTCAAAGCGTGCGTCGCAGGATGCAAATTCTTCTCAAAGCTCTTCTCAAAGCTGATGGCCGCTCAAACAATCATCTACACCATAGGGCATGGCCGACACCCGTTCGCTTACTTCCTTGAACTTTTACAGGAGCAGGAGATCGCGCTGGTCTGCGACGTGAGAAGCGCGGCGCGTTCGCGCTGGCCGCAGTATAACGGGCCGGTGCTCCAATCGGCCCTGCGCGCGAACGGCATCGGCTACGAGCATCTGCCGGAGTGCGGCGGCAAGGTCATCGCGCCGCCTTCAGAACTCGCGCGCGGCCTCGAACGCATTATGGAACTCGCCGCCGAAATGCGCGTCGCCCTTATGTGCTCCGAATCACAGCCGCTCACCAAACACGTCCATCAACCGCGCGCCAACTGCCATCGCGTCGGCCTCCTTGGCCCACCCCTGCGCGCACGCGGCGCGCTTCTCAAACACATCCTCCCCAACGGCGCTCTACTCGAAATTGACGAAGCCTCGCTCCCCTCAATATGGTGAAAAAGGCAGAGGCGAGAGGCTAGAGGTGAGAGGCTAGTGAAAGACATCTGTTCTTCACTAGCCTCTAGTCTCCAGCCTCTAGTCTCTAGTCTCTAGCCTCTAACCGGAGCGACTTCGCGGCCCGCGTATTCAGCGGCGTGGCTGCGTGCGAAGTAGAGGGCGATGAGGAAGGCGAGGAACATGATAGCAGAGGCGGTCCAGAAGGTAGCGAAGAGCGTATGGTCGCTCATGTTGTGTGGATTGCCGTCCGCGCCCTGTGTTTGAAGCGCGCTGTAGATGAGCAGGGAAGAGAGGGTTGGGCCAACGACGCGCGCGAGGCTCGCGGCGGATTGGGTGACGCCGAGCACGCTGCCCTGTTCGGCAGGACCGACGCTCTTGGAGGCGAGGCTCGTCAGCGAGGGCGTCGCCAGCGAATTGCCGATGGCGAACCCGCCGCCGACGAGGATGAACATCAACCAGCCGGTGTTCGGCCCGATGAGCGGAATCGTAAAGAGACTGAGCGTGAAGATGAACGCGCCCGTGATGGTCAGCGGCAGTTCCCCGAAACGTTTCACCAGCCGCCCGATGAGACCGCCCTGGATAATCGCCCCGACCACCCCGACCATCGCGAAGACATAGCCGTTTTGCGAAGCGTCGAACCCGAAGCGGTACATCGTGAAGAGCGCGAACGAGGCCGTCATAATCGAGAAGGCGACGACGAACAGAAAATATATCGAGAGCACGAAGGCGAGCCTCGATTGCTGGAGCGCCTTGACCAGTTGAGTCCATCTCCCGGTCGCAGCAGAGACGCGCGCGGGGTGCTCCTTATCCACCGTTTCCGGCAGCACGAAGTAGAGCAGGATGGCGTTGCAGAAGGCCATCCCGGCGGCGAAGTAGAGGGGCACGCTGATGCCCCACTTGCTGAGGATACCGCCGATGGCTGGTCCAAAAGTAAAGCCCATCCCGAAGGCCGCGCCGATCACTCCCATTCCCCTGGCGCGGTCTTCGGTGGTTGTGACATCCGCGATGTAGGCGTAGGCGACGGAGATATTGCCGCCCGTGATGCCGTCTATCAGGCGTCCCAGAAAGAGCATCCAGAGCGTCCAGGCGACACCCATGATGAGAAAACCCAGAGACGTGCCGAGCAGACTGATAAAGAGAATGGGCCGCCGCCCGTACTTGTCCGAGAGCCTTCCCAACACAGGGGCACAGATGAGTTGCATCACGGAGTAAGCAGCAAAGAGCAGCCCGACCATCCGCGTGGACGCGTGGAACTTCGTCCCCTCAACATAATACGGCAGCACCGGAATGACGATGCCAAAGCCGATCAGGTCAATAAAGACCGTGACGAAGATGACCAACATCGGAGAGCGTTTCATAAGAACAGTGACAAGTGACGAGTGATGAGTGACAAGTTAAAGAGAAGTGATGAGCGATGAGTGATGAGTGAAAAACTTTTCCTGCTTGTCACTCGTCACTCGTCACTTCCTTTACCTTCTTCGACCGCGCGAGCTTGCGAGTTTTTCGTCAACGGAGAGATGCCCGCCGCCCGCGATGATGAGCGCGAGCGCCATGCCGAGCAGCGCCAGCGTGTACTCGTAGCCCGCAGGGAGAAAGAAGCCTCCCTTGAGATGCACGCCGAACATCGCCGTCAGCATGACGAAGGCGATGAGGAGCGCGCCGAGCCTCGTCAGTAAACCCGCGAGCACGAGGATACCGCCGAGCAGTTCAGAGATGGCCGCCGCGCCCATCCAGAACCATGCGGGGCGCATAAACTCGAAGGGCGGAGAATTGCTCAGAAAGGCGTTGAGTCCCTTGCCGCCGAACCAGCCGAACGTTTTGCCTCCGCCATGCGCGATGAAGATTGCTCCCAGCGCGAGGCGCAACGGCAAGTTCATCCACGTCGGCGCGGTGGCGACCAGTTTTCTAAACATAGCTGAGACCTTTCAGGCTCTTGGATTTTAGAGGAGAAAAACACATAGTAAAGGAAGAAAAGGAAAGAGGCTAGAGACTAGCGGCTGGAGACTGGAGGCTGGTAAAAGCGACAAGGGTTTTTACCAGCCTCCAGCCTCCAGCCTCTAACCTCTTCACTTACCCGGCGCTGGCGAGGCGCGCGGCGATGGCCTGTTTGGGTTGGACTCCGACGAGGCGATCAACAAGCGCGCCGTTCTTGAAGATGAGCATGGTCGGGATACTGCGTATGCCGAACTGCGCCGCCGTCTGCGGGTTCTCGTCTACGTTGAGCTTGGCGATGATGTACTGCCCTTTGGACTCGGAGGCTAATTGGTCCAGGACCGGCGCGAGCATGCGACAGGGACCGCACCACTCGGCCCAGCAATCGAGCAGCACCGGACGCCCTCCCGCCTGCAAGACTTCGCGCGCAAACGTCTCATCCGTGACGACGCGCGGCCTCTCGCCTGTCTCGTCAACAACGCCACCCGACAACACCAACTCCGCGCCGCACTTGCCGCACACCGCCCGCTTACTCGCACCCGCTTTCTCGTCCACGCGATTCTTCGTCCCGCACTCCGCGCATGTGATAATCATCGCCACTTCATCATCCCCCTCTCCCCGCACGTCTCCCACAATCATACACCTTTTGCAATCGTGCAACTCAGGCCAGCAACTGAAAACTGAAAACTCAACACTGAAAACTGTTTCTGAAAACTGGTCCCACTATTTTAGCTTTCCGGTGGGCCTTCGTAGTAAGATGCGCGTCGGGGATTCCCTTGTTAAATTTATTCCAGGCTAGAGAAGGATACTCTCAATGATCATGCGTGACTTTCGTTTACCTGCTCATGTGCAGGCGTTCGTGTTGGTCTTGCTGATGGCTTTGATGGTCCAGCCCGTGGCGGCGCAGAACAATAAGCCTGCGGCGGGAGTGAGGCCCGACATCAGCTATACGGTTTCGATGCCGAGACCCTACACGCACATGCTCGAAGTGGAGATGCGCGTCGGGCGCGCGGGCAGCGGGTCCGTAGACCTCTTGATGCCCGTCTGGACGCCCGGCTCTTATCTCGTCCGCGAGTTCGCGCGGCATGTGCAGGACTTCACCGCGAAGGATGCGAGCGGGCGCGAGTTAATCTGGAATAAAGTGAACAAGAATACCTGGCGCATCCAGACGGGCGGCGCGCGTGATTTCAAAGTCTCTTACAGCGTCTACGCCAACGAGCTTTCGGTGCGGACCAATGAACTCAACGACCAGCACGCTTTCTGGAATAACGCCGCGCTCCTGATGTACCCGAACGGGCAACTGAGCGCGCCTTCAACCGTGCGCGTCTTGCCGCCCAACGGCTGGAAGATAGCCACGGGCCTGCCCGAAGCGCCCAATCAGAAGAACACCTTCAGCGCGGAGAACTTCGACATCCTCTACGACTCGCCGTTCGAGGTCAGCAACTTCAAAGTTCTCAGCTTTGAGGTCAAGGGCATCCCGCATCGCATCGTGATTGACGGCGAGGGCAACTACGACCCGGAGCGTATGCGGCGCGACGTGCAAAAAATCGTCGAGACGGAAGCCGCCCTCATGGGAGAGATACCTTACAAGGATTACACCTTTATCCTGCACCTGCGTTCGACGGGCGGCGGCGGTCTCGAACATCTGAACTCGACCGCGCTCGGCTATCCTCGTTTCGCCTTTCGCCCGGAGCAGGGCTATAAAGGCTTTCTCGGATTAGTGGCCCACGAATTCTTTCATCTCTGGAACGTCAAGCGGATTCGACCCGACGCGCTTGGCCCCTTCGATTACACAGGCGAAAACTACACGAAGCTTTTGTGGGTCGCGGAAGGCGGGACTGACTACTACGCTAATCTGGTCCTGCGCCGCGCGGGGCTGGTCACAGACAAGGAATATCTGGCCCAACTGGCGAGGAGTTTTCAGGGCTTGCAGAATACGCCCGGACGTTTGGAGATGAGCGCGGAGGAAGCGAGCTTTGATGCCTGGATCAAGTATTACAGGACGGACGAAAACAGCGTCAATTCGCAAATCTCTTATTATGACAAGGGAGCCATCCTCTGCGGTTTACTGGACCTGGAAATACGCAGGCGGAGTCGCGGCGCGAAATCTCTGGACGACGTGCTGCGTTATCTCTACACGGATTTTTATAAAAAGGGTCGCAACTATACGCCGGAAGATTTCCAGCGCGTGGCGGAACAGATGGCCGGAGGAAGCCTCGAACAGTTCTTCGCGCGCTACGTACGCGGGCGTGAGGAGCTAGACTATAATGCGCCGCTCGAAGGGGTGGGCCTGCGCCTCGACACGGGGCGCAGCACGGACGCGGCGACGGCGCGCAAAGCCTATCTCGGCGCGGACCTGGGCCAGGAGGGCGAACGCCTGACGGTCCGTAGAGTCTATGCGGGCGGTCCCGCTTACGATCAGGGTCTCAACGCGAACGATCAGGTCGTGGCGCTCGACAACATGCGCGTCAATAACGAAGGCTTCAACGCGCGTCTCGCGGAAAAGCGACCGGGAGATATTATTCATCTCACCCTCTTTCGCTCAGACGACCTCCGCACGCTCGACATCAAACTCGGCGAGCGCACAGACGGCGACTATCGCATCCTCCCCGTCGCACAGGCGACCCCGGACCAGATGCGCCTTTATCAAGATTGGCTCGGCACACCATACTCTACAAAGCAGTGACAGGTGACGAGTGACGAGTTAAGAAGAGTTGAAGAGCGATGAGTACTGAGGGATGAAGAGCGAGTAAATGTTGATGCGCGACAAGCATCGAGCGGTAAGTTAAAATCCTGTCTTTAACTTGTCACTCTTAACTTGTCACTTGTCACTGTAGTTAGATGAACGAGCCGTATCAAAACATTCGTTTGAGTATCGAAGAGCGCGTGGGGCGGATTACGTTCGCGCGCGCGCCTTTGAATGTTTTCAATATCGCGATGATGCGCGAGATGGCTGCGGCCATCAACGCCTGTGTGGCCGAGCGCGAGACGGTCGCCATCGTCTTCGATACGACGCCGGAATCGCGTGCCTTCAGCGCGGGCGTCGCCGTCGAAGAGCATGTCGAAGAGACCATCTACCAGATGCTCGATTCGTTTCACGCCATCTTTCGCCTGTTGGAACAGGCTGGCAAACCGACCATCGCGGTGGTTGACGGAGCGGCGCTCGGCGGAGGATGCGAACTGGTGGCGGCCTGCGACATCGTCATCGCCAGCCCGCGCGCACGCTTCGGCCAGCCGGAGATTAAGCTGGGCGTCTTTCCGCCCGTGGCGGCGATTCTCCTGCCGCGTGTGATAGGCGATAAGCGCGCGCGCGAGTTGATGCTGACGGGCGAATTGATTGACGCGCAGGAGGCTTTGCGGCTGGGTCTCGTGAGCTACGTCGTGCCGCATGAGCAACTCCGGCAGAAGACGCAGGAAGTGCTGGCACGCCTGCGCGAGCTTTCCGCGACGGTCCTCGAAGCGACGAGGCACGCGATTGATATGGGACGCGGCTTCTCTCTGGACGAGGCGCTGGCGAAAGTCGAAAATTTGTACCTGAACGAATTGATGAAAACCGAAGACGCGCGCGAAGGCGTCCGCGCCTTCATGGAAAAGCGCAAGCCCGACTGGCGGAACAAGTAAGAAGAGTCAGGAGTCTTGAAGTCGGGAGTCGGGAGTCAAAAGCTGAAAGCAAGTGGGAAGGATGAGGGATGAATAAGAGCAGGAAGCATGTGGACGGAAGCCGGAAGCTGGAAGGCAAAGCAGTCAGTCGCGTTGCTACTGGCGACTGGCGACTGGCGACTGGCTACCGTTTCATCCTTCCGCCTTCCGCCTTCATCCTTGCTTTTCTCGCGTTGCTTTTATCGCCCGTCGTGGGGGGCGTCGCGTTCGCGCAGGATGGGCCGGAGGGTAAGTCCGGTTCGCACTCAGAGCGAGCGCGCCCGAACTCAACGCTCGTCGAGCGCGAGGTAGTCGAACGCGCGATGAGCGTCGTCTGTATGGAGCGCAGGAATGACCCGCAGGGCAGCGTGCCGATTGACGAGATGCAGTCGCGCCCTAGCCTGCCATTGGCCCATCCGGACGCCGTCGCGGGAGCGCATCGCGCGCAACGGCTCCTGCCCATCGCCAGAGAATTGACCGTCGCGGCCCTGCGCCAACTGGCACGCGAATACGGGATTGAGGACGCGAAGATGCGCGTCGCCATCCAGCGCGTCAACGCGGTCCAGGGCATCGAACCGGACATGGACCTGCGCGACAACGCCTCCGTCACCGTGCGCGACCCGCGCACGATTCACTTCGGCACGATCTTTCTCGCGGGCCTGCGTTCGGACGAAGGCATGATTAGCGTGCTGGCGCACGAGACGACTCACATCGCAGACGGCAAAGAGGACACGCTGCACGCTTTGTTTCGTCTCGTCGGACGACGCGCCTCGGCCCTCACGGGCATACGCACGACGGGCCAGCGCGCCGAAGAGTTGACCTGCGACCTGATCGGAGAGATGGTCGCGCGCGCCTTCATCGAACGCACTCCGAACAGAGAGCCGCTGGTCCGGCGATTGGCCCGCTCCGTCGAACACAACTGTGTAGACGAAGACGACACAGACGACGATCATCTCAGCCCGCGCAATACCATGCGCTCCCTACTCTCACTGGACCCCACGCTCGCACGCGACCTGAGCGGCAGCGCCACCATCAACGCCGACGCGCCCGCCCCGCGCCCCGCGCAGAATCCACGCCCGCAAGCAAACCATTTTCAAAGATAAGGCTCTGCACAAAATTTTGTGATGCAGGTTCGGTAGTGTTTTAGTTCGGTCATGAGTGCATATGACAGTGAGATTCACCACCGCAGACACAGCGCGCACCGAGGACGCACAGAGAAATGCCTTCAAGAACTCTGTGCTGACTCTGTACGCTCTGTGTCTGCGGTGGTGAACGCCCCTTTCATGCTCGCTCAACTCTCATTGACCCGCTGCTGAAGACTCACTCGCGTTGACAATCGCGCGCGCGCCTTCCTATCATCAGCAGTTCAAATAAATGCGTATCTTGAAGAAGATTCAGATCAAGGGGCACTCTTGAAGCACTGCGAGCAGATTTCACTGGACCATTTTAAAAACCGCCGTGGAAAGTTGGCCGCCAGCGCGGAGCGGTTTTCGCGCGGCGTGCTTCGCCTTCGGATGAGCGTGCGCGGCCTGTGTGCTTTGACGGCGCTGCTCGTCCTCTTAATGATGAGCGTGACGGGTTGTCGCACGATTTTCGAGAAGCAGAGCGTGCGCCCGCGTTCCCTGCGTGATGTCCCCTCGCAGCGCCTCGCTTATCGCTTTGAGGCGGATACGGCGACGCCTTCCGGCGCGGCCACGGAAGACGCGCAGCCTCTCTCTGCGGTCCAGAATGATTTCAACTCGCGTCGCCAGGATGATGCGCTCGTGCGGACCGTGTTATCGCCAGACGGGCAGCGCGCGCTGGCGCTCTATGAAACGGGCGAGGACAGGCCCGGCGAATTTCGCATAGACATGTATTCGTCGGATGGACATTTCCTGCGCAACGTGACGCCGCCCGACCTCTCCGGCGCGTTTCCCATGATGGTCGCGTGGTCGCCCGACGGAAATCACATAGCCTTCATCGGGCGCAAGAGTATCAAGCCGCAACCGACGCCGCCGCCTTTGCCGGACATGATGCCGGAAGGCGCAGCGTCGCCTTTACCGACGACTTCCGTCGCGCCCCTCTTCGCGCCCGTGCCCGTTTACAACACGGAGCAGCTTTACTTTTGCAACCGCGACGGCTTTGATCTCAAGCCGTTGACCAGCCGCGAGGGACTCATCTATTTTTACCTGGCCTGGGCACCGGACGGGCATGCGCTCGCCTCGCTCGCGTGCAAAGAGGCGGAGTGGGATGCGCGCGAAAGAGAATCCAAACTGCCTGCGGGACGCGCGAGATTAATCTGGTTGGACGGGCAGGAGCGACTGCTCGATGATGCGTTGACGGAAGCCTTGCCCGTCTGGTCGCCGGATGGCTCGAAGGTGGCGACCGCCTTCGACACGGATGTGGCGATTTACGATGCCGCCGCGCCGGATGCACAGACGGGCGCGCGCATAGCCTTACGCGATCCGCTGCTCGCATCTTCCGCCGCCTACGATGAAAATAGATTGCGCGCGAAAAATAAGAAGGCTGGCGAGACGGGCAATACGAACGGCGGGACAACGCCAACTTCATCATCTTCGACGGGCGTAACGCCGCCGCCGACCAGCGCGCCGCCCGTCTCCTTCAATCCGATTGTCAGTCTCAACTGGCCGCAGACCGAAACCCTTTACCTCAAGACCGCCTTCGTGCGTACTTATGAGAATAACCCTATGAATAATTTTCAGCGTTGGCACGTCCTGCATCTCAGCCCGCAGGCGGCCCTGCTACAGTAGTTTTAACTCGCGCGATGAACTGTATAAATGGTCGCACCCCGCGCCTGAAAGACCGGCGCACAGTTTGTGAGTTACCAGAAGGAGGGGAGGAAGAGAGATGATTTACAATAGCGTGACGGAAATCTTCGATGTGATAGACGACACGAGAAGCCGCATCTACGAGCGCGTGGGAAATTTGAGCGAGGAGCAGGAAGGCTTGCGCGCTTCTGCGGATACCTGGTCCGTCTGCGAGATCGTCGAACATCTCTCCATCATCGAAGCGCAACTCTCGAAGATGATGGAAATGATGCTGGCAAAAGCGGAAGCGGAGTTACGCGCGGACGGCACGAGCGCCCAACCACAGCATCAGATGGAGCCTTTCACGCTGGACCAATTTATAGAGCGCAGCGTGAAGGAAAAATATCAAGCGCCGGAGACTGTCAGGCCGAGCGGCAGCCTGCCCCTTTCAAAGGCGCTCGCAGGCTTGCGCGAATCGCGCGCGGGGCTGCGCCGTTTACAGCCGCGCCTGGAAGCGACGGACCTCTCAGGCGCGCGCTATCCGCATCCGGCCTTCGGCCCGCTCAATCTCTACCAGTGGCTCGCCTTCATAGGTCTACACGAAGCCAGGCATCTGCGACAGATTGAATCGCTTATCTCTGCGCCCTCAAAAAATGCTTGACTCCGTACTCTTTCGTACGGATAATTCATCGCCAGTCGGGCTATAATTGACTCTTACTCAGCGAGTCAAGCGGGCAATCGGTGGATGCGGGCAGACAGTCCACCGGCTTAATCCTAAAAACATTTCATCTCAAAAAGTGAACTGTTAGAAGTTTTTGCAGACGGGCGGCAGCTATTGGACTTCCCCGGCGTTCAAGAGCGGTTGTAATTCCCCCCCTTAGCTGGAGAACACAGCTATGAAACCGGCAAAAAAAAGAAGAGTCCTCTACGTCGAGGATCACGAAGACACGCGCGATTACGTCAGCTTCCTCCTCAAGCGTTCAGACTTCGAGGTGACGACGACCGCCAGCGCTTCCGCCGCGCTCGCCCTGGCCCGGAGCGAACATTTCGATCTCTACCTGCTGGACAACTGGCTGGGCGATTTCTCAGGCTTCGACCTGTGCCGCCAGCTTCGAGAGTTCGACGCGCAGACGCCGATTCTCTTCTACTCCGCCGCCGCCTACAAATCCGACAGGAGCGCGGCGATGGGCTGCGGCGCGCAAGGCTATCTGACCAAACCGGACGGCCTCAACGAACTGACCGAAACGATTCACAGGCTGCTCCCCGGTCACGGCCACGCCTAAACAAGACACGTCATTCTCGGAAGATTAGCTACAGGGGATACAGAGCACTCAGAGGAAGAAAGGAGGTTGATAAAAAGCAAGCTTGCTTTGCTTTTATCCAGAGGCTTCCTCTCCTGCGCTGTGCGCTCTGTGGCCTCTGTGGCTCATTCTCTCAGCATGATTAGACCCTGCCGCTATTGACTTGTCGCCGGACTGAGGGTAGAAGAGAGATGCTCGACCAACTTCAGTTGTTGAGGAAGACCCCGACTTTGAGAAACAAACTTTTGATCGTTCTCGCGCTCGTCTGTACACTCGGCTTCGGCAGCATCAGCATCGCCAACGCACAATGCGGCGGCATGAAGACGGGTAGTCATAGACACGCGAGGCGTCACGCGCGCAGACACAGCAGAGGCCATCAGAAACCTATGGCTAATGCTAATACGATGAGCGGCAACGCAAATCATTAATCCCTCCCCTTCGGGAGAATTTCAAAAGAGGGACGCGGGCCAGTGATGACCCGCGTCCCTTTCATCTTTCGCCGCCACCGCACGCCCCGCTTGCGACCTCAAGCTTCCATCCTTATAATCCTTCACGCACCAATCGCCAGCATGCCCCTGTAGCTCAATGGTTAGAGCAGCGGACTCGGTTCTTTGAAAGGTCTAAGTGGAGAATAAAATTCTTTCATATGACCTGCAAGGTTGGGTTGCAAGCGTCTCACATTCAACTCTGAGCCGGCTCAGAGTTGTTTCAGGCGCGCTTGTAGAATCTGTCAAATTCGGGGAAGCCTAAGTTGCGAAAGCAATATGGTAATCCCGAGCCAAGCCCCGCCGCTTCAACGGCAGGGAAGGTGTAGAGACTTGACGGCAGACGCTTAAGGCGAAGAGAAAGTCCAGACTACAAACTCCGTCCCGGTATTCGGTCGGAGCGCGGCGAAAGCCGTAGTAGTAAGCATAATCCGTTGGTTCGGGGTTCAAATCCCTGCGGGGGCATTATTCTATCTCTCTTGCTTATCAAACGCGTTTGCGGTAAACCTTCCTTACCAAGCTTCAAGCTAAATTTACGAGTACTGGGGGGATGTATGCCAAAGACTACCGAACTGCGTCTGAGCGCGCCGGAAGGCGAGAGCACAGACTTCGCTCAAGGTTCTATCTTCTTCATCGGGACCGCGACCGTCATCCTGCGTTACGCGGGCTTTACCATTCTCACCGACCCAAACTTTCTCCACGCGGGCGATCATGTGCATCTCGGCTACGGTCTCACCGCAGAGCGCCTGACCAACCCTGCCATCGAGATAGAAGATTTGCCGCCGCTCGATTTCTGTGTCCTCTCGCACTATCACGGCGACCACTTTGACCAGATTGTGGAAGAGAGACTCCAGAAGGATTTGCCCATCATCACCACGGAGCACGCCGCCACAGAACTCAAGGGCAAAGGCTTTACCGCGACCATCGCGCTGGAGACCTGGGACGATGTCAGGGTAGCGAAGGGTGAAGCGCGTCTCAGCATCACTTCCATGCCGGGCAAGCACGGCCCCTCCATCACGGACCTGCTCCTGCCGCCCGTGATGGGCAGTATGCTTGAGTTCACATCATCGGCGGAGCGGACCGCGTTGCGTCTATACATCACAGGGGACACGCTCGTGCATGACGACCTGCACGAAATCCCGCGCAGGTATCCAGAGATAGACCTCGCGCTCTTTCACCTTGGCGGGACCAGGATTATGGGAATTCTGCTGACGATGGATGCGGAGCAGGGAGTCGAAGCGATTCGCATTATCAACCCGCGCGAACTGATTCCGATTCACTATAACGATTATGAGGTCTTCAAGTCGCCGCTCGATGATTTCAAAAAAGCTGTGGAGGCCGCAGGTTTCGCTGACCGCGTCAAGTATTTGAGCCACGGCGAGACGTATAACTTTGAAGTCCCCGCGAGCCGTGTTGCCAGCCACAGCGGCGCGTCCTCCCAGTAGCCCGCGACGCGACTGCCTGCGACGCGACTCGCCGCGACGCTCAACCTGGTCTGATTTCAAGCCCCTCTGGTATGACATCATCAAGCCATCTGATGTCATATCAAAGGGGCTTGTCTTATCGCGGCGTGTGCGCGCGTGGTGTACAATTGAATACGATGCAATGCAATCTAAACAGCTGTTGGAGCATGGGAAAGGGATGAGCGAAACGATGTCACAGCAGGCAACGCAGCCGGGCGCGGCGAACGCCCCGCAGACGCGCGTCGAGACCGATTCGATGGGCGAGATAGAGGTCCCTGCGGACAGGTATTACGGCGCGCAGACGCAGCGCTCTTTGATACATTTCAATATCGGCGATGACAGGATGCCGCGCGAGATGATACGCGCGCTGGGGATTCTCAAGAAGGCCGCCGCGCTCGTCAATAAGGATTTGGGCAAACTTCCTGCGGAGAAGGCAGAACTCATCGCGCGTGCGGCTGATGAAGTGATAGAGGGAAAATTGGACCAGCATTTCCCCTTGCGCGTATGGCAGACCGGAAGCGGCACGCAGACCAACATGAATGCCAATGAGGTCATCTCCAACCGCGCCATCGAAATCGCTGGCGGCACTCTTGGCAGTAAGAAGCCAATCCACCCGAACGATGATGTCAATATGTCGCAATCCTCCAACGACACTTTCCCCACGGCTATGCACATCGCGGCGGCGGAGCGTCTTAATAGTTTAATTCCAGAAGTCCTGCGCGTGCATGACGCGATTGATGCGAAGGCGAAAGAGTATGCCGATGTGGTCAAGATAGGGCGCACGCATTTGCAGGATGCGACGCCGCTCACCGTCGGGCAGGAGATGTCAGGCTGGGCCAGTTTGTTGGAACGCGACATCGAACGATTGAAGATGGTCCTGCCAGGACTCTACGATCTGGCGATTGGCGGGACGGCTGTCGGGACGGGCCTCAACTCGCACCCGGAATTCGGCGAGCGTGCGGCGGCGAAGATCGCATCGTTGACCGGCCTTCCATTCAAGACGCACCCGAACAAATTCGCGGCCCTCTCCGCACACGATGAGCTAGTCTTCGCCAGCGGTGCTTTGAAGACTCTGGGGGGGTCGCTGATGAAGATTGCAAACGATATACGCTGGCTGGCTTCGGGGCCGCGCGCGGGCTTCGGCGAACTGGTCCTGCCGGAGAACGAGCCGGGTTCCTCCATCATGCCCGGCAAAGTCAACCCGACGCAGAGCGAGGCGATGACGATGGTCGCCGTCCAGGTCTTCGGCAACGACGCGGCGATTGGCTTCGCAGGCTCGCAGGGCAACTTCGAGTTGAACGTCTTCAACCCGGTGATGATTCACAACCTGCTCCACTCTATTCGATTGATACACGATGCCTGTCACGGCTTCGTGGACTACTGCATCAACGGCATCGAGCTCAACCGCGAGCGCATCAACGCCCACTTGAACAACTCGCTCATGCTCGTCACCGCGCTCAACCCGCACATAGGCTACGACAACGCCGCCAGGATCGCCAAAAACGCGCATCACAAGGGCACCTCGCTGCGCGAATCCGCCATCGAACTCGGCCTCCTGACGGGCGAACAGTTTGATGAATACGTCAAGCCGGAAAAGATGACACACGCTTGAAGAACAAGGATGAAGTAGGAAGGCGGAAGGACGAAAGTGTGGCGCAAGATGAAAGCGAGGCGATGAGATGAGACGTTTTTTCGGAATCATGTTGGTCTTGGTTGCGATGGCGACGGTTGGCCTGTGCCAGACGACGGGTCAGAAGTTGGGCAAGGATGAGCAGACCAAACAGGCATTGATGCAGATTGAACGCGACATAGGGAAGGCGAACATCAGGCGCGACTATGCCTTCTTCGACCGCGTAGAGGCAGACGAGTTCATCTTCACGGATTCGAGCGGCGGAGTGACGACGAAGAAGGAAGACCTTGAGAGCGTTAAAGGTCCAGCCAATCCAGACTCCAAACTTCTCTCTTATGAGGTTGACGACTTGAAGGCCATGCTCTACGGCAAGACGGCTGTCGTGACGGGTCGTTCGACCTTGAAGGGAACGAGCAAAGATGTGGCCTGGACGAGCCAGAGCCGCTTCACAGATGTCTTCATCTGGCGCGACAATCGCTGGCAACTCGTCGCCGGTCATTCGTCGCGCATCAGACAGAAATGAGGCTGGAGGCTGGAGACTGGAGGCTAGGAAAGAACAGCTATCTTTAACTAGCCTCCAGTCTCCAGCCTCTAGCCTCTGCTTTTCCGGCGCATCTTTGGCATTGTGTTTTGCATCTAAATCTGTGCAGGCGCGGGTGGGTTTGTGGGCCGTGCGTGCGCGGATTTTTGCTTGGTCGGCGGGGCGTGGTGAGGGCGCTTGCGCTTCGTTTCTTAAAGTGGGTATAGTTTCAAGTTTGGCGCTTGAGCCTTGCGCCGCGCAGGTCGCGGCGATGGGCTGGAAGAAGCGCCGTTTGAGGAGAGAGCATGACGGCTGTCCTGGAAATAACGAAGGCTCCCGCGCTTGAAGATTACTTCGGGCTGTCGGACGCAGAACTGCGCCAGCGTATTGACGCGGCGCGTCTGGCATTGGGCCCACGACTCGTCATTCTGGGCCATCATTACCAGCGCGACGATGTCATCTGCCACGCTGATTTGACGGGCGATTCCTTCAAACTCTCGAAGCTGGCGGCGGAGAGACCCGAAGCCGAGTTCATACTCTTCTGCGGCGTGCATTTTATGGCGGAGTCCGCAGACATCCTCTCCGGCTCGCGGCAGAAAGTGATTTTGCCAGACCTCGGCGCGGGCTGCTCTATGGCCGACATGGCTTCTGCGGAGCAGGTTGAGGACGCCTGGGAACAGCTTCAGTCAATCGGTATTCTGGACCAATTTCGCGTCCTCCCGATTACCTACATGAATTCGACCGCCGCCATCAAGGCTTTCTGCGGTCGTCATGAAGGGCTGGTCTGCACCTCTTCCAACGCCGTGCCGCTTTTCGAGAAGACCTTGAGGGAAGCGGACAAACTCTTCTTTTTCCCGGACCAGCATTTGGGGCGCAACACGGGCGTCAGGTTCGGCATTCCGCTGGACCAGATGGTGGTGTGGGACCCTTTCAAGGAACTCGGCGGTAATACGGAAGAGGACTTGCACAAGGCGCGCTTGATCTTGTGGAAGGGACATTGCTCCGTGCATGGCCGCTTCAAGCCGTGGCATGTGGACCAGGTCCGCGCGGATGTGCCGGGCATCAAGATTCTGGTCCACCCTGAGTGCGTCTATGAGGTGGTCCAGAAATCAGACCTCAACGGCTCGACGGAGTTCATCATCAAGACTCTGGAAGACGCGCCCGCCGGATCCAAGTGGGCCATCGGCACGGAGGTCAACCTCGTCAATCGTCTGATCAAACAGTTTCCTGATAAGCACATACAACTTCTCGCGCCGGACCTCTGCATGTGCGCGACGATGTATCGCATCGCGCCGCAGAATCTGGCGTGGGCGCTCGAATCGCTCCTCGCGGGCGAGGTCGTCAATCAAATCACCGTGCCCCCAGAGACAGCCCTCTGGGCGCGCATCGCGCTTGATCGTATGCTTGCAATCAAATAGCAGTGACGAGTGACGAGTGACGAGTTAAAGAAAAAATCTTCTTGCTCGTCACTCGTCACTGCCTTTAGGAGGCAGTAGTGGCCGACCCCAGTGATCGCGTGCCGGAGAATGTTCCCGGCACGTTTTATGTTGACTCGAATTGCATAGACTGCGACGTGTGCCGCGATACCGCGCCGGATAATTTCAAACGCTCCGACGGCCACCAGTATTCCTTCGTCTTCAAGCAACCGGAAACCGGGCAGGAACTGGCCGAATGCGAAGAGGCCCTGACCGCCTGTCCCGTCGAAGCCATCGGCAACGATGGGGGGAAATAAGTCTAAAGTCCAAAGTCCGGGGTCCAAAGTCAAGAAGCGGAAGAGTTCTGTTCTTGACCTTGGACCCTGGACTTATTTTTTCAGATCAGGATTTTTATCAATCCATCTTCGATGATGACGGTGTAGGATTCGACGTTGCCGCTGTTGGTCAGGCACTGGCCTGTGCGCACGTCGAAACGCCAGCCGTGCCAGTCGCACTCGATGGTGTGGCCGCACAAGCGCCCGTCCGCGAGGGGTGCTCCCTTGTGCGGGCAAAAATTTTCGATGGCGTGAAATTCACCATTGACGTTGTAGAGGGCCAGTTCCTTTCCGCCCGCGAGTTCGACCGTCGCGCCGCGTCCCGGCGGTACGTCTTCGACGCGCCCGACCGTCACCGCGCGCCCTTCGCGCAGAGGCTTCCTCAAATTACCGGACCTGGAATTGAAAGACTGCATCGCGGAAATCGTAACAAAGAAACGTGGGCGCGAAAAGCAGAAGAGCAGAGGCTGGGGGCTGGACGCTAGTTAAAGACAACGGTTCTTGACTAGCCTCTAACCTCTAGCCTCTACCTTCAGCTTGCAAGATTGGACCAGTGGTCTCGTTCTTTGATTCGGCGGCGGGTGGATTGGCTCTCCCGGCATCGGTCGCGAGGATAGTTTACAATGGTTGGAAAGGGAGAAGACAAGAGATGAAGAGATCATTATTAACTATGACGGGCGTGTTTGCGCTCGTCCTTCTTTTTACGGCGCAGGCTTTTGCCGGAGAGATTACGGTACGCGGGAAGTTGGCCCACACGGTAGAGGCTGGCGGCTGGCTTATCTTGACAGACTCGCAGAAGTATCTGGTGATTAATGCGCGACGCTTTCAAAACGAGTCCTGGTTTCATGAGGGCGCGACGGTTGAAGCGATGGGCGAGACACGCTCTGATGTCGTCACCACACAGATGGAGGGGACTCCGTTCGAGGCGCGTGTGATGCGCCCTTTCGCGGAGGGCGTGCCAGGCAGCGTCGCCGTGGCAGGCGAAGCGCCCAGGCGTCTGACACGCGTGCTCGTGACAGGAGATTCGATTGTCCAGGCGCAGCCGGATACGGCGATTCTCAGCATCTCCGTCGTGACACAGAATAAGCGCGCGCTCGATGCGCAAAGTGAGAACGCGAACAAGAGCGACGCGGTCGTGCGCGCGATTAAGCTGGCTGCCGGAGCGGGCGCGGAAGTCAAAACGAGCGGTTACGTGCTTGAGCCGCAGAGGCTTTACAGGGAGAACCAGCCGCCGACGATTACAGGCTACGAGGCGCGCAACAGCGTGACCGTCACGCTCTCTGATTTGACGAAGGTCGGCGCGGTGATTGATGCGGCGTCGCAGGCGGGCGCGAATAACGTGGACAACGTTTCATTCACGCTGCGCAAAGACCGCCCGGCGAAGAGCCAGGCGTTGACAGAGGCCACGCGCGAGGCTCTGGACAAGGCGCAGGCAATCGCCGGGGCGCTCGGCGGTCGCGTCGTACGCATCGCGGAAGTGCAGGAGGCCAATGCTGTCGTGCGGCCCATCTCTGAAGCCTTTGACAAGATACAAACGATGCGGAGCGCAGTTGCACAGGCTCCGACTCCGATAGAGGTCGGCACGCTCGACATCCATTCGCAGGTCCAATTAATCGCAGAGGTTGACACGGGACAGTAAAGAAGAAGGCAAGAGATAGAAGGCAAAAGGTCAAAGGTCAAAGGCAAAGGGTCGGCTGAAACCGCTTTTAATAAAAGCTGGCTTCTCTTCACTTTTGCCTTTGACCTTTGACCTTTTGCCTTTTCTTGCTTTTGCCTTCTCTGTTGCGGGGAGTATAATTTCATGTGTCGTTCCCCTTTTGAGTGGGTAAATCAGAATCGGGTGGTCGCTCTCTTGCATGGAGAACCATCTGAGGCGCGGGTTCGTCTGAAATTCAGACGAGAGGCGGCCTTGATCGCACTGTAAAACAGTTGGGGAGGAGAAGTTATGTCAAGGTATCGGAACAATATCACGGGTGATGATGAAGACAATACAGCCTTGTACGGCAGGAGTTCACGGCGTCGTGGCGGAAACGGGGATGACCGCTACGAGTCAAACGAGTACGGCAGAAACACTGGCAGTTTAAGCGAGAGAGATTCCGGCGGCAGCGACCCTTACGCCGCGCGCGGGCGCGATTACGGGCGCGACTATGAACGTGATTACGGGCGCGGCGAATACGGTCGCGGCACAGACTATGGACGCGGCGAGTCTGAACGTAGTTCCGGGCGAGAGATTGGCAATCGCGGTCGTTACGGCGAGCGTGCGGACTATGCGCGCGACGAGAATCGTTATGGCGTGGCGGGCGTCGGCTACGAGAGGAGTCGCGGTTATGAGCGCGGCGAAGAAGAGGGACGCTCTGCCATGCGGGATGAAGGGCGCGATTACTCGCGGGGGCGCGAGCCTCAGAGAAGCGGGGCGGCGCGTTCGCATGTGCGTTGCCGCGACATCATGACGCGCGACGTGACGGTGGCTCACCGCGATACGTCTCTGGAAGAAGTCGCGCGCCTCATGAAGCAGGAGGACACGGGCGTGATTCCGGTCGTGGAACCGACGGACGGCACGTCGGAGACGATTACATCCGACGCAGACGCGGCCAAAACCAGCAGGTCCAATAAAAGAATTTACAGCAACGGCAGGCTCGTCGGATTGATTACCGACCGAGACATAGTGATTCGCGCCCTCGCAGAAGGCAAGGACGCGCGCACCACACGCGCCGAAGAAATCATGACGGCGGATGTCCACACCGCGCAGCCTAACGACCGCGTGGTTGACGTGATACGCAAGATGGGAGATAAGCAGGTCCGGCGGATCCCCGTCGTTGACGGCGGCGGACAATTACATGGCATCATCTCGATGGCGGATGTCGCTCTCGAAACGGAAGAGGACAGGGAACTCGCAGGCGCTCTCGAAGAGATTTCCAGCGGCTCCTCTTTCTGGTCCAAAATCTTCGGGTAAAACAGTGACGAGTGACGAGTGACAGGTGACAAGTTAAAAGCTTGCTCTTCTTGCTCGTTATTTTCCGGCTCTTGTTTTGCTCGTCACTCGTCACTTATCACTTGTCACTGTTCTTATGGCTGAATCGGTTGAACGTTATTTTCGCTTGATGATGGGACGCAGGGCGCGGCTCTGTGATCGTTTGTGGAGTCCGGCGGCGGACGTGTACCGGACGCGGGATGGATGGATCGTCAAGTTTGACCTGGCGGGCGTCCGCGAGGCTGACATCAAGATCACGATAGATGGTCCAAATTTGCACGTCGCGGGCGTGCGGCGCGATAGCTTTTATGGCGAGGGGGTCTCCTATCAACAACTCGAAATCACCTACAGCCGTTTTGAGAGAACGCTGCGCCTGCCCTGCTCCATAGAGAGCGCGCACCTCGCGCAGGAGTACCAGGACGGGCTGCTCATACTGCACCTGCACCAGAAACGCGACGACACGGATTGCGATTGAAAGACCGGGCGGGTCATCAATAGTGTCGTCAATCTTTTGCTTCAACTTGCTGGACCAATATTCAAAAGAAGATCATGGCTGAGACTTACGAAACAAATCAGAATCCAACAGGGCCGGAAATTTTGGCGACCGCGCCGCAGACAGCGGAGGCCGTGCCGTTTGAAATCGCCGTCCTGCCTTTGCAGAATACGACGCTCTTCCCGGAGACGGTCGTGCCGCTCGCGGTCGGGCGCACGCGTTCCGTCGCGGCGGTCGAAAACTCGCTCGCCACGGAAGAGAAGTTGCTGGCTTGCTTGAGCGCGCGCAGGCAAGAGGTGACGGGCGCGGACGCGCTGCCCGCAGACCTTTACGATGTTGGCACGCTCGTCATGATTAAGCGCATGATGCGCTCGGACGAAGCGCTGCAACTCATCGTCCAGGGCACGGAGCGCGTGAAGGTCCTGTCATGGACGCAGGAACAGCCCTTCCTGCGTGCGCGCGTGCAAATCCTGCCGCCCTTGCGCGTGGAGAACGCGGACGAAGTCGAGGCCGTCAAGCGCAACGTGCAGGCGCTCATACAACAGGCGCTGGCGATGCTGCCGCAGGTCCCGCCGGAAGTGCGCGCAGCCGTGATGGCGGCCAACGACCCCATCCGCCTCGCTTACTTTCTGGCCTCCGTCCTCAACCTCGGAGTCGAGCAGGAACAGCGTATGCTCGAAGCGGAGACGGTGGACCAATTATTACATCTCGCGCACAGTTACCTGGCGCGCGAGATAGACATTTTGCAGATACGCTCGAAGGTGGCGAACGAAGCGCAGGAGGAGATGAACAAGGCGCAAAGAGATTACATCCTGCGCCAGCAGATGAAGGCCATTCAGAAAGAGCTTGGCGAGGACGAGGGCGGCGAGCGAGCGGAGGCGGAACTGCTGCGCGAGCGGCTGGAAAAAATCGAGTTGCCGGAAGATGTGCGTAAGGAAGCGGAACGCGAACTCAAGCGCATGGAACGCCTGCCCAACGCCGCGCCAGATTATCACGTCATTCGCACCTATCTGGAATACGTGCTCGAACTTCCCTGGCTCAAATCCACTGAAGACAAGCTGGACCTCAAAGAGGCGCGCAGGATTCTGGACGAGGATCATTACGGCCTGGAAGACATCAAAGAGCGCATCCTCGAATTCCTCGCCGTCATCAAGCTGAGGCCCGACGCGAAGAGTCCGATTCTCTGCTTTGTTGGCCCACCGGGAGTCGGCAAGACCAGTCTGGGCCGCTCGATTGCGCGAGCGCTCGGCAGAGAGTTCGAGCGTCTCTCCCTGGGCGGCGTGCGCGATGAAGCGGAGTTGCGCGGCCATCGAAGGACTTACATCGGCGCGATGCCCGGTCGCATCGTCCAGTCAATTCGCCGCGCCGGGGTCAACAATCCGGTGATGATGCTGGACGAGATAGATAAGCTCGGCGCGGATTATCGCGGCGACCCTGCGGCGGCCCTGCTGGAGATTCTGGACCCGCAGCAGAACAACACGTTCAGGGACCATTACCTGGACCTGCCCTTCGATCTTTCAAAGGTCTTCTTTATCGCCACCGCGAACCAGCTTGGTCCAATTCCCGCTCCCCTGCGCGACCGCATGGAGATTATCGCGCTCGCGGGCTACAGCGATCAGGAGAAGCTGCATATCGCGCGGCAATATCTGGTCCCAAGACAGGTCCGCGAGAACGGTTTGAGCGAAGAGCAGTTCGAGATTACGGACGCGGCTTTAGAGTTAATCGCGGCGCGTTACACGCGCGAGGCTGGCGTCAGGCAGATGGAGCGGACCGTCGGTCGCCTCGCGCGCAAGGTCGCGCTGAAGATCGCGCAGGATGAGGCGGAGCGCATCACGGTTGATACGGCAGAGGTCCAGGAATACTTGGGTGCGCCGCGCTTTTATCGTGAAGAGGCGCGCAAGGAAGTGCCTGCGGGCGTGGCGACGGGGATGGCCTGGACGGAGATGGGCGGCGAAGTGCTCTTCATAGAGGCGACGTTGTTGCCGGGCGGGTCGGGCCTGACCATCACGGGCCAACTCGGTGAAGTGATGCAGGAGTCTGCGCGCGCGGCTCGCTCATATCTCTGGTCGCACGCGACGGAGTTCGGCATCGAGCCGGAGATGTTCAAAGGTTACGGCGTTCACTTGCATGTGCCCGCCGGGGCGATTCCGAAGGATGGTCCAAGCGCGGGCGTGACGATAACTTCGGCGCTGGCCTCGCTCTACACAGGGAGACGCGTGCGGCCAGATACGTCTATGACCGGAGAGATAACTTTGTCCGGGCTGGTCTTTCCCGTCGGCGGTATCAAGGAGAAAGTCCTGGCCGCGCATCGCGCGGGGATTCGTCGCATCATCATCCCCGCGCGCAACGAGGCGGACACGGAAGACATCCCGGAAGATGTCAGGCGCGAGCTTGAGATTATCCCCGTCACGCGCATCGGCGAAGTCCTGGACGCGGCCCTGGAAAAGCTGGTCGCCAATCCGCCCCCGCCTCCCTCGCCGCAGCCGTCCTCGCAGGGCGAAGCCGCGCGCGAGCGAAACTCTCAAGAGCCTGCGCCCGAACCCGTCAGCGTGCGCAGAGCGTAGAAAGGCAAGGATGAAGGCGGAAGGATGAAAGCAGAGCTCATCGTCTTGCATAGCCACGCTTTCATCCTTCCGCCTTCCGCCTTCCAATTTGCTCTCATCGGTGTGGCGTTGATTCTCATCATCGCCAAGTTGTGCGGCGCTCTCTTTGAGAAATTCAAACAGCCTGCGGTGTTGGGCGAACTCGTCGGCGGTGTTGTGGTCGGCAATCTGGCGCTGCTCGGTTTCAACGCGGCGGAGTTTTTGAAGACGAGCGATGTCATCGGCGCGCTGGCGGAGATAGGCGTCATCATCCTGCTCTTTGAAGTGGGCCTGGAATCGAATCTGGGGGAGATGCTCGAAGTCGGCTGGTCCTCTTTGCTGGTGGCCTTTGCGGGCGTCGTCGTGCCTTTCTTTCTGGGCTGGGGCGTGTCCGCGTATTTCACGCCGGGCGAGACGAGGCTCGCGCATATTTTTATCGGCGCGACATTGTGCGCGACGAGCGTAGGAATTACGGCGCGCGTCTTAAAGGACATGGGCCGGTTGCAAACGAGAGAGGCGCGCGTCATTCTCGGCGCGGCTGTGATAGACGACGTGCTGGGATTACTGATACTGGCCGTCGTGGCGGGCGCTATCAAGGCGACTGCGACGGGGGCGACGCTCTCGCTCGCGGGCTTCTTCTGGATAGCGGCGAGGGCCGTCTGCTTTCTCTGCGGCGCGCTGCTGGTCGGGCGTTACCTGACGCCCTTTATCTTTCGCGGGGCGGGACATCTTGAGACCAGAGGCGTCCTGCTGGCCCTCTCCATCGCGTTCTGTTTTGTGCTGGCGTGGGTCGCCGCGCTGGTCGGACTGGCTCCGATTGTCGGCGCGTTTGCCGCCGGGCTGGTCCTGGACGACGTACACTTTCTGACTTTCCCTGAGCGCAACAAAAGAGACTTGCTGCATCTCCTGTCGCCCGTCAGCACACTGCTCGTGCCCATCTTCTTCGTCCTCATGGGACTGCGTGTAGACCTGCGCGCGTTTGCCAATCCGGGCTTACTAAGTTTCGCGTTGGTCCTCACGCTGGCGGCGATTGTGGGCAAGCAGGTCTGTTCGCTGGCGGTCGCGGAGAGGGGCTTGAATCGGCTGGCCGTGGGCCTTGGGATGATTCCGCGCGGCGAGGTGGGCTTAATCTTCGCGGGCATCGGCGCGACGCTCATGCTGCCGAACACGGCGGGGATAAATCAACCCGTCATCGGCCCGCAAGTTTACGGCGCGATTCTCATTATGGTCATTGCCACCACGCTCGTCACACCGCCCGCGCTCAGGTGGGCACTCGCGCGCACCAGTCTCTCAAGCGAGGACACGGACGCCACCCGCGCCGCCAGCGAAATGGGCCAGGACGCTGCGGAGCGCATCGGGCAGTAAGAGATATAACTCATCAAGCATTAAAAATTATTGGACCACAGGGGAGGACACAAAGGATGGCTACTAAAAAGGACCAGCACAAGGTAGGCGCTCCGCAAAAACCGCGCGGCCAGGAGATGGGACGCGGAGATGACAGGGACCAGAACCGCGAAGCCAAGGCAGACACCCCCGCCCTGCGCGGCAGGCGCAAAAAAGAGAACGAGCACTTCGCAGACAAATCATCCCAACACGTAGGCTCGGACGGCGCGACCCCTCGCTCCAACACGCCCTCCGTCCCCGCCACACTCCCCGCCAACACCAAACTCGGCGAATCCGGCGGCGAGAAAGAGTTCAAACAGCGACAGAAAAAGTAGTCCCAAGTCTCAAGTCTCAAGACCCAGGTCAAGAAGCGGAAGCATGCTCTTCTTGACCTGGGTCTTGAGACTTGAGACTTGGGACTCTTTTACCCCGTGATGGTGGCGCTGGCGGTCTGGCTCCAAGGGCCTTGCTCGCCTTTGGAGTTGACCCAGCGGAGCATGTAATAGGCCGTCTTGCCCGCGTCCTCGCCGCCGAACTGGACCATGTAAGGCGTGCTCGTATCCAGTCCCATGAAATGTAGCTGAGATGGGTCCGAAGGGGCCGGGTCGCCTATCTTGGACCAGATTTCGCA
>DASYML010000127.1:0-14735 GCA_036009045.1 Pyrinomonadaceae bacterium
TTCCTCTGTGCGTCCTCTGTGCGCTCTGTCTCTGCGGTGGTGAATCTTACTTTCCTCTACCCTCAAGACTAATCTCACCCGCTACCGATTATCGCCAGTGCTTGCGTAACAGTCGCCAGCCGCGCAGCAACGGGTAAAGAAAGAAAAGTTTGTCGGGAAGTTTTAGATAGTCCCAATCAGAAGGGTTCGTGGTCAGCCAGTAACGGGTCGTGTAACTGAGCTTTGACAGCGAACCTTCCATGAGCCGGAAATAAAATCCGAACTCGGCCAAAGCATCATCCGTCCGTGCCTCTTCCTGTAAGAGCCTGCTTTTGATTTTACAGGTCATGCTCCCAACCGTTTCGTCCGTCTCGATGATTCGCAATACTTGCGCCGGTAAACTCGCGCCGAGTAAATAATGGGCCAGCGACAATCCCAGCATGAGCATCCTGTTGGTCTTCGTCTCAAAGGATTCTGTGAGGACCGCTTCCCAGTCGAGCAAGGGATTCGCGCGCAGTAATTCCGCGATGTCGCAGACCCAGATGAGTTTGTCCCAGAGGTCTTTGCTCGCGTGGACGCAGAGAATGATGAGAAGGTCCGGCGGGGCAAAAGACTGCATCACGCACGATTCCAGAGAGACGGATTGAAGCCGCGCGCGGTAGCGGTCCAGAGCAATCTCAAGCGGGAAATAATTGCGGACCGTCGCCCAGTGCACGTCTATAAAAATCTGGCCGCCATGTGAGAATAATCGCTCGCAGTCAGATTTGAAATAAGCCCTTTCCTGTCGCGGCGTGAGTTGCCATTGCCGTTCGTATCCTTCGGCCAGCAGCAACTCCGCGACGCGATTCAACTCCGGCGGGCGGATCATCAAGTCCAGGTCGCTGAACTGTCGTTGCGACAATTCTCCATAGACCGCGCAGGCGAGGATTGGACCTTTATAAGGGATGGCATGGATGCCGTTCTTGAGGAGTAGCTCATGTATCCTGCACAATTCCAACGCGAGCTTGAGATTGCGCGCGGCGTTCAATAAATAGTGGTCCTTTAAATGGGCCATGAAATCTGCGGGCACTTGATCGGGACGGATTTCGCTCAGTTGCCGGTAGAGAATGGGCATCGCTCCGTGGCGCAGGGCAAGTCTGAGCAGGGCGTGCCAGTCCACATCGGCGCGTGCCAACTGGCGCACGCGGGCGGACTCTTCAGCGTTGAGACGCGCGCGCGCGCAGGCCAGAAGAAGTTCGATTTCTGGACCACTGGAAAAGCTTTTGACGTTGTCTGCCGTTGATGACATCAATCCTGCTTTGACCTTGTTCGGCGTTCTTGACGCGCGGTCCGCGTTGGGCCGAACCCCTTGCGAGAGAGGTTGATAAATATAGCCTCAATCCTGTTTGACCTGCCAGGATGGGCATGTTACTCTTCGCGCCGCAAGCGGGTTTTGTCGCCGAAGGCCACATCTGAGACCCAGCCCCTCTCTTTCAAGACCTTTCCAGGGAAATGTAGAATATTAAGTTCCTCTTTCAGTTGAAGGCATGAATTTGTTAGAGCAATCTTTCATCAGGGCCGATGATGTCATCGCGCGCAACATCGCGGGCGAGACCATCATCGTGCCCGTCCGCAGCCGCGTCGGCGACCTGGACTCCATCTATGCGCTCAACGATGTCGGCTCAAGAATCTGGCAGTTGATAGAATCGAACGTGCCGGTCAAACAAATCATAGAGACGGTCTGCGAGGAATACGAGACGGACGCCGAGGACGCGACGCGGGACGTGCTCGAACTGTTGGACTCTCTGAGAGAAGCGGGGCTGGTGCGCGTCAACGCCGCCGCCGCAAAAGTGTCGAGCGAGAGATAAAGATGGAAGCTGTCAGCTATGCGGATTTCAGTCTTGACTTGCATCACAGGATGCTGGCGGAGCGGCTGCCCGCGAACGGGACGATAGAAGTAACGCGGCGTTGTCCCTTAACCTGCGCGCACTGCTACAACAATCTCCCGATGAGCGACAGGGGAGCGAGAGAGAGAGAGTTGACCTTGGCGGAGCACTGCCGCTTGATAGACGAAATCGCGGAGGCGGGCTGTCTGTGGTTGCTCTACACGGGCGGAGAGATTTTCGCGCGCAAAGATTTTCTGGACATCTACACATACGCCAAGCGGCGCGGCCTGATTATCACCCTCTTCACCAACGGCACGCTCGTCACGCCGGAGATTGCGGATTACCTCGCGGAGTGGCGACCCTTCAACATAGAGATTACGCTCTACGGCGCGACGCGGGAGACCTACGAGCGGCTGACGGGCATCAAGGGTTCATATGAGCGTTGCCTGCGCGGCATCAATCTCCTGCGTGAGAGAGGGCTGCCGCTCAAACTCAAATCCGTCGCCGTGACCATCAACAAGCATGAGATGCCTTTGATGGAGAAGTTCGCGGCGGAGTTGGGCGTAGAGTTCAAGTACGACGCGATGATGAGTCCGCGCGTGGACTGTTCGCAAAGCCCGCTCGCCGTTCGCCTGCGGCCCGAAGAGATTGTTGAACTGGACCTCTCGGACCCCGCGCGCATCGCGGAGTGGCGTCGCATCGCGGCGCAGTTTAACGGCCCGATGCCTGCTGCGGATGAAGTCTACAACTGCGGCGGCGGCGTCAACTCTTTCGCCGTTGACCCCGAAGGGAAGATGAGCATTTGCGTCCTCTCTCACTTCGATACGTTCGATTTGCGTGAGGGGAATTTCCGCGAAGGCTGGGAGAGTTTTCTCTCTCGCGTGCGTCATAAGAAGACGACGCGGTTGACGAAATGCACCGCGTGCCAGATGAAGTCTACGTGCGGGATGTGTCCTGCCAACGGAGAGCTTGAGAACGGCGACCCGGAATCGCCGGTTGATTTTCTCTGCCAGGTCTCGCACCTGCGCGCGCACACTTTGGGCTTTGAGATAACGCCGCACGGCGATTGCGAATACTGCGAGGGCGGCAGCGGCCACGCCTTGTTGATGGATTCGGTCGCGGCTCTCAAACGTCACGCGGGCGAGCATCGCCTGAAAGCCAACCTGCAACGCTATCTCCCGGTATTAATGGACCAGGCAAGCACGGGCGGGTGCGGTTCCTGTAGTTAGCTTTGAAGAATGGTGGATGGAAAAAGGTTAGCTGTTGATTCTCACCAAACCCTTTTTTGGAGAAGGCATGAACGAGTCAGAAAAACAGAAGACGCAAACAAAGATGAGGAAGCCGTATCAGAAACCACGCATGCGGCGCGTTGAGTTGAGACCGCAGGAGGCTGTCCTCGGAGCCTGCAAGGCTGCGAGCGGGACGGTCGGTGGCGGCGCGGGCGGCACATGCAGCACTATCTCGTGCCAGTCAACAGGCTCTTGAAGAGCAAGTCCGAAGTAGGAAGGATGAGAGATGAAAGAGAGATGACTCAAGTTGAATAGTCATTCTTTTATCCTTCATCCTTTAGATTGCTATGAGGGTATCTGCAAAGTTAGAGCACACCCTTCAATCTGATCCACGACAGTGGATACGTATGAGAGCCGGGGCAACGCCCCCGGTTAATGGTCCAAGATATAGAATGACCCTGAAAGGGTCGCACATGCAAGGTTGAGGTTGCGACCCTTACAGGGTCGAATTGTGTTAATGCAAGCAGACCAGGGGCAGCGCCCTGGCTCTCACAGGTTGCCCTTTCAGGGCACAGGTGGCTTTTCGCTAAGAGTCTCTCTCTGGGATGATTAAAACCCCGCCCGTCACAAACCGCGCTGGCATGAAGACGACTCCATCGCAGGTCTGCCTCAGCATCGCAGACATCGTTATCAATCTACGGAGCGCGGGCCCTGAGCTTTCTTTGGAGATAGCCGGACCCGCGAGCGAGTTCATCGTTGACGGTAGCCTCAACCCGGACATCAACATCACGGTGGACTGGACCAGATTTGATGTGAGCCTGAGCGGCGGCGAGAGGCTCTTCGATTCCGGCAGTACGTGGCAGTTGTATAAGCTCAAAGACGGGCGCAGGGAATTCCGGCTCTCGGCCCCTTTCTCAGACTGGCAACCTTACAAGCTCGCGCGCTTCGACAGGGATTGGACCACCGGAGAGATACTCTGCCAGCGCAGATACTTCGCGACTGGTCAAATGATAAACCCGCTTGAGTACCCGCTTGATGAAGTGCTCGTCTCAAACTTGCTGGCGATGAAGAGAGGCGTTGAGATACACGGTTGCGGGCTGGTGGACGCGGACGGGCGCGGCTATCTTTTTCCGGGCCAGTCGGGCGCGGGCAAGTCAACGACGGCGCGTCTGTGGGCAGGGCTGCCGGGCGTGCGCGTGCTCAGCGACGAGCGCATCATCCTGCGGCGCGCGGGCGCACGCGTCGAGATGTACGGCACGCCCTGGCATGGCGATGCGAAACTCTCAAGCACGGAGCGTGCGCCGCTCAATCGGATTTTCTTTCTCGAACGTGGGCCAACGAACGAGTTGGAGTTGACGGGAAAGGCGGAAGCCGCCGCGCGTCTCTTCAGTTGCAGCTTTCCGCCCTTCTACAGTCGGAGCGGTCTGGAATTCACACTCGAATTTTTGGATGAAGTGACGCAGAGAGTCTCATGTCATGAACTGCGGTTCGTCCCGGACAGGAGCGTGGTCCAATTCATACGCGAGCGCGCCGCGAGTATCTAACGAAAATAAGACTCTATGTTTCAAGAAATCAGCACGGAGCTTTTGTCACAGGGTTACAGCGTGCGTTTTCGCCCAGGGGGTCATTCGATGTCTCCGGCGATACGCGACGGCGAGGCGGTGACGGTCGCGCCCGTCCGTGCCTCTGAAGTGAGACGCGGCGACATCATTCTCTATCGCGCGGAGAGGGGACTCATCGCGCATCGCGTCCTGCGTTTGAGGGGCGAGACCGACGCACCCGTTTTCATCACGCGCGGCGACGCTGCAACGTCATGCGATGCGCCCGTGAGCGCGTCGCAGGTTCTGGGCAGGGTAATTTGCGTGGAGAGAAACGGACGCCCGCTCAGCCTCAAGGGCCTGCGTATGAGAATATTCTGTGGGGCACGCCCGTTCATCTCAAGGCTGAAGGTGCGGCTCCGGCCCGTTGTGCATTTGACGGGTAGAAGGATGCGCGTCGAATGAGAGTAAAGAGAGGGCGGCGGTTCAGTTTGAAATTCTGCATCAATGTTTATCGGTGCTCTAAATTGAAACCGAACCACTACCAAACACCTAGTTAACGTCAGTTCGACATCAGGCAGAGCAAAGCCTTCAAGCTGATCCACGCCAGTGGATACCTATGAGAGCCGGGGCAGCGCCCACGGTTCCTGGTCCAACATAGCAGCCGACCCTGAAAGGGTCGCACACTCAAGGTTGAGGTGCGACCCCTTGAGGGTCGTTATGTGTGGTGTTGCGAGGACCGGGGGCGACGCTGCGGCTTGCCCCCGGCTCTCACAGGTTGCCCTTACAGGGCACAGACGGATTGTCAGTCAGCCTCTGACGTTGAACTCACGTTAGTTGGGTTGCCGCTCTTTGGTGGGCTTTAAATTATACTCTTGCGATTGACCGCGCGGGATGCTGAGCGATTGCCATTCTCTCCCGATGTGAATCCGGGCCATCAGCACAATCTGGCCCACATGATTCGCCACATGGGCCAATGATCTGTGTAACGCATCCGAGACAGTTAATTCTTGACCTCTAATCCTCACCGCTTTGCCCAAACCAGAATCGTCCAGTGAGTTGAGTTCATCAAACAGGATGCCCCACGACGCATCCCACTTCTTTAACAGGATAGTTCTATCTTCCGAATGCTCCGCGAATTCCTCATCTCTCTCGCGCCATGATTTCTCACCATCTTCCGTCAGAAAGTTGGTAAATCTTGATTTGAGATTCCCGGATATATGGTTGATGATGACGGCGATGGAATTGCCGTCTTCGCCAATCACCCGATGCAAATCATCGTCCCTGACCTGGGCGAGAGCCATCTCGGCCAGAGACTTGTATCTCTGGTACTCGGTCTTAATGGATTCAACTATCATGTCGTGATTCTCAGTTACTAACGGATGGTAACTTCGAGCGTGAAGGTGGTGTCCGTCACCTCATCCTTCGGAAAGACGATGATCTGGTAATCACCCGTTTTCGGCAGCGTGCCGCTCCAGTCCGTCCCGTCCGAGGCATCTTCAATCAGAGACTCCATGCGTGGCAGGTAAACGGCAAAGACCGCGTTCTTCTTAGCCGAGGTGAGGTGCAGGGTCATTTGCTGGCCCTTGTTGGCGCGGAGCATATAAGTGATGGGGTCCATGCTGCCGCTCTCGCTTGGGCCACCCGTGGTTTTACCTTTGAGGATGACGGTCGTGCGGCCCTGTGGGAATCTAACGCGGATGGTCTTAGCCCACACGATAGTCGTCATCATGAGCAACAAAGCCAGAAGCGCAACTGCAAATTTTTTCATATCGGTCCCTTTCGTCAAGAGGCTAACGTTACAAAGTGCGCTGAAGAGAAGAAGCGCGCAGGCGTAAAGATATGTATGGCTCCACTCGCTGTCAAGAGCTTAGATTGAGCGGAAAGAGCATATGTAGCGGTTTGCAATTACGTGTGACCTTTGCGCCACCAGCGTGAGACTAGAGCGGTTTGCAGTTGAGTGCGAATACGTGTCAGTCCCGCCCGGCTTAAGCAGGCGGGACTGACAAGGACGCTTGGCGCAATGCTCGCATCCAATTGAGAACCGCTATAGTTCACGCTGGTGGCGCAAAGTAAAACGAGATGTTACATCCAATCGCAAACGACTTTAATATTCAGAACATGCAGCATATGTTTTAACTCCTGCTGAAAAGGATGCGTAAAATAACGGGCATGTTTGCCAGCAACATCACCAGCCAGGTCAGAGGGCGCTGACCGTCTTCGGCTAAATAAAAGAGCCTGGGAGGAAAATAGATGAGCAGGGCGGTGAACCCGAACGTGAAAATCCGGTCAACGATGCCGCTTGAATCCTTGATTAAATCCGCCATCAAGAAGCCCCAGAACATCTGATAGCAAATCATATTAAGGAAAAGGCATACGTCTCCGAGCGATTCGGCTTGCGGTAACTGTAAACACTTCAACAGCGGGGGATGCTTCGGTTTCCAGAAATAGAAATAGACGATAGCGGTATTCACAATTGCGACCGCTGGAATGCCCAGAAAGAGCGTGGTAAAGAGCCACGGCGGAAGTCCAAAATAATTCGTCGAAGTATTTGGCGGAGCATCGCCAAATACTAAGTCAACAATCATTGCGCTCGCAGCAATCAGAAACAATAGCTTTGAGAGAAAATAAAATATCGGATGAAATAAACACCCCGGCGCAGGTTTGGCGAGGTCTGGATTTCTCTGATGTGCGCGCCTTCGTTTCAGAATCGCCCCGATGGGTTGCAAAAAGGAGAGGCCCAGGCAAAATAAGATGACCCCCGATTGAGCGACCTTGTCTTCATTGGCCTGACGCATCAGATTAACAAAGAGCCGCGTGAGGATGATCATCGAAATCAGGTTGATGAAGAACACGACGACATCAAGCAAAATCCCGCGATTCTCCGGCGCAATAATCTTCTTGTAATCTATCATCTCCAAGCCCGACTTCACCTGAGACCGCTCTTCAATCTTTATATCGTGCGACAAGTTCTCGATAAGAGACAAGCCGATTCCGGTCGGGTTGAATCGAGTTGTGAGGCGACGGCAAAAATCAAAGCTCTCTTGTCATAAATACGCTGTACGGGTCTTCAAGATAATCCGCAAACGGGTCGCAATATGTAAAGCCGGAATCAGCGTAGAGTTGGCGAGCAGGCTCGAAAGCTTCCATTGACCCGGTTTCTAAACTTAGACGGCTGTAACCACGGCGTTTGGCTTCTTCAAGTATGTGATGAAGAAGATTTTTCGCCACACCCTTTCTCAGATGCCGCGAAGATGTTCGCATAGATTTGATTTCACCATGTTGCGAGTCGAGTTCTTTGAGCGCTCCACATCCAAGTAGCTCACCATTTTCCCAGACGGTCCAAAATGTAATATCGGGTTGGCGTAATGCCTCAATATCCAGGGCATGCACACTCTCAGGCGGCGAGTGCAGCTTCACACTCCGAAGATGTTCCTGCAACAGTTCGTCTATCTCGGAACCTTTCAAATCATCTATTTTAATGTCCATGGGAAACTTCATTTATTGTGTGGTCAATTTTCTCTGCACAACGCCTGATGCTGCGCTTAACCTGCCGCGCTCCGGTTTAATGAGTTGTGATACGGCAGACTGATTAAAATGAGACGTTGCAAATATGCTCTTTGCCACGGTTATCAAGCAGGTATGCCTCTACGGCAATCTGCTTGCCGGGCTTGAGAAAGATGTCCGTCCTGAACTCCCGGATTGCCTCGATATGTGCGCCGGAACTATGAATAAAATCGGGGAGCCTGGCTTTGTAGTTAATAATGCTTTTGAGAACCCGTTGTGGCAAAGATGCCTGATGCCTGGAATCAGGAATCCAGTGGATACTAATGCGCTCACCATTTGCCTCTCTTGCAAGTTGCCGAAGATCGTCTATCACATAGCCTTCATCCACATAATTCATATAGCTCACAAAAGAGTGAGAAAAGTTATGCGCGATGGATTTAAGGACACGGTACTTCATAATCAATAGCAGTATAACGCTCAAATTGATCCAGAGTGGGAGACGTGCGGGCCATAGTTAGTTAATGCTTAATTAGCGGTCACGAATCTTGTCGCCCATCTTCACATCTTCAGCGGCGAACAGGCAGCGCGCACACCCATGTTTTGGAGGTCTACCGATAGGATAAACGCAATCTGACGAATCATTCAATCGGCCTGCGCCCTCGCGACTTTTCATTAATTTTGTATGGCACTTTCGTGATTGTATGGTAATGTCTGGCGGCGGATGAATTCCGGCTTCAATCGCTCATGAGTGGAGACAAATTAGTAAGGATTAAATGAATGAAGGTCTGGATGGAGGCCGGGAAAATTCCCATTCTTTATAAGGAGGGTTCGGTGCCAGGCAAAAGATTTATCCCGGAGTTTTCAGAAAAGAGGCACAGGTCTCTTCTGCTCTTCAGCCTCGCGTTGACTCTTTGGTTTTCTCAAGTTGCTCCGGCGCAATCAGGTCGCCACCGGAATAAAAGCGTTTCTGCTCCTCAACCGCCCGTCATCGTTGAACCGGCGACTAATCCACAAACCGTCAAGCCTCCGGCACAAGTCTCATCCGTCATAGTGGCCGGAGAGATTGTTCACAACTACGACTACTTTCACTCCGATTATCTTGATGCGGCGGTCGAAGAATTCAGGCACAGGATAAAGCAACGCCCGCTCCCGGCGATAGAGGTTATTAAAGGCGGCAGCATGAGCCTGAATGCGGCGAAGGAGCGTGCGAAAAAGGAGACGACAGCTTACCTGTTGTGGATTGAGTTTGTGACGGAGGACGATGGCTCGTACGGGATGTCAATCTCCTTCATCAATTACGTAGTATTAATGCCGCAAACGGCGAAATTCCTGACCTGGGGGAAAATTTATCCCGACCAGGAAGGCATCAGAAGCGCCGGTAGAGTATTGCGTGTGCCTTCGCCTTCTCTTCGCAGACGCCCCTCGGCCCTGCGACAGATGATATACGGCGCGCGAGAGGTGGCCGAGCGGTTGATAGCAGGAGGTTGGTTTTAGATTAGCGATAGCGGTTTGCAAAAGAGTGCTACTCCTATCAGTGCCGCCTGCTTAAGCTGGGCGGGTACTCACACGGAGACGACCCGCCCAGCTTAAGCAGGCAGTACTGACATAGACGCTCTGCCATGATGGTCGCATTAAATCGAATGAGACCGAAGAGCGATGATGAAAGGCATGCTATCGAGGCCGCCGGGTTACAATATCTACTGGCACGACAAAACGCGCCACAGGTCAAAAGAACGCCAGCAATGGCCCTTCCAGCAAGAAGAAAGGCAGCAAGAAGTGATAGAAGAGGAAGCCTTCAAGTCCATCTTATCCATCGCTCAGCGCATTCTTGATGTTTATGGCCGTCACGAAACATCAGACTCGGCGCGGATTGTCTACACGGAGGGCGATCTGAATATTGGCAGCGAGAATGGCATCACAGACATTTTCTTTCGCGGGTCACTGGTCTTCCGTCATGACCCGAAAGGTGAAATAACGGATTTCTACGAGGAACATGGAGTGTGGATGGACGAGATTGAGCGCGTCTCCCGGAATATTCCTCAAGCCTCTTCCGGGATAGCCAACAAAAGGCGATAAGGCCAGGGCCTAGACCACGGCGCGGGTTGTTTTGGCTGTGAGGTCGGGGCGTCTCACAGAGGCTGTCCCGCGCCTGAACACGGCACGCCAGTTGATTAAGAGCGATGGGACGAAGCAGGCCATGGCGACGAGACTCCAGACCACAGAGACGAAGGCGACCTCCCCCATAGCCCTCACCGCCGGGACGGCCAGGATGGCCCTAGCGAAGACGAAGACCATAGCGAACGGGTAACTGCGTGTCATCCACTCCTGATGCTGCCGGATGTCACCCTTACGGACACAGTACAGGGCGAAGGCGGTTGCGACGAGCCACCCGCAGGACTGTATGACGGCAGCCATCACCAGCGACGGCGGACCCAGAATGATGGCGATGGGAATCGCGACGGGCGCGGCGACGGCTACTCCGGCGACGTAGAGCCTGCCGAGGATGCGGTGCAGCCGAAGGCTTCGCTTTCGCAGTCTGGTGGAGAATTGAAACGGCGCGAGGAGGAGGGCGAGCGCCCCTGCCAGCCCGTGGGGCAGCAACAACCACTTCACCGGCTCAACGTGCTGCCAGACAGGCGAGCGGGAGTCCAGAAACGGCGTCTCGTAGAGGTAGAAGACGAAGAGCGTCATCACGCCAAAGGCGGCGAAGAAGACATGCTTGGCTCGAACTGTCATAAAAGACCTCCCCGGCACAGTAGTCATAACGTCACCGGGGGCGACATTTAAACTTTTCGCCCCCTATTCCTAGACGCGAAAAAGGCTGACGAAAAAAATCATCGGCGGGGTCAACTTTTTTCGGGAGTTGGAGAGGGTTGATAGGCGAGAAAGAACAGCACGGAGGGTGTGAAAAACGAAAACACTGGTAGTGACTCAGTTTGAAATTATAGCGGTTCTCAATTGGATGCGACCCTTGCGCCAAGCGTCCAGGTCAGTCCCGCCTGCTTAAGCCGGGCGGGTCTCTGCTGAGCAAGGAAACCCGCCCAGCTGAAGCAGGCGGGACTGACACGCAGTCGCACTCAAGTGCAAACCGCTATAGAGGGCCGATGAATATTGGTCTAGAATTTCAAACTGAACCACTACCGAGAACTGACAACTGCCATTGCCCGCAGCTTGATGATGCTAGTTACTGCACACAGGGTCTGCGACAGGCGTCGTCGCAGGCAGCGGCGCGAGTTTGTATTGCGTCAGAAGTTTATTCAGAGCGGGTAGGCTCTCTGTGTTAACTTTCCTCCAGAGCGCCAAATCCTTCTTGAGATATTCGCAGGACTCCCCTGTAGCTTCCCACACGGATTTCGCCGGACGTATATCCCCGCTCTCAATCATCGTCATGAATCGCGCCAGATTGCGATTAACTAAACCAAATCCCGGAGCCGAATTTGTTCCTTCCTCAATTTCATCCAGTTCTTTTCCCAGTGATGTCGAAGCGTCGGTAGCGTCCTTCGCCTGCGAAATTCCCGCAAGGCTTTTCAGCCTCTCTAACAGGCCCGCGCGTAAAGACGCCACGTCGTTGTAGGCGCGATGGCTCTTCATCATCAGGTCGCTGGTATTCTTTGCGAGATTGAGTTGAGCCTCCAGGTCTGCTTGCGAGGTCTGCACTCGCGGATCGAGCTTGACCACGAGCGGCTGTCGGTAGGTCTTACCCTCAACGGTCAGCGAGACTTCGTAGTTTCCCGGCACGGCGAGCGGCCCCTGCGGTTGGTCGCGTGGCGTCTCGCCGGGGATGGCATAGTCCGGCAGCGTGTATTCGATATAGTCTAGATGTTTGCCGTAGAAGCTATATGGCAATGTGGAGGGATGTTGATACCTGAGATTCCAGACGAAGCGGTTCATGCCCGCCTTGGCCGGTAGCGCATCGGGCGGCGCGAACCAGAAGTCCGGCACGTTCCCCGGAAGATTATCCTGCGCCGTCGGCTGGCTCGAAAAACGCTGCACCGTATTTCCGTGTTCGTCTCGAATCTCAAGCGTGATTTCCCTGGGCGAAGATGATTTCAGATAATAGTCAATGATGGCCCCGTCCGGCGGATTCCGCGCGGCTGGGGTCTCTGCCGAGAGCGGCGTCTCCTGCCAGTTATCCGCGCGCACTCGAAGCGCTTGTTCCGGTTTGAACAAGTAGACCTTCGCTTCCGTCACCTTCGCATCAAGTTGTCGCAGGGGCGATATATCATCCAGAATCCACAAGCCGCGACCATATGTCGCCGCCACCAGATCGCTGCCGTGAACTGCGAGATCGCGGACCGGCGACGTTGGCAGGTTCAGTTGAAAAGGCTGCCAGTGATCTCCTCCGTCAAAGGAGAGATACGCCGCGTTGTCCGTGCCCGCGTAGACCAATCCTTTGCGCGCCGGGTCCTCTCGCACGACGCGCGCGACGCCCGCCTCAGGTAGTCCGGCGACGATCTTCTGCCACGTCTTGCCAGCATCTCGCGTGCGATAGATGAATGGATGTAAATCAGCCCGTGCGGACGCCACGGCGTAAGCCGTCTCGGCATCGAGAGGCGAGGCTTCGATGAGTGTCACACGGCTGTTCAAAGGCATTTCGGGCGGCGTCACATTACGCCACGTCGCGCCGCCGTCACGCGTCAGTTGAACGAGGCTCGAACTCGTGCCCACCCAGATTTCGCCTGCCTGCGCTGCCGATGGAGCGATTGTCAGAATCACTCCCTGCTCCGTGCGCTGGGGTGCGTCCGGCTCGTCTTTATCCGCATGAGCTTTCAACGCGGTTTGAGTGGGCTTCACTGTCAGGTCAGGACTAATCTCCTGCCAGGACAACGCGCCGTCGTTGGTTTTGAGCACATGCTGCATGCCAACGTAGAGCGTCTTTGGATCGGTCGGCGCAAACACCAGCGGCGTCTCCCAGGTGTAACGATACTTTGCGCCGGGCACGAACACCGTCGAAATTTGCGCGGTCGTCCGGTCCATTCGCAGAACAGACCCGTACCAGCCGATAGAGTAAATCAAATTCGGATTCAACGGGTCGGGCGCGATATAGCCGCTCTCGAATGCGCCGGTTGAAAACCAGTCTCGATAGGTGATTTGTCCGTAGTCGCTGCGGTTGGGCACGACGACAGAGCCGCTGTCTTGCTGTGATGCGTAAGCGTAATAGGGAAAGGAATGGTCTGTGATGACGTGATAGAACTGCCCTGTCGGTTGATTGTACCAGGTGCTCCAACTCTTGCCGCCATCAAGGCTGACGATGGCCCCCTGGTCCGACCCCAGAATCATTCTTTGCGTATCGTCGGGAGCGATCCAGAGCACATGCTCATCCTCGCCGCTCGGCGCGCCCCTATAGGCTTCAAAAGTTTTCCCGCCATCAGTCGAGCGATACATCGTCGTCTGCATCACGTAGACGACATCAGCGTGATGCGGGTCAACGAAGACGCGGCTGAAATACCAACTGCCCACGACTCTCGGATCAGTCGTGATTTGCTGCCAACCTGCTCCGGCATCATCCGAGCGGAAAACTCCCTGATTCATGATGGCATACAAACGTTTGTCGCCCGGAGCAACCACGATGCCGATGCGTCCACGCGACTTCAACGGCAACCCCGCGCCGCTCAGAGGCTGCCAGGTGGTCCCTTCATCCGTGGACTTGTAGATTTGCGAGTCGGGGACGGGCGCGGCGTCGCTCGGAGCGAATCGGAAAGTGGAGGCCGAGGCGTAAACGATGCGGCTATCGCCGGGAGCCGCGCACATATCCATGACGACGGTCTTATCATCCTTAAAGAGCGTCTTGTGCCACGAACGGCCTCCGTCGGTTGTTTTGAACACACCGACCATCTGGCTCGGAGCGGAGTCAACATAGGCTGAGACGAGGACGATGTTCGGGTCATGCGGGTCCACGATTATCGCAGAAATAAAATGTATCCCGCGCAGACCGATATTGGTCCACGTCGCGCCGCCATCCGTTGATTTATAAACGCCATCGCCCTCTGTCTGCTCGCCCGTCCCTACATAAATCACGTCTGGATTCGACGGCGCGAGCACGAGCGCTCCAATTGAAGCGACGTGCGCTTCATCGAAGATAGGCTTCCACACCTGGCCGCCGTCCGTCGTCTTCCAGACGCCGCCGCCCGGCGTGCCCATGTAATAAATCGCGGGTCGCCCAGGGATGCCCGCCACAGCCGTCACCCGCCCGGCACGGTATGGCCCAATCGAACGCCATTGCATTCCGGCGTGCCAGTCCTGATTGTACTGCTGCCCGCGCGCAAAGCCGCCCATCAACAGCGCGCAGCCCAGCAACATTGCCAGACGCACCGCCGCTCCGGCATCACAACGCGCCGCTGAAAAAAGTCTTGTGAAAAATCTAAAGCTGCTCATGTTATCCATTCCCTTGAACGCCGTCCCTCTCCAATTGCGGTACTCCATACGACTGTCACGCGTTGTTAGATACTGATTGAGCTTGTGCTCCCGATCAACACCTGTTATTGAGGCAGCCACATCTTCGCCGTCCCCACTGTTTCGGCTCCCTGCGCCAGGAAGGTGAAGGGTGATTCTATATTTAAATGTTCAGACCTGCTACTGCCTGAGAGGATGCCTGCACAGGGGCCATATAGCGGTTT
>DASYML010000128.1:0-18300 GCA_036009045.1 Pyrinomonadaceae bacterium
GGGAGATTCGAGCCGATGGTCCCATAACTCGAACGCGCCAGCACGGGAAAGGGAATCCCATACTTCGTCCCCGGATGAGAGTTGAGCAGGATCGGCGCGAGCACGATGACATTGCCCAGGAGGATGGTGATCAGCGCCTGCCACCAACTCATCCCCGCGCTGATTAATCCTGAAGACAGCATGTAGGTCGGGATACAGTGGGCCATACTAACCCACAGCGCGGCATAGTTATAAGTGGTCCAATCACGCTTCGCCACGGGGACCGGCGCGAGGTCCTCATTATAAAGCGGACTCCGTTTGATGGTCGCGTAATCCCTCAACTCTACGCGCCCGTCCGCGTGCTGGATAACTTCCGTGTCAACCTTCGCACTCACTGAGATGACCTCCCGGACTTTTGAGTCTGCGCCGCCACGAAGCGCCGCACGCCATGAGCCGCGCATGACCGCCAAATATCTTTACCGAACGCAATCGGATTGCCCGTCCTCGCCGCACCGGAAAAGTACTGGCACATCGCGCATCGTTAATTCCTTCGTGTTGTTGAAGACCTTCGTGTGGCCGTATTTATCTTCGGTCCAACCGAGTCGCCCTTTCTCTCGCCAGACGCCTTCGAGCGCCGCCTGTTCGCCTGAGCCTTTGAGGTGATACGACTCGTGCAGGAGAATCGCGGCCCTCTCGTTATCATCCACGGCGGCCTCGAAAAATTCCGGGTAGAGGGTCAAGACCTCAAACGGAAAATTGGTCGCCGCGTAGGCGTCGTGATGTCCTATGTAAGCATTCCACCAGTTATCCGTCGAGCGATAGCTGGCAAGATTGTGCAGCAAGAATGCCTCGCGGCCAAAGCCTCTCCGGTCCAATATTTCAACGGCCCTGTGGACCATCTGTCTTTGCTCGAAAGTGAGCGCGTCCGAAGTGACCAGGAGCGAGACATACCAGATGAACAGAATCGTCAAAGTCATGCCCAGTATCCAGGCCAACCTCTTAAGCGGGCCTCTCTTCCGAACTTCGACCGTCTCATCTGAATCCGGTGCGGCGTCGTCTGCGCGCTTGAGTTCCGCGCCGCAACGCCTGCACCTTTCATCTGTCGCCAGATTAACCAGCCCGCAATCCCTGCACTTATTCCTGATGACCTCTTGGTGAGACATACGCGAGAAACTATGGCTTCATTCCCGGACCTACATCGCCACGCATGTGCCGCGTTTGAGAAAACGCCCGTCACCCGCCTTGCCCTTGAACTCGCCGTTCTCTATCACGACGCGCCCGCGTGAGAGCACCGTTTCGACGACGCCCTTGATGGTCTTGCCTTCGTAGGCGGAGTAATCCACGTTCATGTGATGAGTTGACGCGCTGATGGTCTGCTCTTTATCCGGGTCGAAGATGACGATGTCCGCGTCTGAGCCGACGGCGATGGTCCCTTTCCTGGGGAAGAGGCCAAACATCTTGGCGGCGGCGGTGGAGGTCAGTTCGACGAAGCGGTTGAGCGACAGGCGATTTTCCACGACGCCTCCGTTGTAGATGAGAGGCACGCGATGCTCCACGCCGGGCGCGCCGTTCGGTATCTTCGAGAAATCGTCGCGGCCCAACTCCTTCTGCTCCTTCATGCAAAAGGGGCAGTGGTCCGTGGAGATAACTTGCAGGTCGTCCATCCGCAAACCCTTCCACAACTCCGCTTGATTCCACTTCTCACGCAGCGGCGGCGTCATGACATACTTTGCGCCCTCAAACCCAGGCTCTTCGTAGTTGTCATAAGAGAGGAAGAGATACTGCGGGCACGTCTCCGCGAAGGCTGGCAAGCCACGGTCGCGCGCTTCACGAACCTGTTTGAGCGAATCCGCGCAGGAGAGATGCACTATGTAAACAGGAGCTTCCGCCATCTCCGAAATAGCGATGGCGCGATGCACGCCCTCCGCTTCGGCAATCGTCGGCCTCGTCAACGCGTGATACTTCGGCGCGGTCCGCCCCTGTGCCAGCGCGCGCTTGATAATCTCGTTGATGACGATGCCGTTTTCCGCGTGCATGCAGATCAACCCGCCGCGCTCGCCCGCCGCAGACATCGCGCGAAAGATTGTCGCGTCGTCCACCAGAAAGACTCCGGGATAAGCCATGAAGAGTTTGAAACTCGTCACGCCCTCTTCCATCACGCGATGCATTTCGGGCACGCGCTCGTCTTCCAACTCGGTCGTGATGAGATGAAAGCCGTAATCAATCGCCGCCTTACCCTCCGCCTTTGCGTGCCAGTTATCAAGCCCCTCCGTCAGAGTCTGCCCTTTATACTGGACCGCGAAATCTATAATCGTCGTCGTCCCGCCAAACGCCGCCGCAATCGTCCCCGTGCGAAAATCATCCGAAGCCTCAGTCCCCCCGAACGGCAACTCCATGTGCGTATGCGGGTCTATCCCGCCGGGGATAACCAGCTTTCCCGCCGCATCAATCACCCGCTCGGCTTCCATATCTAACTTCGCGCCGATGACAGAGACGACCTCATCTTCAATCAAGATGTCAGCCCTGTAATCATCAACGGCGGTCACGATGCGACCGTTACGAATCAGTGTTTTCATCTAGTAGCTCCAAATAGTGGAAGCGATGTCTGCCTATTCGATATGAGGAAATAAAAAGAGCACATCAAAGACCGGAAAGACCGGGAGAAGCGTTCAACCCAGCACACTGAACTCCTCGTCCATATCCTCTATCAAATCCATAAACCCGATGCTCTCCCACGCGGCGCGGGCAGCCCGAAGATGGCGCTCGCGCTCAGCTTCATCCTCCGCCAACCGCGCCAGCCGCCTGTGTGTCAAGCCGATGGAATACGGCTCAGGGATACGCTCGTACAATTCCAACGCATTAGCAAATAACTGCCCGGCTTTATCCTTCTCTTCCAACGCTAAAGCAATATCGCCGAGACCCTGAATACAATTAGCTTCACCCAGTACATCGCCAACCTGTTGGTAAAGCGGCAGCGCTTGTTTAAAGCGCGCTCGCGCCTCATCATACTGTGTGCGCCTCAACGCAATATCGCCGAGATTCCTGATGCAATTAGCTTCACCAAGTACATTGCCAACCTGTTGGTAAAGCGGCAGCGCTTGTTCAAAGCGTGCTCGTGCTTCATCATGCTGTGAGCGGTCAAGTGCAATATTACCGATATCCTTAATACAATTAGCTTCACCAAGTACATCGCCAACCTGTTGATAAAGCGGCAGCGCTTGTTCAAAGCGTGCTCGTGCTTCATCATGCTGTGAGCGGTCAAGTGCAATATTACCGAGATTCTTAATACAATTAGCTTCACCAAGCACACTGCCAACTTGTTGATAAAGCAACAACGCCTGTTCAAAGCGCGCTCGCGCCTCATCATGCTGGGAACGCCTCAACGCAATATCGCCGAGGCTATAAATACAATTAGCCTCGCCAAGCACACTATCAACCTGTTGATAGAGATTCAAAGCCTCTAATAGAATGGCGATTGCATGCTCGTAATCGTTTTTCCACTTGAGGACATCGGCAAGATCATCCAGTAAATTAGCCAATTCCAGGTTTTCTGTTCCATAACGGCGATGTAGCTCAATCGCTTCCGTCAAGGCTTGTTCTGCTTCATCCCAGCGATAGCGTGCGATGAATCCTTGTCCCGCGCGATGCAGTAAGATTGCCAGCGCCAACTCCTTGCCGGGTCGGCCCCGCAAACGTTCAGCCTCCTTCAGCGCAAAATCAGGATCAATCGCGCGCCCTTCGGATAAAGTCGTGAGGGATGTCTCCGAAGATGCAGCGCGACTCACTGTCTCCGCGCTTATCACGGATGACTCGACGCGCACGACGAGTGTCCGCACGGACCAGAGGTCAGGGGCCATCTCGCGCAACGCGGTCTGTATCCAGGGTGCGCCCGCGAATAACAAGGGCACGTTGAACTGTCGGCGCAGAGGGTTCCGGTACTGGTTCAAACGTGCCGTCGCTATGCGCCATGCCTCAGCCCACTTTTCATATTCTCTTGAGGCTTCGGGCACTGCCGCCGCCACCCAGACCGCTCCGATCTCTTCTCCAACTTGAAGCGCCAGGACCCGTTTCGCCATCTCATCTCTGAACTCTTCCGCGCTGTCGAATGAGACGACGAGCAATTGCTTGTGAGAGGTCCGCTTTAAAAAACGCTCTAAAGCCTGGCGGCAAGCTTCAGCCCAATCTTTATCCGGGACCAGCAAAACGATGAAGGCAAATCCTTCCGCCTCAAATTCAAAGTGTCTTAGCAGATTTTGCCAGGCTGTTGAAGCGGCGATATTGATGCGCTGTGGCAGAAGGCTGGCGGCGGATGTTTCTGTTTCACTCATAACGCGGGCGGGATGTGGTCTCAGCTTGTGCTCTGCTGCTGCCGGACGATTTGCTTAACCTCATCTCGAATCAACGGGTGTATGTCGTACCAATCTTTACCGTTGGTCAGGTACAGCACCAGATGAGTATCCAGAAAACGGGTCAGGCGACTGACGCTGTCAGTTTTCGTGTCCGGCAGCATCGGTGTGCGGGTCTCGCCGATTTTGTCCAGCCAGACCGCATCTTCTGTTGCAATCGGCAGGAAATTATTACGCACGGAAGTGATGGCGCTGTTGATGACACCTTGTGAAACCGGAAGTGACTTCGCTCGCAGCACGGTTTCGCGCAGCAGCAAGAGCAGATCGCGGAAATGACCGCCACAAAAAGCGATTAGCTCATCCGAGGACGTGAAAGGCTCAACCGTTTCGCAGCCGAACAACCTTTGGCATCCTTCTGTGCCGATGCGTTTTAATACCAGTTCACGTAAAGCCTTCCAGCCCGCATCGTGTGGCGAACGCTGCGGGTCATTGTTCCACAGTTTGATGTTGGGCAGCAGATATATATCGTTGCCTTGCATAACGAACTGCAACCAGGGCGGCACTGTGTAGACGACATGAACATAGGGTAGCCTCAAGAGACTCATGTGGCTGGCGAAGACGCGCTCGACGCTGCGTATGACGGCTTCTTCATCTGACAGAGAACCGCGAATCTGTTCCAACGAATCGAAGATAAAAACCACCTGCTTTTCATCGCCCCACACACGCTTGATCGCTTTCACGCCGTCCTCAAAGAACTGATGGACGGTCTTTCGCAACTCGCCGATGCGATTCTCCATAAACTTTTGCAGGTTCTTACGAAAAGAAGAGGACTCTTTAAGCGCCAGTTTCAAATCAAGACCGGCTTTGAGGCCGCCGAGGATTTCTTTAGCCGGACTGTCAACTTCCAGCTTAAAGCCAACTTCAGTAAGTGAAACAGTGGTGTTGGTCAGATAATTCCTCAAGCGAGTCCAGTAGGATTCCTCAGTCAGTTGGACCGCTTCTTGAAGTGTTTTAGCCCATTCTTCGAGAGCGTCGCTAAAAGCGCCAGCGAGCACGATCAGCAGATCGGAAATGCTTATCTCCTCCGATGGATTAATGTAATCAATTGCGTCAACGTACAACACGACATAGCCAGCTTGCTCCAGCCGCTTCCGCAACCTGAAAAGCTCCGTCGTTTTTCCTGAACCGCGAAAGCCGGAAAAGAGTTGCAGGCTTTCGTAATCACTAAACTCGATGTGTCTTTTCAGGAAAGCGACAGGGTCTTCCTTGCTGGGGCCATCATAAATCGGCTGATAAAGCTGATCATAACGCTCAGTGCCTTCCTCAAGCGGTTCATCTTTCAGCTTTCTGTAAATTCTCTTCAGGAGTTGCTGGTCTTTAGAATCTAAAGTCATAGCCATTAAGCAGTAGTTAGTTTCCTCAATATTGATTGTATCGGTAAATGCCGGGCATCGCAATTACCTCGTTTGGCCTTGCAGCAAGCTGAATTAGAAGCCACAAAGCAAGGCAAATGGCCTAAATATAGGGCGAGGGATTTTATTGTAAGTTTGACTCTCCAACTTTACAAAAAACTACATCCAGCGCTTTTGCGTTTCCGGGTTAGTACAAGTTTCCTTCGCGCTTGTGGCCCGTGTAATCAACGTAAACCACTTTCAACTCCGTGTAGAAATCAAGGGCGGTCGAGCCTTGTTCGCGGTCGCCGATGCCTGTGGACTTGATGCCGCCGAAGGGGATGTGTGCCTCGCCGCCGGTGGTGGGCGAATTGATGTGGGTCATGCCCGTTTCAATCTCGTCAACGAAGCGGAAGATGCGCGCGGCGTCGTTGGTGAAGATGGAGGATGAGAGACCGTATTCGGAATCGTTGGCGACGCGCATCGCTTCGTCGAAATCTTTGACGCGGAGGATTGAGAGCACTGGTCCAAAAATTTCTTCGCGCGCGAGACGCATGTCCGGGGTGACATGGTCGAAGACCGTCGGCTGGACGAAATAGCCTTTGCTCAAGCCTTCGCCCTCGGCGCGACTCCCGCCGCAGACGAGCGTCGCGCCGTCCTCGCGGCCCACGTCTATATAGCTCAGCACGGTCTTGAACTGACCCTCGTCCACGCTTGGTCCCATCTCCGTCTGTGGGTCCGTGCCGTCGCCGATGCGCATGGATTTGGCGCGGGCGGCGATGCGCTTTACGAACTCGTCCGCAACATCCTGCACGACGACGGCGCGGCTCGTCGCGGTACAACGCTGGCCGGATGAACCGAACGCGCCCTGCGCCGTTGATTCAACGGCGAGCTCCATGTCCGCGTCCTCCATGATGACGACGGGGTTCTTGCCGCCCATCTCGCACTGAACCTTGGCCCCGCGCGAAGAGACCTGCTCGTACATGCGTATGCCTATCTCGTTCGAGCCAGTGAAGGAGACCGCCTTGATGGCCGGATGCCTGATGATCTCGTCGCCCGCTTCGGAGCCTGAGCCGAGGATGAGATTGAGCACGCCTTTCGGGATGCCTGCCTCTTCAAACAGTTCAACGATGCGGACGGCGGTGGCTGGCGTCAGCGAGGCTGGCTTGAAGACGACTGTGTTGCCTGCGACGAGCGCGGGCGCGATTTTCCAGACGGGGATAGCGACGGGAAAATTCCAGGGCGTGATGCAGGCGACGACGCCGAGCGGCTGTTTGATGGTGTAAGCGAAGTTGGCTGGCAGTTCGGATTGAATCGTCTCGCCGTTGAGACGGCGCGCTTCGCCCGCGCAAAACTCCGCGACGTTGATCGAGCGTTGAAGCTCTCCGCGCGACTCAGAGAGCGTCTTGCCTTCCTCTCGCGTCAGGATTTGCGCGAGGCTTTCTTTCTCGTCTTCCATCAATCTGGCGGCCCGCGCGACGATGCGGCCACGCGCCGGGGCGGGCGTCGTACGCCAGTCTCTGAGGGCCATGCTCGCGGCCTCGACGGCCCCGCGAGCCTCCTCGCGCGTGGCCTGGCGGACAGTTCCGATGATGTCATCTGTGTTGGCCGGGTTGATGTTTTCGATGGTTTTGTGGGAAGCGGATTCGCTCCACTCGCCGCCGATAAAATTGCGATAGATTGCCATAGGCGCGTTTGTTCTCCGCCGTCCTGAAGAGGTATGAATAATTTTTTGAAATCTCCAAAAGGCCCTTTACCAGGTCTTGAGAGAGAAAAGGATTCGCGTTTGCGACGGGCCATCCACAGGCAAACCGCTCTGCTTCTGGATGGTGACTCGTGCGCCGTTTAATATATCATAAGCCACAGTATGAAAAGCAAAACTGACGAAGTTGCTTTGCACGAAAGCGAGCCCCAAAACCTGCGAGAGTTGCTGGCGCAACGCGCGCATGCGACGCCCGATAAGACTTTTCTTTTTTCCGAAGGCGATCATCGCTCTTACACTTACAAGGAGTTTGAGCGGGCCGTGAATCGCGCGGTGATGATGCTGGCCTCGCGCGGAATCCAGAAGGGCGATGTCGTGAGCCTGTTGATGCCGAACAGCGTCGAGTACGTCATAGCCTATTTCGCGTGCTTCAAACTGGGCGCGCTCGCTGGTCCAATTAATTCGCTGCTCAAGCCGCAGGAGATAGCCTACGTCATCGCCAATTCGGAAGCCAAAGCCCTGCTCGTCAATTCGGAATTTGAAAACAGGATTGCCGGGATTAAAGACGGGCTGAAGAGCCTGTCTCTCATCATCAAATTTGATGATGAGAGACAGGCTACCGCAGAGTTTGACGGTCCAGGGGCGGATGACTTGCCCGCCGCTTTAATTGGACCGGATGATGAAGCGATTATTATTTACACTTCGGGGACGACCGGAAAACCGAAAGGGTGTTTGCTGACGCACGCCAACTTGATCGCGAATGCGCGGCAGATAACCAACTGGCTGAAGTTTACGGAGAGCGACCGCCTGCTCACGATGATGCCGCTCTTTCACATGAACGCGGTTTCGGTGACGACTTTGACGCCGCTCTACGCGGGAGGCTCCACGGTCGTCAGCCAGAAGTTTTCCGCGTCACGCTTCTGGCAGATTATCAGCGATTACGAAGTGACCTCCTTCGGGTCTGTGGCGACGATGTTACAGATGCTGCTCGCGACTTATCCAGAAGGCGTGCCGGAAGGTTTGAAGACGGGTCAACTGCGCTTCGCCATGTGCGGGTCCGCGCCCGTCCCTGCGGAAGTCTTAAAGAGTTTTGAGGAGACCTTTGATTGTCTGGTGATAGAAGGCTATGGTCTTTCGGAATCCACCTGTCGCTCTTCTTTCAACCCGCCGGATGAGCGCAGGCGGCCAGGCTCTTGCGGGATGCCGATTGGCAACGAGATGCGTGTCTTTGACGAAGAGGAGAGGGAAGTGGCGGACGGTGAGTTGGGCGAGATAGTCCTGCGCGGCGAGAATATTCTGAAGGGTTATTATAAAAACGAGGAAGCGACGGCGCGCGCTTTTCGCGGCGGCTGGTTTCACACGGGCGACATCGGCTACAGAGACGCGGACGGTTTCTTCTACATCGTGGACCGCAAATCGGACATGATTATTCGCGGCGGAGAGAATATCTACCCGCGCGAGATTGACGAAGTGCTCTACGGGCACCCGGCGGTCGCCAGCGCCGCCGTGATAGGCGTGCCGGACGAATTGTATGGCGAAGAGGTCGCGGCCTTCATCGTCCTCAAGGATGGGATGGAGGCGAGCGAAGATGAGTTGCTGGAATTTTGCCGCGCGCGGCTGGCCGATTTCAAATGCCCCAAGAGCGTGCGCTTCATCCAAGACATCCCCAAAGGCCCGACGGGCAAACTGCTCAAGCGTGAACTGTCGCGGCTCTTCGCTCAATCAAATTGAACTGGTCCATGATTGGCCCACCTGCGGTTGACAGCCAGCGAGCACCTCGCATAAAGTTTCTGCTGACTTCTCAAAATAAAAACTCCCCCCTCTCTCTTTTGAGGCCCAGAGCCTTTTGCAGCGAGAGTTAGTCGCTCTTTGGAATTGAGACGGAGTGGAGCGGACCTCCCTGTACTTTGAACTCTCCACACGGGGCCGCAATTCCAACTGAAATTCTTGAGCTCTGCGCGCAGACCAGACGAGCATCGTGCGCGCGCAGCTTATCTCGACCGGGACCGTGCCACACGCGTACCACTCGCGTGCGGCCAGATACCCGTCCATAGGAATAGATTAAGGAGGATGTATGAATCATAGGAGATTAGGATTTTGGGCCTCGCTGACCTTGGTGATAGGTCTCCTGGCCTTTGCGAGCGGGCAGGCTTATGCACGCACAGTCGCATTTCATGATGACGACGACGACGATAATCATGGCGCGACGCTGACCGTTGACGACGACCACGTACAGTGCCCGCGCGCGCAGTTTACAAGTATCCAGGCGGCAGTCACAGCCGCTCATGCGGGCGATAGAATCAACGTCTGTCCGGGCACTTACCGCGAGCAGGTGAAGATTAACAAGCCGCTCTCGGTCCAGGGCATCTCAGTCGCCAATCAAAATCAGGCCATCGTGATGCCGCCGACGACAGCGCCCAATTCCACCAGCCTGATTTCAGGCAATCCCATCGCCGCCATTATTCTGGTTGACACGACAGACAGAGTGAACCTGACGAACCTGACGATTGACGGCTCGAACAACGGTATCAGCACCTGCGCCGGGCCGACTCTCGTGGGCATCTACTACCGCAACGCTTCGGGCAAGATAGACAGCGTCGCCGTCAGGAATGTCAGGTTGGGCACGGGCTTTGAAGGTTGCCAGACGGGGCTTGCCATTTTCGTCCAGAGCGGCAACGGCGGCAGGGCCAAAGTTGACATCTCGAACAGCAGCGTTCACGACTACCAGAAGAACGGCATCACCGCGAACGAGCCTGGGACGGAAGTCAACATCAGAGGCAATGCCGTGATGGGTTTCGGAGTCTCGCCGATTATCGCTCAGAACGGCGTCCAGGTCGCCTTCGGGGCGAGGGCCACGATTGATGGCAACTCGATTATCAATCACGTCTATGGCGGCTGCACCAGCGCCAATAGTAACTGCGACTTCGCCGCCAACATTCTCATCATAGATTCTGACGGCGTCAAGATTACCCGGAACACCACGGGCAAGGCTCAGGTCAACATCTATTACCAGGGCAACAGGGGTGAGGTCAGCAACAACACCATCCTCGAAAGCGTGCTCTTTGATGGCATTGATCTGATAGGCAATAAGAACCACGCCACCGGCAACAATATCTTCAATAGCGGCGAGGCGGGCATCTTCGTGCAGGGCAACCAGAATGACGCCAGCGCGAATATGATTAACGAAGCTCCCGTAGGCATTCTGGAATCCGCGCCGAGCAGCGGTAATCACTTCAACGGAAACAGATTCTACAACACGGGGCTGAACGTGGTTCCCGCCAGTTCAACTACCATCAGCGATGCGATAACCGCCAACTCGGTTCTCGGCAGCGCACAGACCGCCCCGGCCAGAAACGCTCGTCCGGCTCAACCGTAATGAGCCAGGAGCTACCTGTTAAGGGCTGAATGATAAAGGGGTGAGTCTTTTTGCAAGACTCGCCCCTTTTGATTTGACTACTCAGGTCAGTACCGCCTGCGGTAGCGGGCGGGTCTCTGTTGGGCCAGGAACCCGCCCGGCTTAAGCAGGCGGGACTGACACGTAGTCGCACTCAACTGCAAGCCGCTATAGGCGGGTACTCACATGGCGATGACCCGCCCAGCTTAAGCAGGCGATACTGACAAAGACGCTGCTTAAACTTGCTCAAGGCTCACGCCGTTCTGGCGCGCGGCTTTGAAACGGTCGGCGATGAAGGCTCCCAGCAACCACAACGCGCAAATGGCGACCAGCAAGAGTGAGAACCACTTGCCGTACAACCCGTCCGGCGAAAACTTTTCCGTCGCGGCGTGGATGGCATCGCTGTTGGGGAGCAAGCCCGCCTCTGAAAATTCGTGGAATGAGTAGATGCCAACCTGGACCATAAATAGGAGCAGGAAGATTCCCGTGACTTGAAAGAAGCGCCGGATGTTGATGAGATGGCTAAAGCGTGACCAGACCCAGGCGAGCGCTCCCGCCGCACCTATGCCCAGCAACGCCCCCGTCAGCAAACTCCCCTCGCGCACCTGTAACATCATGAGCGCCGTCTCCATCCCCTCACGAGTCATCATCAGAAAGGTGAAGAGGAAAACGCCCAGCAGCGCCACAGGGCTGGAAGAACCTTCGGAGACTTGCGAGAGCCGTTTGTGCATCTCCTCTTTGAGTCGCGGCCCTGTGCGCCACATGTGGATGACCAGCGTGCCCACCATCACGATTGCGACGACGCCCAGGACGGCTTCGCGCAGTGATTCGTTGGCGAAAAATTGCGAGACGTAAGAGCCGAAGCCGACGCCCAGGACGCTCTGCCAGGTCGCCTCTTCGACCCCGTTCATAAGGATATAGCCGAGGCCGACGCTGGCGGCGATGGATGAGAGGATGGCTGCGTAAACCGCAGGGGCGAGCCGCCTCTGCCCCGTCTTACGCAGGTAGGCTAGAATGACCGCGACGAGCAGAAAAGATTCAAAGCCTTCTCTTAAAATAATGATGAATGACTGAAGCATTTGATTGCTGCCTTCCTCAAAGGATCACACTGCCAGAGGCTCTTAAGATGTTTCGCGCGGGCGCGTGGCAGCGCCTCCGCGCCGTCACAGAAGAGAGTATAAGCAAATTGAAATTTAATTTCAATTTCAGAATGAAGGTCTGCGAGTTGTGCCGAGATGTTATCTGAAAAGTCAGAACAAACCCTTCAACCTTATCCACGCCAGTGGATACCTATGAGAGCCGTGGGCAGCGCCCACGATACTCGCGCCACCACACCATTCGACCCTGAAGGGGTCGCACCTCAACCTTGCATGTGCGACCCTTGCAGGGTCGGATTCTATCTTGGACCAGTAACCGGGGGCATTGCCCCGGCTCTCACAGGTTGCCCTTTCAGGGCACAGGATGACCCTTCAGATAGCCTCTTAACTTTTATGCTTTAACTTGCTTGGCAGTTTTTCGGGCAAATCCAGTTCATCATCAATCAATACATCCGTTGAAATCCCTATTAGTCGTGCGTACTTTAGAAGAATTGGTAATGAGGGTTCGCCCTTACCTGATTCAAACTCTGAAATCCTGTGATACGCCATCCTATCTTCAGCCTCAAGACGCCTTAGCATTTCGGTCTGTGACAAACCAAGCATCTGCCGGATTGTTAAGAGCTTTTCAGACAAACGCTCCGGCTTCTCACGCGGTCCCCTCGCCATTAGGAGCGGCCTCCTAATAGGGATAACGCGAGAGACTTGCTTCTATTGGAAGATTCCAATAGAATGTGCCTGCGTAACCGGTTCGCCGTGAGTATGAACCTTTCATGCTCAACGGCGATGCTCATCACTCTTGGTTGAGGGGTGAGCTACGCATCAGACCCGTTGTCCTTTTTATCAAACACTCGAACGGGCGAAAGGATAAACCTCATCGAAAGGAAACACAATGAGACGAGCCACGAGTTTGGAAGAATACCAGGCCAAAGTTTCAAAAGATAACGGGATCGCCCGCGCGAAAGTACCTTCTCCTTTGCTGCGGGATTTGGGAGCGAAACCCGGAAACTATGTCGTCTTTAAAAAGACGGATTCAGGCGTTGTGATGGAAGTTAAGAAAAAGAAGCTGGCACGCTCATAGGGTGGAAGCTGTGCCGCCAGGGGGGCCATTGGCGCTCAGGGCGGTGGCCTCGCTGCTTGAAAAGATGAAGCCCCGGTAGTTATTGTCGGGCCGTCGGGATAATCGCCAGGTCTGCGCGCAGTGGGCCGAGTTGTGTGTTGGCCGTCAGGCGCAGGGGCAGGCGGCGGCGGTCTTCGCTGACCCACAGGCGCAGCGCGTATTTGTCCGGCTGCGGGTCGTCCGTCGTCAGCGAGAGTTGAATGGCAGGTATCTTTTGACCGCCGAGTTCTATCACTTCGCGTTTCAGTGAAGTGACGAAGAGAGTGGACGGGCGATTGTTGACGAGCAGGGAAACGGCGTTGCGTTTGGGCGGCGCGAGATTGAAGGAGCGCAAGGCGTACATGACGGAGATGTAATCGTGCGTGCCGACGGGAATCTCCACGCGCTGGCCCTTGTCCATGATGGCGGTCCCGCGATCCTGATCGAAGGTGATGGTCTGGGTCTTGCGCCGCTGGCCTTCGACCAGTGCGAGGTCCGTGCGAAAGGGCACGAGCGTCGTCGGGTCTACGTAAGAATTAATCTGGTCGTTGGCATAGAAGAGCTTCTGCGCGGCGTTGGTCGTCTGCGCCTTAGCGGAAAGCTGTAGCCCGTCATGATTGAAATATGTAGTGCGCGCGCGGACCTGAAAAGAAGCCTGCCCGACGGGTTGCGCGACGCTTGCGAGAAAGATGTTGTAGTTGAGTTGCTCACCGACGTTGAAGGGCAGCCCGCCGAGCGTGCCTCCTTCTGCGATGGGATGGCCGTCCGCGACGGGCGCACCGATGGGCGAAGGCGTGGGCGTGATGGCGGTGTTGACCGTCGCCGCGACGGGTTGCGCGGTCGCGGGCAATTCGGAGGCGACGAGTTCCGCGCGAATCTCTCCGGACGGATGCTGCGCCGTAATCAAGACGGGCACATGCCGCTCGTCGTCGCTGAAATAGATACGGACCTTGTAATTGTTCGCCTGCGAATTGCCTGGGATACGCAACTGCGTGGCGATGGTCTGAAAAGAACCGACGTTGGTTTTCACCAACTCGCGCCCTGTGACTCTCAACTCGACATCGTACTGGTCCGGGTCGCTACGCACGCTGATGCGATAGATGGAGCCTTCCATCAAAGGGAGCGAGCGAAAACGATAGAACGCGGAGACTAAATCATACGTGCCTGGGAAGCCGCCCGCCAAGGTTTTGCCAGGGATGGCCGCGATGCCCGCCGGTTGGTTATAGTCGCTCGAACTGTCCGAGGTGCGCCCCGCCTCTCGTATCACCTGCTGCGTGCGAAAGGGAAGGCCCGAACCCGCGTCCACGTAAGAAGTGTAATCGTTGTTGATGGAATAGAGCGCGGCGCTGACGACGCCTGTGGTCTCGACGTGAGCGCGCAGTTGCAGCCCTTCACGATTGAAGAAGCTGCCGCGCGCGGCGACGAATAACTCTACGTGCGCGGCGGTATTGAAATTCGAGAAGGAGACGTTGTAAGTCAGTCGCTCGCCGACGCGATACGGCGCGTTGTTGAAAGGCAGCGAGGGCATCTCTTCCGTGCTTTGCGCGGGCGTCTGTGCCGTCGCCGCTATCAAGGTCCAGAAAAAGATTGCGAGGAAGCGCCGAGAGAGCCTCAAATTTCCCAATCCCCTTTGCCTGCAAGTCATAAAAGTTTATTCTCCGCGCCGTTCGGGAGGCGCAGCGCGAGTTCTCTTACACGCACGCGCACGACGATTGTTCCGCCGATTCAAGCTTTCAACTCAAGCCCCATCGCCGCCCTCGTATAAGCCAGGCGAAAGCCCGCGCGCTCCACATTACGTTGCGAGGCAGGGCTGTCCCAATGAGAGGTCCGCCAAGACCATTTCAAAGTTCCCCGATAGGCGCATCTCAAACAAGAGAGACGCTGTCCATCTCTTCACAGATTTTGCGGGCAGCTTCAATAGGGTCGGGCGCGTTCAAGATGGCGCGACCTATCACCAGGTAATCCGCTCCGGCGCGGATGGCCTGCGCGGGCGTCATGATGCGCCTTTGATCGTCCGACGCATTCCCTGCGGGCCTCACTCCCGGCGCGACGAGCATAAAGTCCGCGCGCCCGACAGCCGCGCGCACGGCTTTGACTTCATGCGGCGAGGCGACGATGCCATCCATGCCGCAACTCTCCGCGAGACGCGCCAGCGCGAGCACCTGTGCGAGAGGCTCTGATTGTATGCCAACTTCCGCCAATGTCGCAGCATCCGCGCTCGTCAGGACGGTCACGCCGATGAGCTTCGGGCGCGCCAAGCCCTCGCGCCCGGAAATTTCTGTCAAGGCTTCGACGGTGCGCCGCATCATCAACGCGCCTCCGAGCGCATGCACGTTGAGCATCCAGACGCCAAGCCTCGCGGCCTCTACGCTCGCGGCGGCGACCGTATTCGGGATGTCGTGAAATTTTAGGTCCAGAAAAACGCGCCCGCCCGCCAGCGCAATCTCACGCACTATCTGCGGCCCTGCCGCTGTGAACAGTTGCGAGCCGATCTTAAAGTGATGGACGAGGCCGCGAAGCCTCTGGAAAAGCTCAAGCGCCTCTCGCGCGCTCCCGACATCCAGCGCGACGATGAGTTTGTCGCTGCCAGTATCCATCGAAGTATCCATCGAAGTATCTCTCATAGAGCGTTCCTCTGAGAAGAGATGTTCCGCTGTTCCTTTAATCAACGGCAATGCGTAAGACACTCTTACGCGGCGGCGAGTTCATCCGCGCGACAGCCCACCGCTTCGTCGAGCGAGCGGAAACCCGCACGGCGCACGAACTCCGCCAAGCCTTCGTTAATCTCTCGCACGACGCCGACGCCCTCATAGACAAAGCCCGTATATAATTGGACCAGGCTCGCTCCCGCGCAGATTTTTTCCCAGGCGTCTCTTGCGTTGAAGATGCCGCCGACACCTATGATTGTCAAACGCCCGCGCGTCAGGCGATAGAGCGTCGCCACCATCTCCGTCGAGGGGGCGCGCAAAGGCGCTCCGCTCAACCCGCCCTCGCCGCGGGCCGCGACTACGGCGGGTGAAGTCCTGAGATGCGCGCGGCTCGTCGTCGTGTTGGTGGCGATGATGCCGTCCACCTGTGCGCGCAGGGAGACCTCCACGATTGATTCTAGTTCATCCTGTGTGAGGTCCGGCGCGATCTTGACGAGCAGCGGCAACGGTTCCTTGCGCCCGCTCTGCAAAGCCATCTCGCGGTTGCGCTGCTGGACGGCTTCGAGCAGAGACGTGAGGGCGTCCGCGCGTTGCAGTTCGCGCAGCGCGGGAGTATTCGGAGAACTGACGTTGAGTGTGATGTAGTCCGCCAGATGTTGGACCAGTTCAAAGCTCGCGAGATAATCGTCCACCGCGTTCTCAAGCGAGACCGCGCGGCTCTTGCCGAGGTTGATGCCGAGCACGCAATCCGGGCGATGCTTTGAGAGATGCGCGGCGACCGCCGCCGCTCCATCGTTATTGAAACCGAGGCGATTTATCAATGCTCGGTCCTGCGGCAAACGGAAGAGACGCGGGCGCGGATTGCCCTGCTGCGGCAAATGCGTCACCGTGCCGACCTCTATAAAACCGAAGCCGAGCGCCGCGAGTCCCTGCGCTCCCCTCCCGTTCTTGTCAAAGCCAGCGGCCAGCCCCACAGCGTTCCTGAACGAGAGATTGAAGCGTCTGAGTTCCGCGCCGTTTGTCTCAAGGAAACGCCGCGCCGCGATTTTCCTGGTCCAATCCGCGCCGAGCGCGAAGGCGAGCGAACGTAAGGCCAACTCATGAGCCGATTCGGGCGGCAGGTGGAAGAGAATCGGTCGCAGGATTGAGCGATAGAGCATGAAAGAAGATTGACGACGGCCGTGGACCGCAGGTGCGAAACCTCGTCTGCACCGCCGAGCCTAACAGAGCACCGGAAAGCCTGTCAAAGAATGCTCCCATTTGGAGATCATGCAGAAGTGAATCAACTTTAAATCTGTGCTAAATTCGATGCCTCTTAACTGATACTGTTCTCTACTTGCGAGCGTGAAAAAGCGTCAACGGTGGAGGCGGCAAGCGTCACAGCGGCGCATGGCCTCCGAGACTCAACAAACGAAAGCGAAGGACGGCGAAGCGTTGCCGCCGACGAGAAAGGTTTCGTTGACCACGCCTCTGGCGGGTGGGCGCGGCATCGCCTTGGACCTCACGGTAATCGCGGCCAACTTGTTTCTGCTCGCGCCGCTCGCGCGCCTCCTGCGCGCAGAAGGACAAGGATTCCTTGCACCGGGACCAGCCTGGAGTAAACCCGTCAGCCCAACGGTCGGCAGGCTCTTTCTGTCCGTCTTTGCCGCGCATGCCCTGGGCGCTTACTTGAAGCGGTTGCCACGCCAAGCCCGCCTCGCACCGCCCGATGCTGAAGGGGAAACCGATCCTGCAAGCATTTCGCAAACCGGACCAGTTTATGTGTCAACGAGAAGGCGTAGACTCCAACAGCTTTGGCCGAGGTCCGCGCCTCCGCACAAGATTCTCATAGGAATCGTGCTCTCACTGCTCTTATTTCATTTCTTCATTTTCCTGATGCTCTTATTTGCAGGATGGCAAGGCACAGGGCTTGAAAGTTGGGTTTCCATTGTCGGCAAAGCGCAACACGAAGAATCCGCCTTCATCGGTTTTCTAGTGAGGTTCGTTTTAGTCTGCTTCATCCTGCCGCTGCCGACCGCGTTGGTGGCGTGGAGTTTAAGGGTCGAGCCAGGTTCGCCGTCTTTAAACATCGAGCCGGATTTGCAGCCTTCGACGTGGCGCACGCATTGGGCGACGGAATTACTCGCCGATTTACTGCTTTACTTCTCCATCATCGTCCTCACGGTGATTTTGAATGTGCTGATAGCTCCACGCTTCATGAGCGTTGAAGGCAGTGCAGGTTGGACGTTGGGAAACATGCTCGCGTCGCTGGTTCCGATGGCGCTCGCTTTCTCCATCTTTTACCTGCCGCCGAGATTAATCTATCTGGCCGAAGACTATAAATCTCCTGTGGCCTGGCTGACGATATTACTGGCGCTCATGTCGCTGGCGTATAATACGTTCTTTGCCGGTCAAGCCTTCTCCTGGTAATCCTACTGTTACTGTGATTATTACCAAAGAACTTCCGAATGAGGAGCCACTAAAATTCCGAAAAGCGGGTGTTGAATGCCTGTTTGTACCTCAGGTTCTCTCATAGGGAAGCATAAGTATTCCGATATGGAATCATAACCATTCCGGCAGGTACATAGATTGGGCATGAATATACTTAACCACCTGTATCCTTTTCACAAGAAGGAGTCGCTATCTCGTGCCAAAACCAACTGTCTTG